>JAKBBM010000054.1 GCA_021808545.1 Pseudomonadota bacterium | reverse complement strand
CAAAAAAGGCGGCATGCGCGGGCTGCCGCCTTTCAACCGTCAGACATGACAAACGGCTTAGACCGTTTTTGGCAAAAGCTGATGATAGGCACGGCCATGATATACAAGCCCAGCCCCGCTGCCTCCCAAATGAATAGCCTGCACGTTGCAGAAAAACACGGTGTGAGTGCCCACATCAACCGTCTGGTTGACCGTGCAATCGAGGCTGGCGGCCGCATTGTCGAGGGCCGCGGCCCCCGTGCTCATCCGGTGCCACGAGGCACGCGCGAAACGCTCCGGCATTGTCAGATCGCCCTTGCCGGCAAAAATCCCCGATAACTCCTCTTGCTCATGCGACAGCACGTTGACGCAGATTAAACCCGCATTCTTGAAGACATCATATTGGCGGCTGGACCGGTTGATGCAGACAATGACCGTGGCCGGATCATCGGTGACACTGCATACAGCTGACACGGTCAGCCCAACATCACCATCCGGACCGCGCGTCGTGACAATATTCACCGCGGCACCTAGACGGGCCATGGCCTCGCGGAAACTCGTGCGGTCGATAGGGGGCACGCTCATCTTCGTAAAAACCTCTCCTCTTTTGAGTTTCTTAAGCATCCATCACTATTTTTGACAAGCCATCCGCGCCGATTATTCCCCCGCCCCGCACCGCGCGCAGGCCTTTGCCCACTGCCCACCACAGGCCTTTGGCCGTTGACGATAGGAGAGAATATGCTAAGCGCACAGGGCCGTTCATAACGCCTTGCGCCGCGCTCAGCCCGCTTGCGCAGCGGGCCTGACGGACGGCGGAGAGCCTCCGCCGCCATATTACGTGCGCAGCCACGCGCCCGACCTGATGACGCATGAAGGATAATTGATGACCACCCTGATTGTAACCAACCGCGATGGAGAAACGCGCGAGATCGAGCCCATCATCGGCCGAACCTTGATGGAAGTGCTCCGCGACAATGATTATGACGAGTTGCAGGCCATTTGCGGCGGCAATTGTTCATGCGCCACCTGCCATGTGTATGTGAGCGGCGCGGGCGCAGGCACACTGCCGCCCATCAGCGAGGATGAGGATGAGCTGCTGGGCTCGTCCAGCCACCGCACCGATGAATCGCGCTTGTCTTGCCAAGTGAAGGTAACCCCGGATCTTAATGGGATGCATGTGCGCATCGCGCCCGAGGATTGAGCCACCCTTGTTTCAGGCCGGGCGACCCGGCCTGAAACACCCTTGCGTTCAGCCCGGCCGGCTGTCATCCGGCGAGACGCGGACCAGGAGCTTGCCCCCCGCATTGGCGCCGCTCAGGCAATCGGCCAGGGCCTGGGGGGTCTGCGTGAAGCCCTCATACACATGCTGGCGGAAGCTGAGCGCACCCTTGCGCCACAAATCCGCGATCTCGGCCCGGAAGGCCGGATAATCATCGCCATGGTCGAGCACGACAAACCCCTGCACCCGCAGGCGCTTGGCGAGGATGATGCCGCTGGGCAGCCCCACATCCGCCTCGCCCGCCGTATTGTAGGCGGCCGTCATGCCGCAGACGATCAGCCGGCCAAACGGCTTCAGCCGGTCATAGGCCAGGCGCTGGATGGCGCCGCCGACATTGTCGAAATAAATATCGATCCCTTCGGGGCAGAGCCGGTCCAGGGCCGCGCCGACATCCTCCGCATTGCGGTCGATACAGGCCTCGGCCCCCAGCCCGGTCACGAAGGCGCATTTCTCCGCGCCGCCGGAAATGCCGATCACGCGCAGCCCTTGCGCCTTGGCAAGCTGCACCACCATCATCCCCACGGCGCCCGAGGCAGCGGATACGACGATCGTCTCGCCTGGCCTCGCATGGCAAAAGCGGCGATAGCCGATCCAGCCGGTGAAGGCGGAGCGGCCGAGCAGGCCAAGCTCGGCCTCGATCGGCAAGGCGGACGGATCGAGCCGGAGCGCGGCGGCCCCCTCGACCACCTCATGTTCCTGCCAGTAGCGTCCGCCGAAAATATAGTCGCCCACGGCAAAACCCGGATGGCGCGAGGCGACGACCCGCCCCACAGTGCCGCCGGATAGCGGGGAATCGGACGGTACGGTGCCGGCCCGCATCCGCTCGCCCACATTCATGCGCGTGGGGTTGGGCACATCGTCATCGGCCCCAGCCAGCCGCCCGGCGCCCGCCCCTTGCGCCACGTCCGGGCGCCCGCCCGCATAAGGCATGAGCGGGCGAACCCCCGGCGCGATGCCGATATAGATCGTGCGCATCAGCACCTGCCCCGGGCGCAGGGGCGGCAGCGTCATCTCGGTCAGCTCAAAATCATCCGGCCCGGGAACACCCTGGACCGGGCGGGCAATGCGGTAGACCCGCGTTGTTTGTTCAGTCATGGACGGCCTCTTCCAAGCGTATCCTTATCCTGAAATCTTATAAACATTTTCCGGGGCGCGGGAATTTTTTACAAAATGGGTCGAGAATCACCCCGCCGCCGCCATGGCCTCCAGCATCGCCCTCACGCCCGCGGCGGCCCCTTGCGGGTGCCCCCACACAGCGCCCGACACCGCCAGAAACTCCGCCCCCGCCCGCACCAGCGGCGCGCAATTGCCAGGCTCGATGCCGCCAATGGCGACACAGGGGATCTCCATCGTCTCGGCCCAGATTTTCAGCGTCTCGATCTCCGCCATCTCAGGCGGTTCCTTGGTGCGTGAGGCAAAGAACGCGCCAAAGGCAACATAATCGGCCCCCGCCTCGCAGGCTTCCATCGCCAGATGGCGGGAATTATGGCAGGTGACGCCAAGGGTCAGATCGCCCAATATCTTGCGCGCCGCGCCCGCCTTCATGTCGGTCTGGCCGACATGCGCGCCATCGCAGCCCAGGGCCACGGCCAGATCCGGCCGGTCGTTCAGGATAAAGGCAACATCGCGGCTCTGCACAACCGGGCGCAATTGCTCCACTGTGTGGCGCAGCGTGTCGTCCAGCACATCCTTCAGCCGCAATTGCACCGCCGCCACGTCGCCCGCATCCAGGGCGGCGGCCAGCTCGTCGGCAAAGCCCGGCGTCAGGACGGGCGGGGTGATAAGATAGAGGCGGCAATCATGGGTCATGGCATTCTGGCTCAAAAATGAAAGAGGCGCCCTTTTTGGCCAAAAGGGCGCCTCCGGATACGATCTATAAAGCCGGATCAGGCCTTGTTCAGGTAGATGTCGATGATCTGCTGGAGCATGACCAGCGCTTCCTCACGCGGGCGCTGGAAGGTGTTGCGGCCGATGATCGAACCGTTCGCCCCGCCATCGCGCAGGCCGCGGATTTCCTCATACAGCCCCTCCAGGCTCTTCGACTCACCACCCGAGAACACCACGATGCGCTTGCCGGCAAAGCAGGATTGCACCACATGCGCCACACGCTTGGCCATGGTCGAGGCATCGAACCCGGCATAGGCCTTCTTCGCGGCGTCCAGCGAGATCACATCCGTGGGCGGCTTGACCTTGATGATGTGCGCGCCGAGCAGGGCCGCCATATGCGCGGCATAAGCGCAGATATCGAGCGCGGTCTCGGCCGCCTTGTCCAGGTTCGGGCCGCGCGGATACGACCAGACAACCACGGCCAGGCCCGCCGCCTTGGCTTCCTCGGCCATCTCGCGGATTTCCTCCATCAGGTCGAAGGCGAATTCCGAGCCCGGATAGATGGTGAAGCCGATGGCAGCACAGCCCAAGCGCAGCGCGTCGTTCACCGAGCCGGTCAGGGCCTGGTTCTTGTCGGTGGCGAGGCTGTTGGAGGAATTGACCTTGAGGATGGTCGGGATCTGACCGGCGAACTCACTGGCCCCCGCCTCCAGCATGCCCAGCGGTGCCGCATAGGCGGACAGTCCGGCATCGATGGCGAGCTGGTAATGGTAATGCGGGTCGTAAGCCGCCGGGTTGGGCGCAAACGAGCGGGCCGGACCATGTTCAAATCCCTGATCCACCGGCAGGATGACGAGCTTGCCGGTGCCGCCCAGCTTGCCCTGCATGAGGATGCGGGCCAGATTCGCCTTGGTGCCAGGATTATCGCTCTCATAATGCGACAAAATCGTTTTGACCGTCTGCGTCATCGCCATATTCGTCCACCCTCTTTCACGGTTGCAGGAAACTCGGCGCCATGTAACCCAAGCGCTGCCGCCTGTCATCCGGCCAACCATTGTTTCAGGCGCCTTTGCGCGCCCTTTTGCGCCAAATCCAACGCCGGGGGGGCGTGCGCCAGCAGCATGGCGCCGCCTTGCGCCGCCAGGGCGGCCACCTCATCCCAGGCCGGGCACGGGGCCAGCACAAGCCCGGGCAGGCCAAGGGCCAGCGCCTCCACCGCGCGGCCCGGCGCCACGGCGCAGTCCAGCAGCGACGGGCCCGTATAATCGGCCCGCGCCAGCAAGGCCCGCCACCATAAACATCCCGCATAAAGCACCGCCCCTGGGGCGGACAGCAATGTCACCGGCAGGTTTGGCGCCAGCGCCTGGGCAATATCGCGCGCGCCATGCACAATCACCGCCGGAGGCAAGGGCTGATTTATGCGATTCGGCGCGCCCAAAAGCTTAACCTTACCTTGACCGGGCACGGCGGCGTCGGGTTGAATGGACAAGATGCCGGAGGTTGGAACACATGTCCGAATTTGAATCAGAAGATGAAATCCTGGACCGCATCGAGGCTGCTCTTCGCAAAATTGCGGGGCGGACGCAAATATCCTCTCCCGCCCCTTCGTTCAACCGTGCGGCCGCAGCACAGGCGCTCGATGAGGTGATTGACCGGCTGCGCACCGGGCTCAATGCGCCGCCCCCGGCCGAGGAGGAATAAACGCCATGGCACAGGTTACCATACGCATCAACGGCTATACCTATACAGTCGGCTGCGAGGACGGGCAGGAAGAGCATCTTGGCCGCATGGCCGAGGAGATCGAGCAGCGCATCACCAGCATCAAGGCGATTGGCGGGCAATCGGGCGAGGCGCGGCTGCTAATGCTGGCCGCCCTGCTGCTGGCCGACGAGTTGCACGACCAACGCCAAAACAAACCCGCCGCCGCCCCACCGCAGACCGGCGAACGCAAGGCGCGTCTGCGCCGTGTGGCCGCGCGCGCGGAAGAGATTGCAGCCGACCTCCTAGACGCCTAGATTGCGCAGCTGGAGCTGCCCGGTACGTCAGGCAAATCATCCCCAGGGCCGTTAAGCACTTCCCTCGGGAGCTGGCTCTGTCCGGGCCGAGGTCCGGATACCCGGCGCCCACCTGCACAAGCAGGCCTTGGGAGGATGCCAACGCCAACGGCCAGGGCGGCTCCACCGCTCATCCCCCCAAGCCATCGTCACAATCAGGCGGGACCGCAACGTCCTACTGAAAAAACCACGTGATGATAAACGTTTATTGACCAAAACCCCGCATCCTGGCATCGTTACATGCGGGAGAGCTGCATGACACGTTCGGAACTGATCGCCGGCTTGGCGGAAGAAAACCCACATCTGACTGTTGCGGACGTTGAACGCATCGTTTCCGCCCTGTTCGATGAAATGACCACGGCCCTGGCTCGTGGCGAACGGGTGGAGTTGCGCGGTTTTGGCGCCTTTACCGTTAAGCGCCGCCAGGCCCGCGCGGGCCGTAACCCCCGCACCGGCGAGGCGGTGGAAGTTGCCCAAAAATCTGTCCCCTTCTTCAAGGCTGGCAAAGAGCTGCGTGAGCGGATAAACAAGACCGCACCCGCGCCCAACGGCGCGAAAAAAAGCAGCGGAGCGAAAAACTGAAACTTTTCAAGACCATCGCCAGTTTCCTGGTTTTCCTGGTGCTGCTGGTTCTGCTCATGTCCAACCGGCCAGACGTTACGGTGAAGTTCCAACCGTTTGGAGAAGCTAAACTGCCGCTTGGCGCGCTGCTGGTAGGCGGGCTTATCATTGGCTTTATCGCCGGGCTGCTGTTCCATTTGCCGGCCCGGATCAGCGCTACTCGCCGCGCCCGCCGGGCCGAAAAGCGCGCCGCCGAGATTGAGGCGCAGGCCAATCTCAGCACAACAGCGCCCCGCCTCACGCCAGAAGCATGACCAAGCGCCTTATCGCCGCGATCGACACGCCCGATGCGGCGCAAGCCCGCATGCTCATCGATGCCGTTGCCCCGCATTGCGGGCTGATCAAGCTCGGGCTTGAATTTTTCCTCCGCCACGGCCCGCAAGGCTTTACCCAGGCGGCAAGCGGCCACCCCATTTTTCTCGATCTCAAACTGCACGATATTCCCAATACGGTGGCAGCCGCGGTGCGCTCACTACTGCCGCTGGGGGCCTCCATGCTCACCATCCATGCCGGGGGCGGGGCCAAGATGATCGCGGCCGCCGCCCAGGCTGCGGCCACCGCGCCCAACCGCCCCAAAATTTTGGCGGTGACGGTGCTGACCAGCCTGGATGCCGCCGGCCTGGCCGAAACCGGCGTGGCCGGTGGGCCGGCCCAGCAGGTGCTGCGGCTTGCCCGGCTGGCGCTGGAGAACGGGGCGGACGGGCTGGTCTGCTCGGCGCATGAAATTTCGCGCCTGCGCGATGCGTTTGGCCCCAAGCCGTTGCTGGTGGTGCCCGGCATCCGCCCGGCCGGAACGGCGCTGGGTGACCAAGCCCGGGTGATGACACCGCAGGACGCGGTGGCGATGGGCGCCGATTATATCGTGGTTGGCCGGCCCATTACCCAGGCGGCGGACCCGGCGGCGGCGGCTTCTGCCATCGCGGCCGCGATTTCATGAGTCTGGTGAAGATTTGCGGCATTAACAGTGCTGCTGCGTTCGATGCCGCCTGGGAAGCGGGCGCCGATTATATCGGCTTTGTATTTTTCCCGCCCTCGCCGCGTTATGTTACTCCCGCGCAGGCGGCCAGCCTGTCCGCCCGGCAAGCGGGCGGGCCGCTGCGCGTGGGCCTGTTCGTCAACCCCGATGAAGCGCAGATTGAAACTGTTTTGCGCGCCATCCGGCTCGACATCTTACAGCTCCACGCCATCCCGGAATTGGCAGCCGCGCTGCGCGCGCGCTTTGGCCTGCCGGTCTGGCGCCAGCTTGGCGTGGCGGCAGAAGAGGATTTTCCCGCGCCTGGCGAAGAGGTGGATGGCTATGTGGTGGAAGCCAAGCCGCCGCCGGGTGCCACCCGCCCGGGCGGCAACGCGGTGCGCGCGGATTGGGATTTGCTCGCCCGCTTTCGCCCCGACAAGCCCTGGCTGCTGGCGGGCGGGCTGACGCCCGAAAACGTCGCCGCCGCGCTGGCGCGCACCCATGCGCCGGGGGTCGATGTCTCCTCGGGCGTGGAACACGCGCCCGGGCAAAAATCCCCCGATCTGATCCGCGCTTTCATCCACGCCGCGCGGGGCCACGGCTAACGCCCTTTACGGGACGTAGCGCCGTACCATGGGCGCCAGCAGGGCGGCGATCCGGGTCATTCCCTCACGGTCCGGGTGCAAGGCGGGCTCGGGCGGGTGCAGGCGTGGGTCCACATACAAGGCGGGATCGGCGTGGCCATTCTTCATCAGCACCGCGCCAACATTCACAAAGCTCACCACCGGATCATGCGCATAATGGCGCGCCAAGGCCTGGTTGGTGGCGCGGGTTTGCGCATCCACCCAGGCCGAGCGGATGGAGGGCAGCACGCCCAGGAGCACAATATGCGCCCCCGGCAGGCGGGCATGGGCATTGGCCACCACCGCCTCGATTCCCGGCACGGTCATCGCCGCGTCCCAATGCACCCGGCCGAAATTATTCGCCCCGATTAAAATAATAACAAGGCCCGGATGCAGCCCCTCCACCTGGCCATGATCCAGCCGCCAGATCAGGCTGGCCGTCGTATCGCCGATACAGGCCAGGTCCAGCGCGCCGTAGGGGGCGTAATATTTATCCCAGACCGGGCGAATATCGTCATACCCATGCCCGCCCTGGCGCTGCCAGTAATAGGTGATGGAATCGCCCAGCCAGACGATTTTGGCATCGGGATGCGCCCGCACATCGGCCAGCGTGGCCTCGAAATGTGCCCGCCACCAGGGTAGATCCATCCGCCCGATCGGCGCCATCGCCAGATTGACATGCGTGCGTGCGCGCGCCAGCCCCGGCGCCAGAAGCAGCAAGGCCGCCAGCAGAAGCCGGCGCATCACCAGCCCGCCAGCATCAACAGGAAGCTGCCCGCGCCAAACAGCCCGCAATACCAGGCAAAGGGGGTGAGTGCCCAATTATCGTGCCCTTTAAAATAACGCATCAGAAAGGCCGTGCTGGCATAGGCGACCACGCCGGAGATAATGGCGGCAAGTAGGGCCGTACCAAACAGGGCGTGCAATTGATGGGCGCGCAAGAGCTTGGGGATCTCGATCACGCTGGCGGCGAAGATGATCGGCGTGCCCATGAGAAAGGCAAAGCGCGCCGCCGCCTCGTGATTAATGCCCCGGCGCAAGCCGCCGACAATGGCAGCCCCTGAGCGCGAAATGCCGGGCAGAAAGGCCAGGCACTGGAACAGGCCGATAATCAGCGCATCCAGATAGGACAGGCCCTTGCCATCGCGCAGCGCGCGGCCGCGCAACCGTTCGCCCAGCAGCAAAAAGCCGGCATTGGCGACCAGGAACAAGGCCGCGATCAGCGGTGTGGCGAATAAATGGGTGAGCGGCTTCTTGAACAAGAAGCCAATGATCACGGCCGGGATGGTAGCCACGATCAGCCGCAGCAGCAGCCCCCGGGCGGCGCTGTTCTCAGCCTCGTAGCCCAGCCCCAGCACGCCGCGCGCCATGCCGAGCCAGTCGCCCAGAAAATAAATCAGCAGGCCCACCGCCGTGCCCAGATGCAGCATGACAAGAAATGGCAAAAAGCCGGGTGCCGCCTGGTTAATGCCCCAATGCAGCAGGGCTGGCACCACCACGGCATGGCCGAGGCTGCTAACGGGAAAAAGCTCCGTCGCCCCCTGCAGGATGGCGAAGAAAACGGCATGCATGAAATCCATGACAACTCCTGGCGCGGTCTGCGGGGCCAGTATGCGCCCCGCGCCGGCTCATTGCAGAATTTGCCGCGCGCGTTAAGCCGTAGCCATGAACAAATCGTGCGCCGTCCCTCAATCATGACCCTGCACACGGCCGGAATCTGGCTGATTGTGCTGGCAAGCCTGGCGTGCATCCTCCTGCGCCCTTACGGCCTGCGCGAGGCATGGACCGCCCTGGCCGGTGCCATGCTGCTGGTTCTGGCCGGCCTAATGCCGCCGGGCGCTGCCCTGCGCGCCGCGGCGCAAGGGTGGAATTTGTATCTGTTCCTGGCCGGCATGATGATCCTGGCCGAGCTTGCTGCCCTTCACGGCGTGTTCGACTGGGCCGCGGGACGCGTGGCGCGCGCCGCCCGGGGGTCTGGCGTGCGGCTGTTCGTATTCATCTACGGTCTGGCGGTGCTGGTCACCATGTTCTTGTCCAACGATGCAACCGCGATTCTGCTAACCCCGGCCGTGGCCCGCATGGTCCGGACCGCACAGGCCCCGCACAGCCTGCCCTATCTGCTGGTCTGCGCCTTTGTCGCCAATGCCGCTTCGTTCCTGCTGCCTATCTCCAACCCCGCCAATCTGGTGGTGTTCACCACCGCCATGCCGCCTTTGCCGCAATGGCTCGCCACATTTGGCGTGCCCGCGATCCTGGCCATTGTTATGACCCTTCTCACTCTCTGGACCACACAGCGCTATGCCCTGCGCCAACCGCTCGCAACAGCTATTGAGCGCCCTACCCTGCCCACAACAGGACGGCTGGTATTGGCTGGGCTGCTGGTCATGGCGGGACTGATGCTGCTGGCCTCGGCCCTGGGCTGGCGGCTTGGCCCGCCCATTTTTCTCGCCGGCCTTGGCCTTGCCGCCTTGGTTTTGGGCCCGGCCCGGCAAAGCCCCGCCACCCTCATACGCACCTTCCCCTGGGACATGCTGCTGCTGGTGGCGGGGCTGTTTGTTATGCTCGGCGCGCTGGACCGGCTGGGCCTGACCGCCGGCTTGGGCGCCTGGCTGCGCGCGGGCGGTATATGGCGGAGCGGTCTTACCCTTGGGCTTGGCAGCAATATCATCAATAACCTGCCTGCCGGACTGCTGGCCGGGCAGGCCCTGGCGGGAGCCGGGCGCATGATCAGGGCCGCGGCCCTGATCGGGGTCGATCTTGGCCCCAACCTCTCCATCACCGGATCGCTCGCCACCTTGCTATGGCTGGCCGCCCTGCGCCGCCACGGCACGCCTTTAAGCGGCTGGCGTTTCCTGCGCCTTGGCCTTACGGTCATGCCGTCTGCCTTGCTGGCCGCTCTGCTCGCCCTGGCCTTGGCGGGCTAACCCCTTGCCCCGCCGCTCCCAAACGCTTAGGGCACAAGGCCGGAGGCGGGATCGGGCATGAGTCTGGCACGGGGAGCGGCGCGCGGGGCCGCATGGAGCTTCGCGACGATGCTGGCGGAGCGCAGCTTCGGCTTCATCATTCTCGGCCTGCTGTTGCGGGTTGTACCCGCCCCTATCGTCGGGCTCATCGCCATCGCTTCGGCCATCTCGGATTTAACCCGGATTGTCGCCAATAGTGGGGCGGGCGAGCAGGTGCAGGCCAGCCCAGGCGACCGCGCGGTGGAGGCGGGCGCGTTCTGGAGCCAGCTTCTCACCTCGCTGCTGTTCATGGCCGGCCTATGGGCGGCCACGCCCTGGATCGCGCATCTCTACGGCCAGCCACTCCTGGTGCCGATCCTCTATATCATGGGCCTGAACGTGGTGATCACCTCGTTCATTGTCGTGCCCTCGGCCCGGCTGCTATCGCAATTCCGCTTCCGCACGGTGGGGCTGATCTCGATGGGCAGCACGATTTGCGGCGGGCTCATCGCCCTGCCCTTCGCCTATGCCGGGCATGGTGTTGCCGCGCTGGTGGGGCAGCGCATGGCCGGCTCCGTCTATTATCTGGTGGTCAGCACCATCATCACGCGCTGGCACCCGCCGCGCCCGCCTAGCCTTGCCGTGCTGCGCGCGGGGTTTCGCTTCTCCTGGCCGCTGATGCAGGCCGCCTTCGTCGATTATATTGCCTTTACCGGCTATGTGATGCTGGTGGGCCTGCGCATGCCGGTGGATCGGCTCGGCGAGTTCCGCATCGCGCAGCGCCTGGTCGAAGTGATTCAGGAAATCGCCTTTCTGCCCGCGCGTAAGGTGTTCATGCCCGTGTTCGTGGCGGTCCGCGATGATCCCGAACGCCGTTACGAGACCGCACGGCAGATGCTCGACCTGCTCTCGATGGTGATCTTCTTCGTCAGCGCCGTCTGCGGGGCGGCCGCGCGGCCGATTGTGCTGCTGATGTTCGGGCCGCGCTGGGAGGCGGCGGTGCCCGTTTTCGCCGTCATCACCCTCATGGCCCCGGCCACCGCACTCTATAGCAGCCTCAACCCGCTGCTGACATCCGTCGGACGCATGCGGCTGGTCTCGCGCTATGCCTGGCTCAATGCCGCCACCATCGCCGCCGCCGTCTGGTTTGCCGCCCCCTATGGGCTGCACACGCTGGCCTGGGCGCTGGCCGGGCGCGGGATTGTGGCCGTGGGGCTGTTCATTCTGGGCCTGCGCCAGGGGCTGGACCATCCGACTGGGCCCATCCTGCGCTTGCTGCTGCTGCCCGTCCTGGCTTTGGCGGCGGCACGTCTGGCCGGCTGGGCCGCGCTTGCCGCCTGGCCGGGGCTTGGGCTGGCGGCACAGCTTGGGCTTGGCGGCGGAGTGGCGGCCATTAGTTTCACGCTGGTCACATTACTGCTTGCCCCGCGCCGCATGATCACAATGACAACAAAGCTGCACGGGGCGCTTTTGGGGCGTGCGGGAGCGTGAGTGGCGGCGCTTTCTCTTGCTCCGCGCGGCGCATGCTGGTTGAATGGCACCATTCCCATGGATAATGGCCCACCCTGCTCGCTACTGCTACCGGAACGCCCGAGCACGGCGCTGATTCTAACATCGCCCCATTCCGGCCGCCGGTATAGCGCCGAGTTTCTAGCCACGACTCGGCTTGATGCGCATGCCATCCGCCGTTCGGAAGATAGTTTTGTAGAAGAGCTCTTCGGCGCTGCCCCGGCCCTTGGCCTGCCGTTGCTGGCGGCGGAATTTCCCCGCGCTTGGTGCGATGCCAACCGGGAACCCTGGGAGCTTGATCCCTCGATGTTCGCCGATACGCTGCCCGATTACGTAAATAGCGCCAGCCCGCGCGTGGCGGCCGGGCTTGGCACGGTGGCGCGCATCGTGGGGGCGGGCGAGCCAATTTACGCGCGTAAGCTGCAGTTCGCCGAAGCCAAGGCCCGGATTGAGACATGCTGGCGGCCCTTCCATGCCGCACTGGCCGGGCTGGTGGAAGAAACGGTGGCTCAATTTGGCCATTGCCTGGTGCTGGATTGCCATTCCATGCCCACCCCGCAACAAGGGCGCCACGCGCCACGCACCGACATTGTGCTGGGCGATGGCCACGGCACCAGCTGCACCGCCGCCTGGACAAATTATATCGCCAGCGCCTTCACCGCGCTGGGCATGCGGGTGCGCCGCAACGATCCGTATGCTGGCGGCTTCATCACCCGCCATTATGGCCGCCCCGACAAGGGCGTGCAGGTCCTCCAGATAGAGCTGGCGCGGGCGCTCTACATGAATGAGCGGCATTTTACACATGGTCCTGATTTCCCCACGACTCGCGCGCACATGACCTCTTTCCTCGAGACCATGGTCGAAGCCGTGCAGATGTGGGGCGAAGCGGGGCCGGATTGGAGGATCGCGGCTGAGTAAAAAAAAGGCGGCACTATAAAGTGCCGCCAAGTTTAGGGAGGAAACGTCCAAGAAACAGGGGAGAAACTCACCCTGTGATTTACCTTTTAGAGCCATTTGTTGTGCAGCGCAAGATAAATTTTGCATCGCAGCAAACCAAAACCGAATCACTGGTGTAAATCTATTAAATTCAATAAATTATAAGTTTTACGCGGAAAGGATGCCTAAGAAGGCTTTACGCCGCCGCCCAGGCCCCTTATTGAGCAAGTCAAGCTAGACCACGGCAACATGTGCCATGGTTTGGTATGGAGGGGTGGCCGAGAGGCTGAAGGCGGCGGTTTGCTAAACCGTTATACGCTGTCAAGGCGTATCGTGGGTTCGAATCCCATCCCCTCCGCCAGATCCCACGCCCCGCAAACGCGTAGACAAGTGGCAATAGAAGCCGCCCAGCCTGCAACCCAGCGACGTCATTTCAAATTTCAGATGGCATAAATGCGCGGGCGCGCAGGCGGCTTGGCGTGAGCCAACCACCGGGTGCGGCGCGCGCGGCTCAAATCACGTGCCCGATGCGCCTCGCCCTATCTCAGGCGGCTGAGCGCTCTGGTTCACGCGCGGCGGGCGCCGCCAAGCGGTAATTGGCCTGATCGGCGAATAATGTCCGCAGCAACCGGTTATTGAGCGCATGGCCCGTGCGGTTGCCCAGAAAGCGCCCCCAAATCGGCGCGCCCGCCAAGGCCAAATCACCAATCACGTCCAGCAGCTTGTGGCGCACGAATTCATCGTTGAAGCGCAGCCCTTCGGGGTTGAGAATCCGCGCTCCATCTACCACCACGGCGTTGGCGAGCGACCCGCCGCGCGCGAGCCCTGCTTGGCGGAGCGCCTCGATTTCACCGGCCATGGCGAAGGTCCGGGCGGTGGCGATTTCATCGGCGAATCCCGCCGCCGAAAGCTGAAAATGATAGGCCTGGGCGCCAATGGCCGCGGCGGAAAACGCAATCGAGAGCGAAATATCGAACCCCTGCCCGCCTGGCTGGTGCGGCCGCAATTCCGCAAAAGCGCCTTCATGCTCCACGCGCACCGGGCGCAGCACTTGCACTTGCGGGCGCCGTCCTGCTTGCAACGCAATGCCCGCACTTTCGATCAGGAATAAAAATGGCGCCGCGGAGCCATCGAACACCGGCAATTCCGGCGCATCCACCTCCACCACAAGATCATCGATCCCAGCGGCACTCAACGCCGCCATCAGATGCTCGATCGTGCCAACCCGCGCCTGCCCCTGGGCAATCAGCGTGCATAGGCGCGTATCGGCCACGGCATCGTAGCGAGCGGGGATTTTAACATCCAAATCCGTGCGGTGAAACACAATCCCCGTCTCCGCGGCCGCCGGCACCAAACGCAAATTCACCTCGGCCCCGCTATGCAAGCCGCGCCCAGCCGCGCCAATGGGGGCCTGCAAGGTCCGCCGCGTTATCGGCGCGGTCATCGCGGGCGCCAGGGGAGAAGGTTCACGCAAATAAGACATGCCATATCCATGGTTGAATGCAGTGTTAATTTACGCCCCGGCGGCATGGGCTGCCAGTCAATCATTATTTCTGATTATTTCGTTATAAGCTTTTGTTTTTGATTTATTTTTTCGCCAAACAAAAAAGACGGCGCTGGTTGCCCAACGCCGCCTTCATCGCACGAAATAATGGTTTTACTGGCTATTGCGCCGCAGGAACGCGGGAATTTCAAGCCCTACCTCGTCAATCTGAGCCGGGCGGACAGCCGGACGGGCGGGCTCCTCATGCTGGGGCTCGGCATGCATGGCGGGCTCCTGGCGATGCGGGGCCGGGGGAGGCGCGGCCTGCCGACCGCCGCCAAACCCAAACACGGACTTAAAAATGCTGCTGGCCTTGGGCGCCTCTGGGGCACGCACGGGCGCCGGCGGCGCCACCGGCGTGGCCGGATATGCCGCGCGTACCGGCGGCGCCATGCGGGGGGCCGGCGGCGGCTGAGGGGCTTGCGCCTGCGGGGCTTGGGGATGCTGCGGCTGCGATTGCGCCAACGGCGCGGCCGGCGTCTCGCCTAAGGCGATTTCATGCCCGCGATCCACATAAGCCTTGGAAACCAACGGTGCCACCGGCGGCTCGGGCACATACCCGCCCGGGCGGCCAACGCCCACAGCCGGCTGCTGCGGCCCCACCGCCTGCCCCGCCACGGCGGCGGGCGGCATCGGCTCGGCATGGCCGCCATTCACCACTTTCAGATTCGGGATGGCCTGCGGCATGGAATCGATTCCGGTTGCGACCACGGACACACGGATACGCCCGGCCATGCTCTCATCGAGCGACATGCCAAACATGATGTTGGCATCCTTATCCACTTCCTCGCCCACACGGTTGGCGGCCTGGTCGATCTCGAACAAGGTCACATCCGAGCCGCCGGTGATGTTGATGAGCAGGCCGCGCGCGCCGCGCATGTTGGTGTCTTCCAGCAACGGATTGCTGATCGCGGCCTCGGCCGCGCGAATCGCGCGATCTTCGCCCTCGGCCTCGCCGGTGCCCATCATGGCCTTGCCCATCTCGCGCATCACGCTGCGCACATCGGCGAAGTCCAGATTGACGATACCGGGCATCACCATCAGATCGGTCACGCCGCGCACGCCCATGTACAGGACGTTATCGGCCATCTCGAACGCCTCTTTCCAACCGGTGCGCTCATTCGCCACCTTGAAGAGATTCTGGTTTGGAATGACGATCAGCGTATCGACATAGGCCTGCATCTCAATAATGCCTTCCTCGGCCGAGCGCATGCGGCGCTTGCCCTCGAAGGCAAAAGGCTTGGTGACAACACCAACGGTGAGAATATCCCGCTCCCGCGCCATGCGGGCGATAACGGGTGCGGCCCCGGTGCCGGTGCCACCGCCCATACCGGCGGTGATGAACACCATGTGCGTGTCCTCGAGATGGCGGGCCAACTCCTCGGCCGCCTCATCGGCCGAGAGCTTGCCGATATCCGGCCGCCCGCCAGCGCCATTGCCCTGGGTGAGATGAGGCCCAAGCTGGATTCGCTTTTCCGCCAGCGAGCGCTGTAATTGCTGCGCGTCGGTATTGGCGACGACAAAATCCACCCCCGGCAGATTCATCTGAATCATATTATTTACAGCATTACAGCCACCGCCGCCGACACCGAACACCGTGATGCGCGGGGTGAAATCCGTATGCGTCGGTTTTTCGACATTCAGGTGCAGTACCATTCGCTCGTCTCCTCAGTCCACATCGGTAAAGAACGCGTCGTTTTCATGTCAAACACGATTTTTAAGAAAATCCACAAATCGGCCGAACCATCCCTGGCCGCGTTCGGCGTCGAAATCGATATCATGCATGGTCTGGCCATCGCCGGTGGCAAAGGCGAGCAGCCCGACCAAGGTTGCGAAGTTCGGTGCCGCGGCGGAATCGGGCAGGCCGATCAACCCGCCAGGGCGCCCGAGCCGCACCTGGCGTTCCAGAATCTGCGCGGCCAGCTCACGCACGCCGCCAAGCTGTGAGGCGCCGCCCGTCAGCACCACGCGCGTGCCCCCCACACGCCCCAGCCCCGCTGTTTCCAGCCGGTCTTTCACCAACTCAAAAATCTCCTCCAGGCGCGGACGGATACAAGCTATGAGATGGGAACGCGGCACCTGCGCAATCTGATGTTCGGCCTCGCCCACCAAGGGCACGGGCAGCAATTCGCGGACATCGTCGGGGCTGCCTTGGCAATTGCCGTAAAGCGCCTTCAAACGCTCCGCATGCGCAATAGATGTAGAGAGCCCCTTGGCGATATCGGTGGTGACATGAATGCCGCCCACGGGCAGTTGCGCGGTATGATGCACCTGCCCTTCGGCGAATACGGCCATGGTGGTCGTACCCCCGCCCATATCAATGACGGTGGCGCCAAGCTCGCGCTCATCGCCCACCAAGGCCGCCAGCCCGGCCGCCATCGGCGCCGAGACCAAGGCCGCAATCTCCAGCTCGCAGCGCGACAGGCAAGCTTCCAGCGTGCGCAGCGCGGTGCTTCCGACATCAACGACATGCAGCTGTGCTCTCAGCGTATCACAATAAAGCCCGCGCGGGTCGGTCACACCCGGCGTTTCGTCGGTGGAAAAGCTCAAGGGCAGCGCGTGGATCACGGCACGCGCTTCGGCCACCGCGCGCGCTTTTGCCTCGCGCACCACGCGTTTGATGTCATCGGCCGTTACCGCGCGCCCGTCCACCGGCCATTGCACATTGAACAGGCGCGATTCTGGCTGCCCGCACGAGAGATTCACATAAACCGACTTCAAGCGCAGATCAGCCATATCCTCAGCCACGCCCACAGCGGCGCGAATCGCGGCTTCCGCTTCCTCCAGATCTACAATTCCGCCAGATTTAATACCCCGGCTCTTTTGCCAGCCAAATCCCAGCGCGCGCAGCCGGCCATCGGCCTCCGCCCGGCCAATCAGACAGGCAATCTTGGAGGAGCCGATATCGAGCACGCCAAACGGGCCAGAGCGCACAGGTTTGACCCGCAAAGTCTCCTCGGCCGAGGCCGTTAAACCCGGCATCTGCGCCACGCCGCGCTGGGTTATGCCGCTCATCGGCGCTCCTCCGGCTTTTTCTGCGCCGCCGGATAGGGGCGCACCACCAACCGCCCGGGCTGGCGCAAATCAATCACCTCCACCGGCCGGTCGAGCAACTGCATGCTGTTTTGCAGCTGGGCCAACTGATTCAGCGCCGCTTCCATGTCCGCGCTTGGCAGCTTCACCACCGCCTGGTCCTTCAGCACGAGATTCCAGCGCAACCCATCCACCCATTGCGCCGCCACAACGCGCGCGCGCACGGCGGGCACGGTTTTCAGCGCGCTCAACAACTGCGCGGCATTCGCCGGCGCGCCCGCCCCACTCAGCAGCAGCAGGTTGGGCTCGCGCCGCTTGGCCTGTGCCGCATCCTGCCCGGCGATGATATCGCCCTGCCTGTCAAGCACCACAAACACGGTCTTGCCATTACTAACGGTCTGCCAGATGGCATAGGCATCGCGCTCAACCACGCGCACAATCAGCGTGCCCGGCAGTACGCGCTCAACGATGGCACTCTTTACCGGGCCCAATTGCGCCACCCGCGCTTGCACCGCGGCCAGCGAGATGCCGAATATGGGCATGCCCGGCTTCACGCCGATCGCCTGGCGCAGCAAATCTGGATTCGTGGTTTGCGCACCCAGAATCTCCACCTTATGAAGCCGCAGGCCCAAATCGGCGGCAAGAGACGCCAGCCCCCAGCGCGGCGCGGCGGCGGCGGGCGCGGAGGTGCTTTGCGGCGCTGGCGCCGAAGACAGGCCGCGCAACAGCTCACCCACCACGATAAGCACGGCCAAAATTCCAAAAACCCACAAGCCCGGCTTCAGGCTTTTCTTCACACGCCGGATGAATAAATCGCGCTGCGACAGCCGGTCTTGCCGGGCGGGCGGCTTGCGCCCGCGCCCCCTGCGCCCGCGCGTGGAGGCGGGGTCCAGCGTGCGCGGTGTGGCGGCTACACGCGGCATGCGGCCTTCTCCACCATCCAAGTACATAGCGTCAGAAAATCCATCCCCGCCAGCGCCGCCTGCTCGGGCAACAGGGAAGTTGCCGTCATCCCTGGCTGTGTGTTTACCTCCAGCAGCACCAGCTTTCCTGTTTCGTCATCGTAACGCAAATCCGCGCGCGTGGCGCCCCGGCAACCCAGCGCCTTGTGCGCCGCCACCGCGATATCGCGCGCGCGCTGGGCAACCGGTTCGGGAATTTCGGCCGGCAGCACATGGCGCGACCCGCCTGCGGCATATTTAGCCTCGTAATCATAAAAAACATCGTTGGAGAGAATTTCGGTCACGGTCAGCGCGCGGTCTTCCAGCACACCAACGGTCAACTCCCGCCCTGGCACATATTGCTCGACCATGGCCGGGCCATAGGGCCATTGCGCGGCAATTCGTGCCCGATGATTATCGCCAGGCTTGACGATGAACACACCGACCGACGAGCCCTCATTCACAGGCTTGACCACATAAGGCGGGGGCAGTGGGTCATGATCGGCCAGCTCCGCGATATCGATAATCCGGTGCGGCGCCACGGGCAGCCCCGCGGCGGAAAACACCGCCTTGGCGGCGGCCTTGTCCATGGCCAGGGCCGAGGCCCGCACGCCGGAATGCGTATAGGGAATGCCCATATAATCCAGAACACCCTGGATCGTGCCATCCTCGCCAAACCGCCCATGCAGCGCGTTGAACACCACATCGGGGCGCGGGGTAAGTGCTGCCAACAGCGCCGCCAGATCTTCTCCGACTTCAATCGGGGTTACATCAAACCCCGCCGTACGCAGCGCAGCACTTACCTGCGCGCCGGAGCGCAGGCTTACCTCGCGCTCGGCCGACACGCCGCCCAACAAAACAGCCACGCGCTTCATGCCGGCACCCCAATTCGCTTGATTTCCCACCGCAATGAAACGCCCGCGCGCGCGGCCACGCGCTGGCGCACCTCCTCGCCCAGCCCTTCCAGATCAGCTGCCGTGGCTGTCCCCAAATTTAACAGAAAATTACAATGAAGTTCAGAAATCTGTGCGCCGCCGCGGGTCATG
>JAKBBM010000053.1 GCA_021808545.1 Pseudomonadota bacterium | reverse complement strand
TTGCGGTCCCGTTCCGAGCGCGTGTCGCCCGGATCGGCTTCAATCAGGCCGTGCGCCATCAAATAGCCGAGGGCGGCGCGCGCCTGCTTCGCGGAAATCCTGCCGTAATCGCCCGAGACGCACCGCTCGATGATCTCATCGTCGGTCGTCAGCCCCTCATCGTGGATGAGGTGCAGCACCAGCTGCGGGACCGGCATCTTGAGCAATTCGCGCCGCCGCTCCTTCAGGCGGAGGAGTTCGAGAACTTCGTCGCGCACCCCGGACATGGGCTTTGCGGTGACGGGGTGGGTTACGATGGCGAGCTCGATGATTTCGAGCAGCTCCACCAGGTTCGCGGGGACGGGCCCGCCAACATCGAGGCTGGTTCTCCGCGCCGCGGCCAGCAGGTGAGCCTCCCAGGCTTTGATGCTGCCCAGGCGCTTGTGGTTGTGGAACTTCATGTGTTCTCCAGTAAGTATGAGCATGGCCGGCTGCGGCGCAAAGGCCGCAACCGGGTGTGCTTTTGCTGATTCATGCGGTGCCGCCCGGGCACCGGCGCCGGTCACCCGGCGCCTTCACGGCCGCGCGCCGATTTCGCGCGCACGGCCCTGGCCTCAATGGCCCAGCGTCCTCGGTGGGCCGCCTAGCTGATGCTGAGCCTGGGCGCGCGCTCGCCCTGGACCACCCAGCCGTCGGCGCCGAGGCTGACCTTGCCGCTCAGCGCCAGCATCTCCAGCGCGAAGCGCACCCGCCCTTCGGGGATGTCGACATAGACGCAGACGTCGACGACCTCCAAGGTGGGCATCGGCCCCCCCGCATCGGCGAGCATCTGCCCGATGAACGTCATGGCTTCGTGGGTCTGCTGCGCCTTCGAGCGGGCCTGCTCCTGCCGCGACCTGGCGGGGCGCAGCGCCTTCACGGCCTTGAGCGACTGGGCCTGAACCCGCGCCCGCATCTTTTGCAGGTCCAGCTCGATCTCGCCCTGCTCGATGATCTCCTCGATGCTGGCGCCCTGCGGCAGACCCTGCTGCTCGGCGATTGCGTTCGCAACCGCCAGCATCTCGTGGTCCTCTTCGTTCTGGAAGTGGGACGTGTTCTTCGACATGCAAACCTCGTGACTATTGACCAGCCGGGTCCAAGTGGCCCGGCCGGACCGTTGAAGGGATGTCGGCTTACCCGCGGTTCGCGTAACCGCGGGCTCGCGTCTGTATTTTCTGGCCGCGGCGAAACCGCCGCGGTTTACTTCGCCTTCCTCGGCTTGGCCGCGGTCTTCTGCGCGGCCAGCTTCTCCTGGTCCGGAGGCGAAATCTGCTCCAGCGCCATTCCGGTGAAGCCGTCGAGCTCCACCGCCTTGCGCCGGAAATAAGCGATCTTGCCGGCGCGCTGGGCATGGCTGAGCTTGCCCGGGAGCTGCCGGAAGTGATCGGCGTCCTCGCCCTCGGGGATTTCGAGCACGGCGATCTCATCGGCAGCCAGCTCGATGAAGAATTGCACGTTGCGGGCGACGGACCCGATCGCGCCCGCGCCGCGGCACGAGTTCAGCGTCGGCCGGTCCGCGTTTTCCTTGCCGAAGTGATGCAGATTGATGATCGCGCAGTCGAGCTCGCGCGCGAGCTGCTGCTGCGCGGCCATGAAAAGCGTCATGAGGCCGTTGTCATTTTCGGGAAGGTCGTGCAGGGCGCTGATGGGATCGAGAACGAGGCAGGAGACGCCGAACGCCGCCAGCTCGTCGGCGAGCTGGCGGCCCTTCTCGGTCAAGGTGACGCCGTCCGGGCCGCGCCTGAACAGGAGGAACGGCGCCGAGAAGTCCGCCACCGCAAAATTCTCCTGCAGCAGGGCCTCGTCCAGCCCCATCAGCTTCGCGCAGGCCGCCATGCGCTGCCCAAGCTCGGTGTCGCCATCCTCGACGCTCAGGAGCGCGACCTTCACCGCGGCGGCGGGCGTGTGCCCCGCGAACGGCGCCCCGGCCGCCAGCGCGCACAGCATTTGCACGGTGTACATGGTTTTGCCCACGCCGGGCGGCCCAGCGAAGATCGTCACCTGCCCGCGTTTCAGATCGCCGAGCAGCGATGGCTGGACCTGCGACGCGGCGGCCATCATCGCTTGGAAGTCCTTCAGGAGTTTGAAAGGCTTTGCGGCAGATTCTAGGCTCTCCGCATCCGGAGGGCGAGGGACCGATGCACAACATTCCTGGTCATCAACCGGATGGCCGGTTGAGTCAGCAGACAGGCGATCGGAGAGAGAAAGGTCAGACATCTAGTGCTACCGATCCTTAATAAAGATTGGGATGAATTGTCGGTTGAGATTGGGAGCTTTTGACTGCCCACACGCCCCAATAAGTGAACAGGCCACGAAGTGACAAGGAGAACGATCCAGTAATTTTCCTTCAAATTTCCATTTCCCGTGATTTTTTCTTACCTTTTTGGAACATTAAAAATATGTTCAATTGATGTATAAAAAGCAATAAATAAGATTACCAAAAATTTACACTCAATTCGTAATGATTCAATTCTGAATTTGCTGGCGAGGGGGCTACGTGGAACGGTCTGAAATCATGACAAAAATGCCGAGATTTTGTTTTGAATAATTGATGTATCTTTTGTAATTCGTAGCTAATTTGCAAATCTGGCCAATTTTTGGCCCCCTGTACCTCTTGGCTATTCGGATTGGTTGCTCAGCCCTGGTCGATGTCTTCGACACGGCCTCACCTTACTTATGTTGTGGTAGGAGTTAGCGACCGTTCATCCAAAGCTGATTCGCCAATATCAACATATCCAGGTCAGCCGACACTCTAATGACCTTGGCGGTGAAACTGCATGTTGGCTTGGGTGGAGATATGACCCTGTGGGGGTGGGGGCCTTAAAGCCCCCACCCCCACAGGGTCATGTTCCGCGCAACTTTTTGCCCAAGTTCAGAGCGGGGTGTCTCTATCCGGTCTCCAACCAAGGCGCGGCGGCGCCCCGGCTCGGCCGCATGTCATGTCCTTGCCCGCGCCGTGCGGGCAGCAACCCCAACCCGGCGCGAGACGGCCAGCCCTTTGAGGGGCTGGCCGCATCGCGCTTTGGAGACCATCACATGACCCAAACCTTCCCCCAGGCCGAGGCGCTTGAGGCGCTCCTGCGGCGCCACGCCGCCGGGCGCGATCTGCCCAGGCACGTGCCGAAACTTCGCTTGGCCGATGCCCTGGCCACCGGCCATGATCCATTGCGCCTGATCGAATACTTCCGCGATCTCGACGTGAAGATCGCCAACCTCGAAGACCTGCTCGCCGCCTGCGCCGACTCTGGTGAGGAGGAACTCGAAGGCTATCGCGTCGAAGCAGGCGTGGCCGTCTTTCTCGTCACGGATGGTCAATGGGCGGTCTTCACGCGATGAGCGCGGCAAAGATGGCAACCGGCACAGGCCAGACCGGCGGCAATGCCGTCGGTCGCCGCCCCAGCCGCGACAATGTCGCCTGGCACGCGACCAGCACCGGACGCAACGTCGTGCTGATCGCGACCAATCTGCTTCCTGGCCGGCCGCTGCGCCTGTGGGGCGCGGCGGTCGAGATCGCGGATGGCGGAGTATTCATCCGCCTCGCCATCTCCGGCCCGTTCGACGGCTGGAGCGTCAGCCAACTCCTCAGCGTGGCGCTGGCCCGGTTCGAGGCCGAGCTGGCGCATTCCGGCGAGCCCGCCCTGGCTGAGATCGTGCGCCACCTTGAACACGCCACCGCCGTGCATCGCGAGCCCCAGGAGAGAGACAGCGTGCCGCCGGTCTCGTTCGAGCCTGCCCCGCCAGGCGGCGTGGCCTCGCCATTCCCATGGACCGTGGCCAGGGCTGGGCAGTTCTCGATCGCCCTATGCCCGGATGCCGAGGCGCGGCAGCGCGGCGTCACACCCGAGCAGTTTCTGGCCGTGATCGAAATGGCACTGACCAGTTGGCTGCCGGTCACGCCGTGGAGGAGAAGCTGCTGGGAGACGCGGCGCGCGGTGCGCGCGGCTTTGGCCCTGGAGGTCGAGAGAGCCAAGGCGCGATGGGCGGCGCATGTAGCCGCGGCAGATGAGGAGCCCGACCGCATGTGATGCAAACGCCCGCGCCGCACCAGGCCCGGGCGATTCATTCCACCACCAACCAGCACGAAGCCCCGCCCTTCAAAGGCGGGGCTTCGCGCGTCTGGAGCATCACATGGACGAAACGAAAACCGAGACGCTGGCAGAGTTGCTGCGGCGTTACTCCGACATCGAGAAATTGCCCGAGGTGCAGCGCGTCAGCTTCGCCGAGGCCGTGCGCACCGGCGAGGACCCGCTGCACGTCATCAAGTACCTCGGCACGCTCGGCATCGAGGTGAAGACGCCGGCCGACCTGTTCCGCCTCAACGACGACGACAACGAGGAGGAGCTGGTCTGCTTCTGGATTCCCGAGGGCGTGGCGGCGACGATCAACAGCGACGATTCCTGGCTGGTGTTCGAGGTCGATCGCGCCGATGGAGGCACGCGCCCATGATCGACCTCGACGAGAAATCCATCGTCGCCGCGCGCCGCACCGCCGACGGCGAGCGCTTCGCCCTGTTCAGCAACGCCGACGTGCTGCCCTACTGGGCGCAGCGCTTCTGGGTCGCCGTGCTCGACACCGGCGGCGATGGCTTCGGCCTGCCGGTGCGCTACGGCACGGTCTGCTCCGCGCCATCGGGCTGGACGCTGCGCCAGCTCATCTGCGTGGCGCAGGCCCGCATGGCGGTCGAGCACGCGCGGATGCCGGAGGCTGGCGCGCTCGCCGTGCTGGATGCGCTCGGCCGCGCGGCCCGGTCCATGCAGGTGGGCGAGCAGCTGGGCAGCGGGGTGGATTTCTGCCCCGGTGCTCACCCTTCGCCCTACAGATGGACCGTGGCGCGCTGTGGCGATCTGCACATCGAGCTCTGCCCCGATCCCGCCAGCCGCGAGGAGGGCGTGGTGCCTGAGCTGCTGCTGATCGTCATCGACGAGGCGCTGCGGGACTGGACCGACCGCGCGCCGTATAACCGACGGCTCTGGGAATGCCGTCACGCCATAAGCGACGCCATCGACGCAGAGACGCGCCGCGTGCGCATCGCCCGTCTCATCGCCGACGCCGCCGGCGAGCCCGGGTAGGGAAAGACCCAGGGGATCAGCGGAAGGATCGCCAACGCGCCGCGCGGCGTTTTGTCCGCAAGGTGCGTTGGTGAGTTGCAAGCGGCGCGGCGAACGACGGCCACGCGCGACCTTTGGCGGCAAAGGAGGACCATCGAACACCTCCATGGACGAAGCCGGGGCAAGAACGCCCCGGCATCCGAAGATGGAGACAATCCCGACATGGCCAAGCACACGACCACTGCCGCCGAGACCGGCGACAGCGCGACCAGCACGATCACCGCCGCCGCCACCGAACCGCCGGCGCCGATGAAGCTGCTCACCTCTCGCCAAGCCGGGGAACTGCTCGGCGTCTCGCCGGAGACGCTGGAGCGCTGGCGCGGGGCCGGCACCGGCCCGGCCTACGTCCGGCTTTCGGGCCGGTACATCCGTTACCAGCCGGACGATCTGGAGGCCTTCATCCAGAACGCCCGCCGCAACAGCACCGCCGGGTGAGCATCGCCCACCTGCCGCTCTCGGCCCGGTGCCGGAAGCGGCATACGCACCTGGGCGAGATGCCCGTGCGCCAGCCGTGTGCGCATCCGCCCCAAGACCCTGATGACCCCCATGCCCATCCACCCCATCCATCCAGCCAATGGAAAGGAACCCCATGGCCGCGACCACCATCACCCGCACCCTGGTGCAGAAGCTGCCGCCGCTGCCCGAAGGAGCGGCAAAGCACCGCATCTTCGACGACCGGCTGGTCGGCTTCATCGCCGAGCAGCGCCGCACCACCGTGACGTTCTACTTTCGCTACAAGGACACGCGCGGCCGCCAGCACGAGGTCCGGCTCGGCCGCCTCGGCGACGTCACCGTCGACCAGGCCCGCAGGCGCGCCGAGCAGCTCAAGGCCGAGGTCAGCCTGGGCGGCGATCCGGCGGCGGAGAAGGCGAAGCTCAAGGCCGTGCCCACGGTCGAGGAGTTCGTCCGCGACCGCTACCTGCCGCACGTGCGGGAGCGCCAGCGCGCGGCGCACAATGTCGAGGCCTACCTGCGCATGCGCATCCTGCCCGCGCTCGGCAAGAAGGCCCTGGACGAGGTGACGCCGCAGGACGTCGCCGAGCTGCGGCGCGGGATGGTGGCGGAAGGGCTGGCCAACGGCACGGTCAACCGCCACCTCGCCACCCTTCGCGCCATGTTCAACCAGGCCCTGAAATGGGAGCTGTACCAGGGGCGAAATCCGGCCGCCTCGCCGGGAATGCTGCGGGAGCAGCACCGCGACAAGTACCTGAGCCCAGGCGAGACCCGGGCGCTGGTCAAGGCCCTCGACGCGGACAAGGACGAGACGGCGGCGGCGGTGCTGGCCCTGCTGATCGTGACGGGCGCGCGCCGGGGCGAGGTGCTGAACGCCACCTGGGAGAATGTCGACCTCGAGCGCTGCATCCTCACCGTGCCGCGCTCGAAATCGGGCCGCACGCGGCACATCCCGCTCTCGCCGGTCGCCGTGGCCATCCTGCGGCGCCAGCTCGCCAAGCGCGCGATCGAGCCGGGCAACCCGCACGTCTTCCCCAGCTCCCGCCTGCCGGGCAGGCCGGTGGAGGGCGTGCGCGGCGCCTGGGCGCGGGCGAAGAAGGCGGCGGGCCTGCCTGCGGACTTGCGCATCCACGACCTGCGCCACTCGTTCGCGTCCGCGCTGGCCAACGCCGGCACGCCGCTGAACGAGATCGGAACGGTGCTGGGCCACAGCCAGCTCTCGACGACCCAGAGGTACGCGCATCACGCCCCTCAGCGGCTGATCGACACCGCGACAGTCGCCTCAAGGGCGTGGAACCTGCTGGCCTCACCGCCAACAACTCCAAGCGAGGCGGAGAAGCAGAACGCCGCGTGACGCCTGCCGATCGAAACCCGAACCGACACGAGACGGGGGAAGGCGCCGATGCGCCTTCCCCCGTCCATCGTTGAATCCAAACCCGGAAGGAATCACCATGCAGAACGAGAAGAAGCACCTCTCCACCGCCGCGGTCGCGCCGCCGCACCATGGGCAGATGCCAGCCAGGAAGCGCGGCCTCTGGAACCGCCTGCCCGCCATCGTGAAGATCGTCATCACCCTACCGCTGGTCATGGCGCTGCTGGGTGCGGAAATCGAACTTCGCCTCGCGCCCCAGCTCGACGTCATCCTCACGGCCGCCGGTGTTTGCGCGATGTGGACATGGCTTTCGGGCGGGCCGCTTGAGGGAAATGACTACACAAATTATAGCGGTACGCGTAGCACCAAAATCTAACATGCCAGTTGATTGGCCTATTTTGGTTTCACCTACGGCACCTACTTAACATCTGGCTTCAAGGAGGCTATAGAACTTTGGCCCCAGCATTAGGGCTCCTCGCGCGATCCTTGAGTTATTCGAGGATGGCATTTCGCAGAACTTCGATGTCCCCTAATCGTTACATCGAATGACCTCTGTTGGTTGGTGGCTGTGCCATTGGCAAGGCCGCTGGGGCATGAGTAAGGAGTCCAGAGCATGGAAGTAAAACGCCGGCTCGGCCTCGCTCGCGAAATCATGGGGGTGCTGATCTTGGTTGCCAAGTTCATTCTCCTCGTCATGAAAATCGTGAGCGGGGCCACTAACTACCGAGCGCACCCTCATGCCACTGCATACCTTTTCTCATCGCTTCCAGACTTCCAACGGGCTGCAAATTTACGTTCCTACGTCTGAAGGTAGGGAGCTAGGCGCCCGCATCGCAGAGCGCGTCTTGCGGTGTTGGACTCCGCCAGCCTATTTTTTTCACTTCAGGCCGGGTGGACATGTGGCAGCTGCGAGGCTTCACACGATGAATTCGGTCTTCGCTCGCCTTGACATCCAAACTTTTTTTGATTCGATTTCAAGATCAAAAATCTCTCGCGCCTTGCGGTTTCTAAGAATCCCAAGGGAGGAAGCTTTTGAACTGGCGAGCCTAAGCACCGTGTCTAAGGAAGGTGGGAAGCGAAGTCTGCCTTTTGGCTTCGTACAATCACCAGCATTGTCTTCCCTGGTCTTAGATCGTTCAGCGTTGGGGCGGTGTCTTCGTGATATAAGCTTGGGGAAGGTGGCGTTGTCCGTATATATGGACGACATTCTTGTGTCTGGTAGGGATGCCGCAGTGGTGGAAGCCGCGGTCGGCGAATTGGGTTCTGCAGCCAAGCAATCTGGCTTCATACTTAATGCGGGCAAGAGCCAAGTGGGAGCGCCAGAAATTACGGCGTTCAATCTGCGCCTGGGTCACAAGATGCTTGAAGTGTTACCAGAGCGGATGACATTATTCGCTTCTACACCGAGAACGACAGACGGACTCAAAGAGCGCGCCATGGTTGGGTATGTCGCGACGGTGAATGAGACACAGTCTTCGTTCCTCAAGGGAGTGCTTGGTCTGGGAGAAGAGCAAGCAGGTCAGCCTCTCTAGGCTACAAGGCGTTGAGGGCTCCGCAGCGGGCAACCGTGTCACTTCCTGCGCCTGAGGGATGGAGGAAGTTTTCAGCCCGGTTCCTGCCGCGCGGCCTCCACGGGTGCGACCCTTGATCTGCCCGGGAACGCCACCAGCCACATGAACACGAACGGTCCGGCCAGCGGGATGAACAGCGCGGCCAGCCTCCATCGCCGCAGGCCCAGCAGGGTGAGCAGCCGGTTGGCCGGCATCAGCGCCATCATCACGCCGAGGCAGGTGAGGCCGACGAGCAGGGCGGCCGGCGGCATCATGCCAGCCCCCATCCGCCGCCGCGCCCGCGCCCCACACATGTCCCAAGGTTCATAATCATGGGACCATTATGCGTGGAATAATAGACCTTCGCAATATGTGGTCGCCCGGCAATGGACGCTCGGGAAAAGGTTGCGGTGAACATCAGGCGGCTCCGCGTGGCGCGCGGCGTCTCGCAGGAGGCGTTCGCCGTCGACGCCGGGGTGGACCGCACCTACATGAGCCGGATCGAGCGGAGGATGGAGAACCCCACCGTCACCGTGCTGGAGCGCATCGCCGGCGCCCTGGGCGTGGAGATCGCGGCGCTGTTCGCCGACCCGGGGCCGGAGGGTGGGGCGCCGCCCTCGCTGCCGGCTGGGCGAAAGCGGCGGAAGGCTGGATGAAGCTAGAGGGCTGGCGGCCGGCTGACCCCAGCTCCCCGCGTACTCTTCCAACGTCGGACTAGAACCAAAAGAAACTGGTGCATGAACGCGAACGCGGCCCGCGAGGTGTGATCCGCCGCACGCGAGGAGCACAGCGCGGCGGCGTAGGACGCCAGACCAGGGGAAAGGCGGATTTTTTTCCACCCACCCGTAACCAATCCCCGCCTCCTTGCGAACAGCCAGTACCGCCGGCGCGATCCGCGCCGCCGGGCAACGCCAACCGCAAGGAGACTCTCATGAAACTCACCAAATCCATGCTCACTTTGGGCGCCGCCGTGGCGCTGGGCGGCCTCTCCGCCATCGCCGCCCCCGCCATGGCCGCCACCCCCTGCGCCGCCCAAGGCAGCAGCATGTCCTCCGCCAAGTGTGCTGCCAGCAAGGCGGCGCCCTGCCAGGCCAAATCTGCCCCCTGCGCGGCCCATGCGCCCTGCAAGGCAAACTGAAACCTGCACCGGCGCGGGTGACAGGCCCGCGCCGCCTTCACGGGAGAGAGACCATGATCCGCCGTACCGCCCTGGCCGCCCTGTGCGGCGCCGCTTTGCTCGCCGCCCCCGCCGCGCGGGCTGCCACCATCCAGCCCTACACCGATGCCGCCTTCGCCACCGCCATGCAGCACGGCACGCCCGTCCTGGTGCATGTGGAGGCGAGTTGGTGCCCCATCTGCCGCGCCCAGCAGACAGTGCTGCACACGCTGGAGACCGACCCGCGCTACGCAAATGTCGAAATCCTCGACGTGGATTTCGACAGCCAGAAGAGCACGGTGCAAAAATTCGGCGCGCAGATGCAGAGCACGCTCATCGCCTACCATGACGGCAAGGAGGCCGGGCGCGCGGTGGGCGTGACGTCGCAGGCCGATATCGAAACCCTGCTGACCGACGCCGTGAAGGGCTGAGCCGTGATCGCCGCCGCTGGAGCCGCGCTGCTCGCCGGGGTGCTCTCCACGCTCTCGCCCTGCGTCATCCCCGTGCTGCCGCTGGTTCTGGGGGCCGCGGGCTCGGCCCACAAGGCCGGGCCGCTGGCGCTGGCGGCCGGGGTGGCTCTGGCCTTCACCGCGCTGGGCCTGCTCGCCGCCACGCTCGGCTTTTCACTCGGCCTCAACCTCGGCGCCTTCCGGCTGCTGGCGGCCGCCGCGCTGCTGGCACTTGGGCTTCTGCTGCTCATCCCCGGCGCGCAAGGCTGGCTGGCCACGGCCACCGGCCCGTTCGGCAACTGGATGAACGCCCACTTCGGCGGGCAGTCCGGCGCGGGCTGGCAGGGGCAATTCGGCATCGGCCTGCTGCTGGGCAGCATCTGGACACCCTGCGCCGGCCCCACGCTCGGCGCCGCCAGCCTGCTCGCCGCACAGGGGAAGGATTTCGCCCAGGTTCTGGCGGTGATGCTCGCCTTCGGCTTCGGCACCGCTTTGCCGCTGCTCGCACTCGGTTTCGCCTCGCGCGCGACGCTGCTGCGCCTGCGCGGCGGCATGATGGGTGCGGGCAAGACCGGCAAGATGCTCCTGGGCTCCGGGCTGGTAGCCGTGGCGCTGCTCATGCTCACCGGGCTCGACCACCCGTTGGAGGCCGCCCTCACCAGCGCCTCGCCCGCCTGGCTCACCGCCGCCACGTCGAGCTTCTGACATGAACGAGAAGCTTCATTCCGCCCTGGCGCTGGTGGCGGCGCTGGGGGAGATCGAGGGGCGGGGCCAGAACCTCGTCACTTCCCTGCTGGGCGATGCCCCGTTCCACGAGCTGGCGCACTACCCGCCGGAGGATGTGACCGACCCGGTGAGCCACGCGCAGTATTACTTCCATGCTCACCGCCGCGATGGCTCCAGCGGCCACATCCATTGCTTCCTGCGCGGTGCCGGCCTGCCCAAAGGCGCGCCCGCCGCCTGTACGGGCGCAAAACCAGCGGGCCTCACCCATGTCGCCGCCGTGGCGCTGGACCAGAATGGCCGCCCGGCGCGGCTCTTCACCACCAACCTCTGGGTCACGGGCGATGATTTCTACCCCGCCGAGGCCCTCATCGCCCGCCTACCCGCCATGGACTGGTCCCACGCCCCCGGCCCGGCGCCGGTGAACGCTGTGCTGACGGCGTTGTTCACCCTCTACCGGCGTGAGATCGCGGCACTCCTGCGCCGCCGGGATTCCACCCTGCTGCGCCGGGCCATGCGCGATCCCGCGCGCGACGTGTTCGCCGACGAGCGCCTTGAGCTGCTGAGCGGCGCGCGCATCTGCTTGGCCGACCGCCTGGCCAAACTCAGCACCCGCCTTGGCCTGGCATGAGCGCGGCGCTCTCTGGCGCGGCGGTCCGCCAGCCTGTAGCTTCGGCGCCGGGAGGAGCGTGCATGGCCGATGAAGACCCGCGCTGGCGGGGCTGGCTGGCGGCAGCGCAGGCCGGCGACGGCCAAGCCTACGCCGCCCTGCTGCGCGCCGTGCTGCCCTGGCTGCGCGCCCGCGCCCGCTCCCGCTGGCCGGGGACAAATGCCGCCGACATCGAGGACATCGTGCAGGAGACCCTGCTCGCTTTGCACCAGAACCGCCACCTCTTCGACCCCGCCCGCCCGGCCGCCCCCTTCCTCTACGGCATCCTGAAACTGCGCGGCGCGGAAATCCGCCGCCGCCGCCAGCGCCACGCCGTGCGGGAGACGGAGCTGGACGAGGCGGCCCTGGGGCTCGCCACGCCCGCCGCGCAGGAGGCCGCCACCAGCGCCCGCCAGCTCGGCGAGGCGCTGGCGGCGCTGCCAGCCCGCGATCGGCACGTGCTCGACATGGTGAAATTGCAGGAGCTGCCGCTCGCCGAGGCATCCGCGCGCTCCGGCCTCAGCGTACCCGTGCTCAAGACCGCCACCTTCCGCGCCATTGCCCGCCTGCGCAAACTCATGGGAGGAGAGGACCGCCATGGAAACGGATGACCTCATCACCCGCCTCTCTGCACAGGCGCTGCCGCCGGTGCGCCCAGCCCGGCCACCGCTGCGCGCTGTGGCGCTGTGGCTGCTGGCCAGTCTGCCCGCACTTGCGGCGATGGTCTGGCTCATGGGGCCGCGCCCCGATCTCGCGCAGCATCTCTCAGAGCCAAGCTTCTGGGCCAGCGAAATGCTGGCGGCCGCAACCGCGCTGCTCGCCGCCTACGCGGCGCTCTGTGCCGGACGGCCGGACGAACCGGGCTGGAAGCTGGCCATGCCCGCCGCGGCGCTGGCGCTGTGGCTGGCTGTACTGGGGCAGCAGTGCTTTCTCCTCTCCATCTCCACCCAGGGCGCCGCTCTGCGCGTGCACCCGGACATGATGTGCGTGCCCGCCATCGCCCTCACCGGCTTCGTGCCCGCGCTTGCCCTCGTGCTGCTGCTGCGCCGGACGTCGCGCTTCCGCCGCCTGGCCGTGGGCTTCAACGCCGCCCTGGCCGCCGCCGCCGCCGCCGAGGCCGCGCTGCGCCTGTTCCACCCCGAAGGCACGATGATGACCCTGCTGGTCTGGCAGATGGGCAGCGTCCTCCTCTTCGCCGGTCTGGGCGCTCTAGCCGCGAGGGTGTGGGCGAGGCTCAGGGGAGGTTGAGCAGGCGGCTGCCGGTGCCGGTGGCACCCGCCGCGCGTATCCCACCGGGCGATCGGCGGCGAAACGAGGTCATCGAGGGGATAGTGGTGGGATGCGCCCAAACGCCAACGGGCCGGTCGCTGTCGACCGGCCCGCTTTCGCTTGTATTTCAAGGAATTCCGTGGCGCGCCCGAAGAGATTCGAACTCCTGACCCTCAGATTCGTAGTCTGATGCTCTATCCAGCTGAGCTACGGGCGCGTCGTGGGCGGGGTGTAACCGAACCGTCGCGGGCAGGCAACCCCCCGGCCATGTATTTAAATCGCTTCCAGCTCCGCAAGCAGCGCATCACCCATCTCCGTGGTGGAGATCACCGGCCGTCCCGGCACGGCGATGTCGGGTGTGCGGCCAGCCTTGGCCAGCACGCGCTCCACCGCGGTCTCAATCAGTGTGGCTTCGGCCTCCATGTCGAAGGAATAGCGCAGCAGCAGGGCCAGGCTCAGGATCTGCGCCAGCGGGTTGGCTACCCCCTTGCCGGCAATGTCCGGGGCCGAGCCGTGGATCGGCTCGTAAAAGCCCGCGCGCCGGCCCGTGGTGGCATTGGGCGCGCCCAGTGTTGCCGAGGGCAGCAGCCCGAGCGAGCCGGTTAGCATGGCGGCGAGGTCGGAGAGAATGTCGCCAAACAGATTGCCGGTCACGATCACGTCAAACTGCTTGGGGTTCTTGGCCAGCTGCATGGCGCAATTATCGGCATACATGTGCGAGAGTGCGACATCCGGATATTCATCGGCCTGCAGCTTGGTCATCACCTGGCGCCAGAGCAGCCCGGCCTCCATCACATTCGCCTTCTCCACGCTGCATACGCGTCCCTGCCGCTTGCGCGCCAGCTCAAACGCCACCCGGCCCACGCGCTGGATTTCATGCGTGGTGTAGATTTCGGTGTTAATGCCGCGCTGCTCGCCATTGGGCAGGGTCTCTATCCCGCGCGGCGTGCCAAAATAAATGCCGCCAATGCATTCGCGCACAATCATCAGGTCCAGCCCGCGCACCAGCTCGGGCTTCAGCGAGGACGCATCCGCCAGCGCGTCGAACACTTTGGCCGGGCGCAGATTGGCGAACACCTGCAGCTCGGTGCGCAGGCGCAAAAGCCCCGCCTCGGGGCGGATCTCAAACGGCACCTTGTCCCATTTCGGCCCGCCGACGGAGCCAAACAGCACCGCGTCCACCTCTTTCGCCTTGGCCACGGTGGCATCCGTCACCGGCACGCCATAGGCGTCGATCGCGGCTCCCCCGGCATGGTCCTCGAACACCGTAAAGCTGGCGCGGCCGGTTTTTTGCAGCCAGTCCAGCACGCGCTTGGCCTGCGTCATCACTTCGGGGCCAATGCCGTCACCGGGGAGAAGCAGGAGGGTTTTCGTGTCGCTCATGTTTATGCTCCGTGAAAATTTCAGACTTTGTTGGCCCCGCGCGGCTGGATTGGTACGGTCGCGGTCAGGCGCGGCCGCCTGTAGCTCAGGTTGGCATGGCACGGACCCGGATGTGTGACCCGGGAAGGCCGACCCTCCTCCCGCATTTTCGTATCCGCCTCGGCCCAGTCGGGCAGCGCCGTGCCAGATTGCTGCCAGTGCACAACAGAGGCTTCGTCGCACCAGCCGGCAAGCCGGCGCATCGCCGCAACATGCGCGCCGGCGTTCATGAATCGCCGCATGGCGGCCTCATCGTCCCACGCCGTCATGGTCCAGAACGTCCGTTCATAGTCGTTCAATAGCGACCCGCCAAGAAACCCCGTGGCAAACCGTGCCTGACGCAGGCTGCGGAGCGCGTAAACCGCGAAACCCGGCAGAAAACGGATTGAGCGCAATCGCAACCGGGTGACGCCGATGACGGGCATGAAACTACCGCAGCTTGGGCTGCCAGGCGGGAATTTTAGCCTCGTAGGTGGCAATGGCGCTCTCGTGTGCCAGGGTCAGGCCAATATCGTCCAGCCCATTGAGCAGGCAATATTTACGGAACGGATCCACGTCAAAGGGGATCTCCTCGCCATTGGGCCGCACCACCATCTGGCATGCCAAATCCACGGTCAGGCGGGCATTGGTGCCAAGGGCGGCATCGTCCATCAGCTTGGCCACTTGTTCGGGCGGCAACACAATCGGCAGGATGCCGTTTTTGAAGCTGTTATTGAAGAAGATGTCGGCGAAGCTGGGCGCGATGACGCAGCGTATGCCAAAATCGAGCAGCGCCCAGGGCGCATGCTCGCGCGAGGAGCCGCAGCCAAAATTATCACCCGCGACCAGAATTTCCGCCTTGCGGTATTTCTCCTGGTTCAGCACGAAATCGGGTTTTTCCGTGCCATCCTCATTATAGCGCATATCGGCGAACAGGCTTTTGCCCAGCCCCGTGCGTTTGATGGTCTTGAGGAAGCGCGCGGGGATGATCTTGTCGGTATCCACATTCGCCACGTTCAGCGGTGCCGCGATGGCGGTGAGCCGTGTGAATTTATCCATTAAACCAGCTCCCTCACATCGGTCAGCACGCCGGTTACGGCGGCGGCGGCGGCCATGGCGGGCGAGAGCAGATGGGTGCGCCCGCCAGGGCCCTGCCGGCCCTCGAAATTACGGTTGGAGGTGGAGGCGCAACGCTGCCCCGGCGTCAGCTTGTCCGGGTTCATGCCCAAGCACATCGAGCATCCGGCCTCGCGCCACTCGAACCCGGCCTCGATCAGGATTTGCGCGATGCCCTCATCCTCGGCCTGTTTCTTCACCAGGCCAGAACCCGGCACCACCAGCGCGCGCACACCATCCGCCACATGGCGGCCCCGGGCCACATGGGCGGCGGCACGCAAATCCTCGATGCGCGAATTGGTGCAGGAGCCAATAAACACCACATCCACCTTGGTGCCCGCGAGCTTCTGGCCCGGCTCCAGCGCCATGTAGGAGAGCATCCGCGCCATCTGCGCGCGCTTGGCCTCATCGGGCTCATCGGCCGGGTTGGGCACTGTGCCGGTAATGGGCATTACCGCTTCCGGGTTCGTGCCCCAGGTGACTTGCGGGGTAATCTGGGCCGCATCCAGCACCACAACCTTATCGTACACGGCCCCCTCATCCGAGGGCAGGGTCTTCCAATAGGCCACGGCCTTGTCGAAATCGGCACCTTGCGGGGCCAGCGGCCGGCCTTTGATGTAGGCGAAGGTCACCTCATCGGGCGCGATCAGCCCGGCGCGGGCCCCGGCCTCGATGCTCATATTGCACACGGTCAGGCGCCCGGCCATGTCGAGCGCGCGGATCGCCTCGCCCGCGAATTCGATGACATGGCCCGTCCCGCCGGCAGTGCCGATTTTGCCGATAACGGCCAGCACGATATCCTTGCCCGTGCAGCCCTGCGGCAATGTGCCATCCACCCGCACCAGCATGTTCTTGGCCGGTTTTTGCAGCAGGGTCTGCGTGGCCAGCACATGCTCCACCTCGGAGGTGCCGATGCCAAAAGCCAGCGCGCCCAGCGCGCCATGGGTGCTGGTGTGGGAATCGCCGCACACAATGGTCATCCCCGGCAGCGAGATGCCCTGTTCCGGCCCGATCACATGCACAATGCCCTGGCGCGCATCCGAGATGGGGAAGTACGGCACGCCGAATTCCGCGACATTATGTTCCAGCGTCTCGATCTGCAGCTTGCTCTCGGGCTCGTTAATGCCCTTTAGCCGGTCGGCGTCGGTGGGTACGTTATGGTCCACCACGGCGATCGTGTTTTCCACGCGCCGCACCTTGCGGCCCGCGGTGCGCAGCCCCTCAAACGCTTGCGGGCTGGTGACCTCATGCACCAGATGGCGGTCGATATAGAGAACGCACGTGCCGTCCTCCATCCGGTCCACCACATGCGCATCCCAAATCTTGTCGAACAATGTCCGCGCCATCGTTTTCGCGACCTCCTTCGCATGAGCGAGGCAAGGGTGCTCGGCCCTTTGTCTCTGTTACTCAATTCTGAAAAGGGGATCCTTATAGAGGATCCCCTTTTGAGAGCCGGGTGGGTGCCAAAGGCTGTGCCTGTGGCAGGGGGAGGGGGGGACAACTCCCCCCCTTGAGAGACCACTTACTCGGCGGCGGCGTGGGCGACTTCGCGAGCTTTTTCGGCGATGCGAGCGGATTTGCCGCGGCGGCCGCGCAGGTAATAGAGCTTCGCACGGCGCACATCGCCCCGGCGCATCACCTGGATGTCGGCGATGATCGGCGCATAGAGCGGGAAGACGCGCTCCACACCCTCGCCATAGGAGATCTTGCGCACGGTGAAGGAGGAGTTGATGCCGCGGTTGGAGCGGGCGATGCACACGCCTTCAAACGCCTGGACACGCGAGCGCTCGCCTTCTTTCACCCGCACATTCACGCGCAGCGTGTCGCCCGGGGCGAAGGGGGGGATGGCTTTGTCTCCGGTCAGCTTGGCGATCTGCTCGGCATCGAGCGTTTGGATGATGTTCATGGCTTGGTCCTTTTCGAGAAGCGGTGTTTAAGGCGCGGCGGCGCCGGTTGCAATGTATTGGTTATAGAGGTCGGGTCTGCGCGCCTGGGTGATCTGCCGGGCCTGGGCCAGCCGCCAGGCGGCGATGGCGGCATGGTTGCCCGATGTCAGCACCTCGGGCACGGCGCGGCCCTGCCACAGGGCGGGGCGGGTATAATGCGGATATTCCAGCAGGGGGGCGGAAAAACTCTCCTCCACCCCGCTTTGCTCATGCCCCATCACGCCTGGCAGCAGGCGGATCACGGCATCGAGCAGCACCAGGGCGGCGAGTTCGCCGCCCGAGAGCACATAATCGCCGATGCTGATTTCCTCGGCCCCGCGCGCCTCGATGACACGCTGGTCGATCCCCTCGAACCGTCCGCACAGCAAGATGGCGCCGGGTCCCTCGCTCAGCGCGCGCACCCGCTCCTGGGTCAGCGGCACGCCGCGCGGGGTAAGAACAATCAGCGGCCGCTCATCCGCCACGGCGGTTATGGCCGCATCCACAACATCGGGACGCAGCACCATGCCGGCACCGCCGCCAAAGGGTGTGTCATCCACGCTGCGATGGCGGCCCAGGCCATAATCGCGGATATCAGTGACCTTCAGCCCCCAGCGTCCCTCGGCCAGCGCCCGCCCGGCGAGTGATTCGCCCAGCGGGCCGGGAAACATGGCCGGAAACAGGGTGAGGATGTCGGCGCGCCAGCTCATGATGCGGTTTTGGCCTCCACTTCCGTGGGCGGCATGACCACGACGAATCCGCCCTGAATATCCACCACCGGCACGCAGGCCCGGGTGAAGGGCAGAAGCGTGCCGCCGGGCGCGATTTCCAGGCTCGCCCCCGCCCCGTAATCCAGCACGTTGGCGATGGTGCCAATTTCAGCGCCATCGGCATCGCGCGCGGCAAGCCCGATGAGGTCGGCGAGATAGAACTCCTCCTCCTCCGGTGCTGGCAGGGCCGCGCGGGGGATGAACAGCTCCGTGTTGGTCAGCGTCGCGGCCTCGTTGCGGTCGGTAATGGGGCGCGGGCCGTGCGGCGTGATCTCGCTTAAATGCGCGACATTTTCATGCGCCCAGCGCAGCGTGAAGCGCTGCCCGGCACGGCTGGCGAGCATGTGCGTCTCCAGGATCTCGGGATCCTCGGCGAAGACGTTCACGCGCACCTGGCCGCGCACGCCGTGCGGCTTGCCAATCACGCCCATCAGGATCAACCGCTCGTCCACATGCCCTCGCGAGGTTCAGGCGGCCTCGGCGGCCTTGGCGCGCTCGGCGGCACGCTCCTGCGCCTTCTTCTTGGGCGTGGGCTGCTTGGTCTGCTCGCGGCGCACCGGCGCCTTGACCAGCTCGGCCTTGGCCAGGAAGCGGGCGACACGGTCGGTCGGCTGCGCGCCATTGCCGAGCCAATATTGCAGCCGCTCGGTCACCAGGGTCACGCGCTCGGCATGCTCGGCGGGCAGCATCGGGTTATAGGTGCCGACGCGCTCGATGAACTTGCCATCGCGCGGGGCGTTCGCGTCGGCCACCACAATGTGGTAGAACGGGCGCTTCTTGGCGCCAGCGCGGGAAAGGCGGATTTTAACGGACATGGTAGCTCCTTAAGTTAACTGAAAAATGGTTAAAATGGACGGTGTCCACCCTTGGCTCCGCCCATGGCGGCCTGCATCTGGCGCATCATCGCCTCCGCACCGCCCGCCTTGTTCATGCGCTTCATCATGGTCGACATATCGTCGAACTGTTTGAGCAGCTTGTTCACATCCTGCACCGAGGTGCCCGACCCCGCCGCGATCCGCTTCTTGCGGCTGGCCTTGAGAATATCCGGGTTGCGCCGCTCGGCCTTGGTCATCGAGCCGATGATGGCGACGTGGCGCTTGAACACGGTATTGTCGAGATTGGCGTCCTCGATCTGCTTTTTCATCTTGCCGATGCCCGGCAGCAGGCCCAGAATCCCCGACAGCGAGCCCATCTTGGAAATCTGCTTGAGCTGGGCGGCGTAATCCTCGAGGTCGAACTTGCCTTTCGCCATTTTCTTGGCGAGCTTCTCGGCCTCGTCCTGGTCGATCGTCTGGGCCGCGCGCTCAACCAGGCCGACAATGTCGCCCATGCCCAGAATCCGCCCGGCAATGCGCTCGGGGTTGAACTCATCGAGCGCGTCCAGCTTCTC
>JAKBBM010000052.1 GCA_021808545.1 Pseudomonadota bacterium | reverse complement strand
TCGCTTGCCTGAAAGAGCGGGGTGAAGCGGGCATGCAACCCTAACTTACGCGCAATCTGGCGGCATAGGACGATTTCCCGGCCCTTCCAGTGCCCGGCCGCATCGGGATAGGCCAAGCCGGGCGCCACGGTGCCGGCGCATTGCAGCGGTGCGGCGCGGGCCGCCGGGGCCAGGCAGAACAGCAAAAGGCAAAGCATGATGCGCCACATACCGGCCTCGTAACCGCTTCATCCAGATCGCGCGAGAGGGCGTGCATGAAGTTTTCGTGTCCGCGCGGACAATCAATCCGCGTAGGGATTCTTCGTGCCGCGCAGATACAACCGCACCGGTACACCCGGCAGGTTGAAATTCTCACGCAAGGAATTGACGAGATAACGCTGGTAGGTCTCGGGCACTTGCTCGGCACGCGTGCCAAACAGGGCGAAGGTTGGCGGGCGCGCCTTGATCTGGGTGATATAGCGCAGCTTCAGCCGCCGCCCCTCCACCAAGGGCGGGGGAAATTTTTCCAACGCCGCCTCGAACCAGCGATTGAGCTGGCTCGTGGGGATGCGGGTATTCCAAATCTCATAGGTGGCGCGGATGGCGGGGAAAAGCTTTGGTATGCCCTCGCCCGTTTCCGCCGAGAGCGGCACGAGGGTGATGCCCTTCATCTGGCTGAGCGAGATGGAAATCCGGTCGAGTGCTGCTTGGCGGCCTTTACCGCGCTCTTCCACCGCGTCCCATTTGGTCAGCGCGATCACGCAGGCCCGGCCCTCGCGCTCGATCAGCCGGGCGATGTGCAAATCCTGCTCCTGCACGCCCTGCACCGCGTCGATGGCGAGAACGACCATCTCGGCCTTTTTCAGCGCCTCGATCGAGGAGGAGGTGGACATACGCTCCAGCCCCTCATCCACCTTCGCGCGCTTGCGCAGGCCGGCTGTGTCCACCAGCCGGTAGAGCTTGCCATCCGGCCCGGTGATATCCACCGAGACGGCATCGCGCGTGAGGCCGGGCTCGGGCCCGGTGATCATGCGCTGCTCGCCCAGCAGGTAGTTCATGAGGGTGGATTTGCCGGCATTGGGGCGGCCGACAATGGCGAAATGCAGCGGCAATTCCGCGGCGGCTTCGGACGTGTCCTCTGGCCTTGGCAGGCGGTCGGCGATCTCGGTCATCAGATCGTACACGCCCTCATTATGCTCGGCCGAGACCGCGCAGGGCTCGCCCAGGCCCAGCGTGTAGGCTTCCATGGCGGCGGCGGCGCCACCGCGCCCCTCGGCCTTGTTGGCCACCACCAGAACCGGCTTGCCGGTGCGGCGCAGCCAGGTGGCGAAATGCTCATCCTCGGGCAGCAGGCCGCTGCGCGCGTCGAACACGAAGAGCACGAGATCGGACTCGGTCACCGCATGCGCGGTGGAGGCGCGCATGCGCCCGGGCAATGTGTCGGGTGCGGCTTCTTCCAATCCTGCCGTATCCACCAGCAGAACCTTGGTACCGGCCAGCACACATTCGGCTTCCTTGCGGTCGCGCGTTACGCCGGGCGTGTCCGCGACCAGCGCAAGACGCGCGCCGGCCAGCCGGTTGAACAAGGTGGATTTGCCGACATTCGGCCGCCCGGCAATAACAACTCGCGGAAGCATGGCTCAGCCATAAGCCGTGAGTGTGGCATCGCGCGCAAGGGTCAGCAGCACGCCGCCCGCCGCCACGGGCGGCATATCCAGCCAGCCCCCCAGATTCTTCATATGTTTCAGCTTACCTGTTTCGGGGTCTACCAAGGCGGCATTACCCAAATTGCTCACCAGCATCAGCATGCCATTCACCAGCAGCGGGCCGGCCCAGTCTTGCGTGGGGCCGCTTTGATGCTTGACGTTACGGAAAGCGGGCATCTGCGCGGCCCAGCGCACCAACCCATCATCGGCATGAATGGCGTAGAGTTTCTGCGATGTATCGAGCAGGAAGGCAAAGCCGCCTGACAGACACATAGCCTGGGTGCTGGTTGCGCCATGCGTCCAGACCTTGGCGCCGGAGTGCAAATCCACGGCCATCGCCGTATCACCAAGATTGGTGGCATAGACCACCCCATCGGCGATCACCGGCGCGGCGACGATATCGGAAAAATCAACCGAGCTGGAGCCCCCGGCACTGGCCGAGAGGCTCTGCTCCCACACCGGCATGCCCGAGCTGGCGTTAATCGCGGCGAGCACGCCTGTGGAAAAACCGGCGACGATAATGCCATCGGCATAGGCCGGGGCACCGCAAATGCTCATGGCCGTGGTCGAGGGCTGGCCGACCGCGCCGGAAAAATGCCAGCCCGGCGTGCCAGAGGCGGCATCAAAGGTCAGCAGCTGGTCATTCTGGATCAGCACCGCGACAAGGCCCGCCGCCACCAGCGGGGCCGAACGGGCGGCAAGCCCCAGCTTCTGGCGCCAGAGGATCTTGCCCGAGGTGGCATCCAGCGCCAGCAATTCGCCATAGCCGGTGCTGGCGTAGATCTTGCCGGAATCATAGGCGATGCCGCCACCAATATTCTGCTCCGTGGCATGTTTGGGCCGCGTGACCGTACGCCACAGATCCTTACCCTGCGCCAGGGACAAAGCCCGCACGGCGGCATCGGCATCCATGGTGAAGACATGCCCCCCCACAATCAGGGGACTGGCCATAAGCGGCTGGCGGTAACCGCCAGACGCGCCAATATCAGCCCGCCAGCGGGGTTTAAAACCCAGAGGGGCGGCGACATTCCCCGGCACATGGGCGGTGTTCGCCAATTGCTGGGGCCAGTCGGCCAAGGGGGCGGCGGCCGGCAGTTGAACCGCTGGCGCATCAGGCGAGACGTTCATGCCGCTCATATCCGGCAGAACGGGAACCTGCACGCCGATAATTTTCGGCTTCGGCTTGGCGCAAGACGAGAGCAGCCCGAGCAGCAACCCGGTGGTGGCGGTGCGACGACGCATCATTTTAAATCATCCCTTAAGCTGGGCGAGCAGACCGCCCGCGCGGGTACGCACGCTTTGCGGCGCGTTAGGGTCGTTTGACAGGGCGGAAAGCAGGCTCTTGGCCATATCCTGATTCCCCTGGCGCAGATAGGCCATGGCCTGGGTTTCACGCGCAAGGGCGTTGAACGGATCGTCCGCCTTGGCCAGCGGGCTCAAACGGGCCAGAACCTGCGAATCCGGGGCATGGCCCAGCTCATGCTGGGCCCAGAGCAGGTTGGCAAGATCGCGCAGCAGCGGATCGGCATTCCCATCGCGCCCCACCGCGTTCCACAAATCAGCGGCCTTGGCGCGGTGCCCGGCCTGCATGTAAAGGGCCGCCGCGCGCAAATCCGCCAGGGTTTTGTAGCCTTGCGGCGCGGTGGCGGCAAAATCGCTGAGCGCCTGCGCGGCCTTGGCGGCATCGGCCGGGGCGGGAGGCGTGGCATTGTTATCCACATCCTTGGTCAATGCCAGATAGCGCGTGGCGGCCTGCTCGGCCTGATGCCCCCGATAGCTGGCATAATAGGCCCGCACACCCACCCCGACCAAAACCAGAATCAGGGCCAGAACCAGCAGCCCGCCATAGCGTTTGGCCAGGCGCAGCGCGCGCTCGGTGCGCAGATCCTCGGCAATCTCGTCAAAAATATCCGGCAAGCGACCTCATCCCCTCCACTCTGCGTCCCGTCTTAGCCGGGCGTGCCGCGCGCGGCAACGCAGGCGGCCAGACGCTGTGCGGCGCGCGCTTGGCCAATCAACGGCAGCAGCTTCGCCATTTCGGGCCCATGCGTCTCGCCGGTCAGGGCCAGGCGCAGCGGCAAGAACAGCTCCCGCCCCTTGGCGCCGGTGGCTTCGGCAATGGCGTTGGTCCAGGCTTTCCAGCTCTCTTCCCCCCAGGGCTCTGGCGGCAGCAGGTCCAACCCTGCGCGCAATACGGCGGAATTGCCGGGCAGTTCGAGAGGGGCGAGCGTGCCATCCACCACCGCCCACCAACGCCTGGCCTCGGTCAGCAAATCGAGATTATCGCGCACGGCTTCCCAGAATTCGCGCGTGGCCCCCTCGGGCAGGCGGTCTTGCACGGCCTCGAAATCCAGCGCGTGCAGGAATTTGCGGTTCAGCCCCAGCAGCTGGCGGGCATCAAAGCGCGGGGGGGAACGGGAGAAATCGGCCAGGCTGAAACTCGCGATCAGATCCTGCATGGGCAAAGGGGAAGGATCACGGCTGGTACCAAGCCGGGCCAGATAGGCGGTAATGGCAGCCGGCTCGATCCCGTCCTTGCGCAGGGATTTGAGCGAGATGGAGCCGATACGCTTGGACAATTTCTCGCCATCGCCGCCCGAGATCAGCGGCAGATGGGCAAAGCGTGGCACGGCGGCATCCCCGTCCAGGGCACGGAACAAATCGATCTGCACCGCCGTGTTGGAGACATGATCCTCACCCCGGATGATATGGGTGACGCCCATATCCACATCATCCACAACCGAGGTGAAGGTATAAAGCGGTGAACCATCGGCGCGGATCAGCACCGGATCGGAGACGGTGGGCAGGCGGATGCTGCGCCCTCCCAACACCAGATCATTCCAGGACACAGCCCCGTCAGACAGTTTAAAACGCCAATAGGGACGCTTGCCATTGGCCTCGGCCTGGGCGCGCTGCTCCGCCGTCATGTTCAGGGCCGCGCGGTCATAAACCGGGGGCAGGCGGCGCTTGACCAGGGCGGCCCGCTTGGCCGCCAACTCATCCTCATTCTCAAAACAAGGGTAGAGCCGCCCTTGCGCCTTTAATTGTTCGGCCACCGCCTCATAACGCGCCAAACGGTCAGACTGGCGGGCAGTTTCATCCCATTCAACGCCCAGCCAGCGCAGATCGTCATAAATCGCCTGCTCATATTCCGGGCGGCCACGCGCGGTATCGGTATCGTCCAGCCTGAGCAGGAAGGTCCCGCCCTCGGCCTGGGCAAAAAGAAAATTCACCAAAGCCGCACGGGCATTGCCAACATGCAGATAGCCGGTGGGGCTGGGTGCGAACCGAACTTTTGTCATCAGCGCGGGTTAAACCATTTGGCGCGGCGCGTGAAGGTACGCCCCCACGACGAAGGGGTATTTATAAATGCCGCTTTGGTGCTGGGGCGGGCACAAAGGCACGCAGATGCGGCCACAGCTCGTCATCGGGCACCTTGATCAGATCCTTGCTCACGGTCCCGGTCAGCTTGGCCGCCACCGCCGAATCCAGCGCGCCCTCGATCGCCTCCAGACTATGCGCGGGTGCTACGAGCACCAGTGCATCAAAGCCCTCAGGGCCGTTCATCGCGTTCAATTCCTTCGCGACCAGCCGGCCAAACGCCAGCTTCTCCTGCGCTTGCGGCTCATGGCGGGGATTAAGCGCATGATGCGCCGTGGATTGGCTATGAAACGAGGCGCCCGGATGGTCGCCGCGCAATTCGGCCGCGCGCTTATGCGCCCCGGCGGAGTCAAACTGACGCACCGTGCGCAACACATGATCGGCGCCGGGCCGCACAAAGCGGGCATGTTCGCCATCCGCAATGGCAATCAGCAATTTTTCCTGTTTGGGCAACTCAACCCTCCTGGCACACGGGGATTGCGCCTTTTACGCGGCCTCTGCCCGCCTTGCCTTGACACCCGTCAACTCCCACGCGCCATCGTAATGATACAACACCTCTAACATGGCCCGGGAATCCCCCTTGAACAACGAGGCATTCGACACGGAGATCGCACATCTTATCTGGTCGCAGCGCTACCGCCATGGCGGTTCGGGCGAGACCTCGATCATGGCCACATGGCAGCGCGTGGCCAATGCCCTGGCGGCAGCCGAACCGGGAGACCAGGCGGGCTGGGCGGCGCGGTTCCTTGAGGCGCTACGTGGCTTTTGCTTCCTGCCCGGCGGGCGGATTCTGGCCGGGGCGGGCACGCCGCACCGTGTGACGCTGCTCAATTGCTTCGTCATGGGCGCGATCGAGGATTCCATCCCCGGTATTTTCCACGCGCTGGAGGAAGGTGCTCGCACCATGCAGCAAGGCGGCGGCGTGGGGTACGATTTTTCCACCCTCCGGCCGCACGGCATGTTGGCCAAGGGGGCGGGTGCCATTGCCTCGGGCCCGGTCTCCTTCATGGCGGTGTGGGAGGCGATGTGCGCGACCATCCAATCCACCGGCGCGCGGCGCGGCGCGATGATGGCGACCCTGCGCTGCGACCACCCCGATATTGAGCGTTTCATCGCCGCCAAGAGTACGCCGGGCCAACTCACCCACTTCAATTTGTCGGTGCAGATCACGGATGATTTCATGCGCGCCGTGGCCGATGACGCGCCCTGGGTACTGAAATTCCCCGCCACACCGCCGCATATGCTGGAAAAAAAGCTGCGCGCGCGCAGCTTATGGCGGGCCCTTCTGGATGCGAGCCTGCTGTATGGCGAGCCGGGGCTGTTGTTCATCGACCGGATCAACCAGACGAATAATCTGTGCCATAGCGAGCGGATCAGCGCCACCAACCCCTGCGGCGAGGTGCCACTGCCCCCTTATGGCGGGTGCGATCTCGGCTCGTTCAACCTCACCGCCCTGGTGCGCGATCCCTTCACCCCCAACGCGCGGCTGGATATGGATGAACTGCGCCGCCTGGTGCCAGTGGCGGTGCGCCTGCTCGATAATGTGCTGGACATCACCCGCTTTCCGCTGCCCCAGCAGGCCGAGCAGGCGCGGGCCAAGCGGCGGATCGGGCTTGGCATCACCGGCCTGGCGGATGCGCTGCTCATGCTCAACCTGCCCTATGGCGCACCCAAGGCCATCGCGCTGGCCGGCACAATCATGCGCGAGATCTGCCATGGCGCGTACCGCGCCTCGGCCGCGTTGGCCGCCGAAAAAGGCCCCTACCCCGCCTGGATGCCCGCACAAGCCCTCAAGGCGCCTTTCATCCAGCCCCTGCCAGCAGACATCCGCGCCGCCATCGCCGCGCATGGGCTGCGCAACAGTCATTTGCTCGCCATCGCGCCCGCCGGCACCATCAGCCTGCTGGCGGGCAATATCTCCAGCGGCGCGGAGCCCATTTTCGCCGCCGATGCCATACGCACGATACTGGATGCGCTCGGCACCCCGCGCACCCTAACCGTAACGGATTATGCCGTGGCCCTCTGGCGGCGCCAGAGCGGGCGGCCGCACGGCCTGCCGCCCGCCTTTCAGCCCGCGCGCGCCATTGCCCCGGCCGATCAGCTCGCCATGCTGGCTGCCCTGCAAACACACACAGATCAATCCATCTCCAAAACCATCCTGCTACCCCCCGGCGCCACCACGGCGATGGTGGCGGATATTTTCATCCGCGCCCATGCGCTAGGCTTAAAAGGCTGCACCGTGTTCCAGCCAGACAATGCCGCGCGCACCATCATCGCGCCCGCCCCGGCATGAGCCGCGGGCGCGCCCTCCTGACCTGCCTGTTGCTGGCCGCCTGCGCCGGACCAAGACCCGTACCCGCACCGCACGCCACGCTACTGCCCGTGCCACGGCCCGATTATGCGGCCCCCATCGCCGCCTTGCGCGTGCAAATGGCGCAAGCCGTGCCCGGCGATATATCCTCCACACCCGAACATGCCGCCTTCTGGATCGCGCGCACGCAAGACCAGCTGGCCGCCGCCGCCCAGCGCATCACACGGCCGCAACTGCTCGTCGCGGTGGACCGCAACCCATCGGTCCAGCAAATGCGCGTCATTTTCGCCAATCCCGACGGCCCCTGGCGGGTTATTGGCGGCGGTCTCGTCTCCACCGGCCGGGCCGGGCGTTATGGCTATTTCATCACCCCAACCGGCGTGTTCATCCACGATGACAGCATTCTCGATTACCGCGCCCTGGGCACTTATAACGAGAATCATATTCGCGGCCTTGGCGCCAAGGGCAGCCGGGTATGGGATTTTGGCTGGCAGAGTGCGCGGCGCGGCTGGGGGGCGGCGGATACGCGCGGCGAGATCCGCCTGCTGTTGCACGCCACCGACCCGGATGTTCTGGAACCCCGGCTGGGGCGGCCCGATTCCAAGGGCTGCGTGCGTATCTCCGCCGCGATGAACGCGTTTCTCGACCGCCATGCCGTGCTCGATGCCGCTTATCTCAAGGACGCCGCCACAAATCCGCGCATCGCCGCCCTGCTGCGGCCAAATCTTGACCCCTCGCCCTATGCCGGCGCCTATCTGGTGATTTTCGATTCATCGAAGCCGCCGCCAAAGGCCGCCGCTGCGGCCAGGTCAGCACAAACCTCCGCATCCTCAAGCTGGGCGAAATCGAGATAAAACTGACCCACCGCATGCAGATCGGTCGCCTGCCGCAGACACGCGATCTCATCCACCTCCGGCTGCAGACGCGCCAGCGCATCAGCCGCGGCCACAGGCACGGCCAAAATCACCCGTTCCGGGCCAAGCCGTTTTAGCGCCCGCACGGCGGCCTGCATGGTCGCGCCCGTGGCGATGCCGTCATCAACCAGAATAACCCACCGCCCCGCCACCGGCGGCATGGCGCGCCCGCCCCGATAAACCAGGCGGCGGCGTTCAATCTCACGCGCCGCGGCGGCACTGGCATCCTCTATATACCCGCCGGGCACGCTCAACGCCGCCCGCAAATCGGAATCGATGAATAATTCCGGCGGATTACCCTCGGCCAGCGCGCCGATCGCGAATTCCTCGCCCCCCGGCGCACTGACCTTGCGCACGATCAGCATGTCGAGCGGCGCTTCCAGCGCCCGCGCGATTTCCACCCCCACCGGCACCCCGCCGCGCGGCAATGCCAGCACCAGGGGATTGTGCGCCCGACAATGCAGCAACCGCCGCGCCAGCTGCGCCCCTGCCGCGCGCCGGCTGGCGAACCGGACGGGACGCGTCATCATGCCTAACCGGCCTTCACTTCAATTTTCTTCTCCGCCTTCTGCGCGGCTTCGGTCTTGGGCAGAATCACGGTTAGCACGCCCTTGGCGACCTCGGCCTTGATATGGTCGCGGTCCACCCCCTCGGGCAGATAGAAACTGCGCTCGAACGCGCCATAAGAACGTTCGCGCAGATAGTAATTCTCGGTTTCCTGCTTGGTCTCTTTCTGCTTTTCACCCTTGATCACGAGGTTGCCGTTGACAACCGACACATCCACATCCTGCGCCGTCAGCCCGGGTAATTCGGCGGTTACCTTATAAGACTGGGGCGTTTCCGTCACATCCACACATGGCAGCGGCACATCCGCCCACTCGGCCATGGGGGCGGGCCGCGTCTCGCCAAAAAGGGGCATCTTCCACGGCAGCATGCCCTTGGTAAAGCGATCGAACATCTGGTCGAACTCGTTACGAAACAAGTTCCAAGGCGAACCCGCCGCTGACTTGGCTGCGGGCGTGCCCTTCTTCACTTCGATATTGTTTTCTGGCATCCATCCTCTCCTGATCTGCTCTAGGGTTACAGGATCATCAACCGCGCCGTCCGAACGGGACGGCACATCCTACTGGCCAGACGACATGCGCGCGCGCAGCTGCGCCGTGCCCTCACGCGCGGCATCGGCATAAATCGCGGCCAGCCTCCACCCGCAATCGCGCGCCGCATCGCTCATCTTGCGCGTGTTGGAGATGAAACATTCCATCCCCTCCTGCATCTGCCCGACAAACGCTGAAAAATCCGGGGCTTGGCCGGAGGCCGTGTTCATGGGCTGCCACGCCGCCGTCATGCCGTCCATAATCGCGCGCTGGCTCTTGTAAAATTCCTGCGCCGTCTGGGTCAGCACATCATTGGCCTGCACGGCGTAAGAGCCCAGCGCCCCATTCGGGCGCGGCGCCTCGGCCGCATGCGCACGGCCGGCCTTGCCGCCTGCCATTTTCACCTCGGGGCTGATCGTATCTGTCATAAAAATCTCCATTGTGGGACGCCGCGCCACACAAGGCCACGGCTGTATGAGCTACCAAAAGCACAGCATGCACAGCCCTCTTGCGCGGTGTTTGACCGACATCAAAAAAACGATGTTAGCGTGTAACATTAATGACTTTTTAAGTTTTCTATATTCTCGCTTGCCCAACGGCGACTTTCTGCTAAGCCCGCTAGGTATTCACACGCCATCCCGGCATTTATCGCATCATACCGTTGCACGATCTTACATCCTGGCCATGTCCAAACATTTAAGCCGCCCAGCGCCACCGCCGCCCTCGCTGGCCGTCACGCGGGAGCTGCTGGCCCAGGTCGGCTTGATGGGCGGCGACACGCAGACCGTGTTACGCCGCGCGGGGCTGGCCCATGCGGCGGGATGGCTGCTCGCCCCCCAGGCGGACGGCACGCTCTCGCGCGAGGCCGCGGCGCGGCTGTTTGCCGAATGCACCTGGGCATTGGATGCGCAAGCCGCCCACCAGGAAGGGCGCGCGCCGCTGACCAAGGGCGAGCTGGACCTGCTGTGCCATTGCATCATTACCTGCCGCACATTGGACGAGGCGATCAGCCGCACCACTGCCTTTTCAGACATGCTGGTGCCGCGCACAGCGCACCTGGACCTGACGGTGGAGAACGGCGTGGCCACCTTGCTCATGCCCACCGTGCGGCGCATCCGCAATGTTAGCGCCTTTGTCTCCGATCTGGTCGGGCTGCTCATGCATCACCGCCTGTTCGGCTGGCTGATCGGCGAAGATATTCCCCTGCTTGAGGTACATCTGCCCTATCCGCCTCTGCTCAGCCCGGCCTGCGCCGCCGGGCTGATGCCAACCCCCCTCACCTACCGGGCGCGCGAAAACGCGCTGCGCTTTCCGGCCCCGCTCTTGCGCAAACCGGTGGTGCGCAGCCCCGAGGATCTGGCCCGGCTGCTGCGCCATTTCCCGTTCGACCTGCATGAGCCGCAATCGCTGCACACGCCGCTCTCGGCGCAGCTGCGCGCGATCCTGGAAACAGCCCTGGCCCGTCAGGCTGCCCTGCCCAGCGGCCAGGAGCTCGCCCGGCAATTCAGCATCAGCCCAGCCACGCTCAAGCGCCGCCTGGCCGAGGAAGGAACAACCTTTGGCGCGCTCAAGGCCGAGGCCAGGCTGACCCTGGCCAGGCAATTACTGCGTGACAAAACCCTGCCCGCCAAAGAGATCGCCACACGGCTTGGCTTTTCCGATGCCGCCAGCTTTCGCCGCGCCTTCCGCCATTGGACCGGCCAAGCCCCGGCCCGCTGGCGGGCCGTGCTGCCATCTTAAAGCTTCAGCACGCCTCTTCAGCTTTTCAGGCAACCGCTTTTCAGGCAACCGCGCGCGCGCGCGCCCGGCTTTGCGTATAGAGTTTGGCCAGATACACGAGCCCGCCAAAATACAGCGCCCCCAGCAGAATGGCGGCATCCACCGCCCCGGCCTGCACCACCCCCAGCAAGGGCGGCGCGGTCAGCACGGTTAGGAACAGCATGCTCGCATTATTCACGATCAAGGGAGCCTGGCCCATGATCATCATCAGCACCACCCCGGACAGCACGGCCAGCGCCACAATCAAACCGGCTCCGCCAAATGCCGTGGGCAGATACAACAGCATCCAGGCCAGCGCGGCCCCCAGCCCCGCTCCCAGCACAGATGCCAGCAGCCGGTCAAACGCCGCTTTTTCCACCGTCGCCCAATACCACAGGAACAGAAACCCCGTAAAACCGGCCTTCATGTGCAAAACCATGGCCAGCCCTTCCCATCCCGCGGCGGCGACAGCAATAAACACAAGCAGCTGCACGCCAGCCGCCAAGCTCATCCGCGCGCCAAACGCCGTGCCATCCTGGCTCATACGTTTTCCTTCCTTTTTCTGGCTTTGGGTTTATCCTCCGATAATTCCCACGCGTGTTCAACGATATTCCACGGCAAAGCGGCGGCATTGAGCCATTTTAAATCAACTTTGAGCCATTTTGCCCTTGCGCGTCCTAGCTACGCGGGAAACATTCCCCCGGCCGGGCTATAGGCCGCCCGCTGTTTAAGGAGAAATATGAGCCCAACAGACGATCTGCGCGCACGCATCGACCGATTGGAATCGCTGGATGCCATCCGCCAACTGCCCGCCAAATACGCTCTGGCGCTGGATATGCGCGATTCCGACGCCTGGGTGAGCCTGTTCCCCGAAGATGTGAAGGTTGGCGGCGGCAAAACCGGGCGCCGGGCCCTGCGCGACTGGTTCGATGAAACCCACTCCCGCCAGTTTGACGGCACATCCCACCATATTGGCGGCCATATCATCGATTTCGATGACCCAGACCATGCCCAAGGGGTGGTCTATTCCAAGAATGAGCATGAATGCGGCGCCGATTGGGTCATCATGCAGATGATGTATTTCGACCGCTATGAGCGCATTGACGGGCGCTGGTATTTCCGCCGCCGCCTGCCGCTCTATTGGTATGCGACCGACCTCAACAAGCCGCCCATCGGCCAACGCAAGATGCGCTGGCCGGGTGTGCCGCCCTATGAGGGCAGCTTCCACGATCTCTTCCCCTCCTGGGGGGAATTCTGGACGCGCGCGGGCGCACCATCGGAGGCGCCGGTGGCCGAGCCCGCCCCGCTGGAGAAATTCATCGAGACCATGCGCCGCGGCGCCCCCCTGCCCCGCCCGCGCGTGCGGAGCTGACCCCATGAGCCAAATTTTCTCTTCCGTGCGTCTGGGCGATCTCGACCTTGCCAACCGCATCGTCATGGCGCCAATGACCCGCGACCGCGCCGGCCCGGGCGACGTGCCCACCGCCACCATGGTCGAATATTACCGCCAGCGCGCCAGTGCCGGGCTCATCGTCACCGAGGGCACGCAACCCAGCGCCGCCGGCAAGGGCTATTGGCGCACGCCTGGCATCCACAGCGCCGCTCAGGTAGAAGGCTGGCGCCAGGTGGCCCAGGCCGTGCATGGCGCGGGCGGGCGCATCGTGGTGCAGCTCATGCATTGCGGCCGCGCGTCCGTACGCGCGAACAAGGACCCGGATGCCGAAACCATCGCCCCCTCCGCCATACGCTGCCCGGACCTCATTGCCGGCCCCGATGGCGTACCGGTCGAGCCCGACATGCCCCGCGCGCTGGAAACCAGCGAAATCAAGGGCGTGATCGACGAGTATGTCAGCGCCGCGCGCAACGCCGTGGCCGCGGGCCTCGATGGGGTGGAGCTGCATTGCGCGTCTGGCTATCTGCCGATGCAATTTCTCTCCAGCAACAGCAACCAGCGGACCGACGCTTATGGCGGCAGCGTGCAAAACCGCGTGCGCTTCGTGGTGGAAACGCTGGACGCGCTGGCCAGCGCCATTGGCCCCGGGCGCGTGGGCTTTCGCATCTGCCCTGGCGTGACCTTCAACGGCATGGCCGATGCCGACCCGGTGGAAACCTACACCACCTTGCTGCGCGCGGCCGACCCGCTGGGCCTGGCTTATGTGCATCTCATCCATATTCCGCTGCCTGGCGGGGTGGATGCGCTGGAGATGGTGCGCGCCAACTGGTCTGGCGCCGTGATCGAAAATAACGATCTTACCTTGGCGCGTGCCCAGGCGGTTTTGGACGAGGGCAAGGCCGAGGCTGTTTCCTTTGGCCGCGCCTTCGTGGCCAACCCGGATCTGGTGGCGCGGCTGCGCGCCGGCGCGCCGCTGGCCAAGCTCAACCGCGCCACGCTCTATACCGGCCAGGGCGACGATGCCCGCGGCTATACGGATTATCCGGCCCTTTCATAAGATACGCGCGATCAGGGCGGTTTCTGAACCGCCCACCTAAAAATGGCCTTTTTCATACGAAAAAGGCCGTTTTATTTTGCCCTGATCACCGCCGCGCCGGCGCGGCGCGTGGCGTCAGATCAGGCTCTTCAGCTCCACCGCCGGATCGGCCAGTGCTGCCGGGTCCAGCACCGCGTTGGCCGCCACGAATTTCTTGGCCTGATTGAATTCGGCAATGGCATTCACGCAATCTGCCGCGATCACCCGCCCCTCTTTCATATAGAAGCCAACAAACCCATCCGGATGGCGCGGCGGGCGCTGCACCAGCGTGTCATACCCCTGATTGAGTCCGACCGATTGCAGTTTCAGATCATACTGGTCCGACCAGAACCAGGGCACCGCATTATAAGGGCTGGGCACGCCGTTCAGCACGGTGGCAGCCACGCGCGCCTGCTCCACCGCATTGGGCACCGATTCCAGCCGCACCCGCGCGCCCAAATGCGGCAGCGGGAAATTCGTGCAATCGCCAACGGCCAGCACGTCCGGGTCGGCGGTGCGGCAGAATTCATCCACCACGATGCCGTTATTCACCTCAAGCCCAGCCGCCTGCGCCAGCTCCACATTCGGCACCAGCCCCACCGCCACCAGCACCAAATCGGCCGGCAGCTCGGCACCGTCGGAGCAGCGTACCGCCCGCACCTGGCCAGCCTCGCCCAAAAACGCCTCAACCCCGGTATTAAAACGGAAGCGCACGCCATGTTTGCGGTGGGCAGCCTCGTAATAGGCTGAAAGCGCCTCGCCCGCGACGCGCGCCAGCACCCGCGGCGCGAATTCCACAACCTCCACATCCAGCCCATGCTTCACCGCCACGGCGGCGACTTCCAGCCCAATATAACCCGCCCCCGCGATCACCAGCCGCTTGCCGGGCAGGAATTCCGGGCGCAGCCGGTCCACATCCGCGATCGTGCGCATCACATGCAGCCCGCCCAAATCCGCCCCCGGAATGGGCAGCACGCGCGGCCGCCCGCCCGTGGCGATGATGAGCTTGCCATAGGCGAACGGGCTGCCATCGGCGCAGGTCAGCTGGTGCGCGGCCCGGTCTATGGCGTCCACGCGCACGCCCGGATGAAAGTCGATCTTCGATTTCTCGTAAGACGAGGCCGCACGCAGCAAGAGCGCCTCGGATGTGATGTCGCCGGCCAAAAACGCCTTGGAGAGCGGCGGGCGCTGATAGGGCAGATGCGTCTCGGCCGAGAGCAGCGCGATACTGCCGCCAAACCCGCCCTGGCGCAGGCGGAATGCCGCCTCGCTGCCCGCATGGCTGCCACCGATGATGACGATATCCGCCGCTTGTGCCATAATACTTATGTCCTTCCACAATCTTGCCGGTTCCGGCGTTGATAGACAGCCCACGCGTGCCGGGCAAGCGCGGGCCACGCCGCTTTATCTCCGCCCGCTCCCGGCGACGGACGTTTGGAGGCTTGTATCTGGCGTGCAAAAGCGCGCGCGCGCTTCACCAAAGAGCCACGCGCGCCTTGCCCCAAGGGGAGAGCCTTATGATGGCAAGCCGGCCCCCGCGCGGGGGCCGCGCTTATTCCGCTGCGGCCGGTTGCGGCGCGCCCGGCAGGCCAGCCACGGTGTGAACCCCGCGGACACGGTCCTGGATCGCCTTTGCCTGCGCGCGCGGATTATAGAATTGCTTGTACCAGATCCGCGCCTTGTTAAAGGGCCCGTCGCCCTGGACCTGCAAAATGCTCAAAGCCGCGCGCTTGGTCTGCCAGACTTCGAAATCCTGGGCGAAGGCGGCAAGCGAGGCAGCTTGGAAGCCGCGTGCCGCGGCGATATCGGCATCGGTTGCCGCCTTGCCGCTGACGGACTGCACCATCAGCCCATGCCAGGCATGGGTCACGCCATCCTCGACCGGGGTGTGGCAGATCAGGATGCGGCTATTATAGCTGCCCTTCATCTTGCTCTGCAGGATGCCTGGGCCGGTATACCAGGTATCGGTGGAAAACTCCGCGCCCGAGAGCGTGCGGTGCCCCCCGCCCTGACGCTGGATGGCGGTATGCCCGTCAAACTCATTCTCGAAATATTCCACTGTCGAGCCGTGAATCGGCGATAGATGCGACACATCGCAGATATTATCGATGATCTCCTGCGGATGGCAGGGCAACGTGCCCAGATCGTCGATTGTCCAATGCACCCAGGAGGGGTCATCCCAATCGGTGATCGCGGGCAGGTCATAATCCGGCGCGCCGTTTTCGGGGTCGTGCCAGGTCCACACGCAGCCATAACGCTCTTGCACCGGCCAGGAGCGCACACAAGCCGCCTCGGGAATCTTGCCTTTGATATAAGGGATTTCATCGGCCTTACCGTCGGGGCCAAAACGCCAGGCATGATAGGGGCAGCGAATCGAATCGCCCTCGACATGCTTGCCATCGCGCACCACCCAGCTCGTGGTGTTCTTGGCCAAATGCGTGCCCATATGCGGGCAATACGCATCCAAAAGCACCAGCCGCCCGCTGCGGCCGCGATACAGCACCATGTCGCGGCCGAAATAGCGCACCGCCTGCGGGGTTGCCCCAACGTTCTCGGAAATACCGATCATGAACCATCCGCGCGGGTAGGTCTGGGAACCGAGTCCATATTCCGCTGTCGTCGCCATTGTTCCTCACTGTAAATTATGGGTTGCTGCATAAAAACAGACAGATCGCGTAGTGAAAGAACAAATACACCACGCAAATCATAAAAAATTTGATTCAAATCAAAGCCAAGGCGGAAATCTGCTGAAATTTTACGTCATGCGGGACGGACCACCACAAAACCCCGCGGGAGCCCCCAGGAGACCCCATGGATATCAGAGCCCTTTCCTATATCGTTGCCGAATCAACGGCCCCTCACGATTGGTCGGCCTTTGGCGAACAGGTGATCGGCCTTGCGGCCACCGCTTTGCCGCATGGCGGCGTGGCACTAAAGGCCGATGAGCGGCTGGGCCGGATTTTTGTTGAGCCCGGCCCGCAGGACCGCTACCACGCCTCGGGCTGGGAGCTCGCCAATGAAGCCGCCTTTGAACAGGCTCTGACACAGCTGGCGGCCGCCGGCACCGCCTTTACACGGGCCAGCCGCGAAGAGGCCGCACGGCGGGGCGTGCTGGGTCTGGCCCGCTTTCAGGATCCGGCTGGCAACCGGCACGAATTGACCTGGGGTTATTGCAGCGATTTCAATCGCTTTCAGTCACCCGCCGGAGTGCCGCGCTTTGTAACCGGCGCTATGGGCATGGGCCATACCGTGCTGCCCGCGCCCAATTTCGACGAGACATGCGCCTTCTTCACCAATGTGCTGGGCTTTGGCCTCGCCGATCTGATGATCCACCGCCCGGGTGGGCCGGGCGGACCGGAGATGCGGATTCATTTCATGCATGTCGGCAATGCCCGCCATCACAGCCTGGCGTTGTTCGAGGGCGAGGTGCCATCGGGCTGCGTACATATCATGTTCGAGTATGAGAGCATGGATGAGCTGGGCCGCGCCCTGGACCGCGCCATCGCCACCAAGGCCCGGCTCACCGCAACGCTGGGCCGGCATGTGAATGACGGCGTCACCTCTTTCTACTGCGCAACCCCAGGTGGCTTCTCCATCGAGCTGGGCTGGGGCGGACGCCAAATGGACTGGTCCACCCACACGGTTTTCGAGAGCACCAGTGTCAGCCTGTGGGGACATGATTTCAGCCTCGGTTTCAAGAACGCCACCTAAAATCTCACGGAAGGATTCCCAAAATGAGTGCAACAGCTCCTCTTCACACCCCCACCCCGCAGGACCTGATCGGGTTCGCCGCCGCGCTCGCCCCCAAACTGCGCGAACGCGCGGCCCAGGCCGAGACCGAGTGCAAGGTGCCCGACGAGACCATCGCCGAGATGAAGGCCGGCGGCCTGTTCCGCGTGCTTCAGCCCAAGCGCTTTGGTGGCTATGAGATGGATGTCTCGACCTTCTACGACATTCAGATGGAGCTGGCACGCGCCTGCATGTCCACCGCCTGGGTGTATGGCGTGGTCGCCGTGCATAACTGGCAGCTTGCCTTGTTTGACCTCAAGGCCCAGCAGGATGTCTGGAGCGCCGACCAGGATACGCTGATCTCCTCCTCCTACATGCCCAAGGCCCAGATCACGACCGTGCCGGGCGGCTATCGCGTGTCTGGCCGCTGGGGCTTTTCCTCGGGCGTTGAGCATTGCGACTGGGTGTTCCTGGGCGGTTTGCTCACCCCGCCCGGCGGCGGCGCGCCCGATTATGTGACTTTCCTCGTGCCTAAGAGCGACTGCATCGTGCATCGCGTGTGGGATACGCTGGGCCTGCGCGGCACCGGCAGCCATGATGTCGAGATCAAGGATGCCTTCGTGCCCGCCCACCGGCTGCATAAATCCAAGGATGGCGCGGAAGGCACAAGCCCGGGCCTGAACGTGAACACCAACCCGCTCTACCGCCTGCCCTTTGGCCAGATCTTTGTGCGCGCGGTCTCGACCTCGTCGATCGGCGCGCTGGATGGAGCGTTGGAAACCTTCCGCGCCTATGCCTCCAAGCGCGTCAGCTCCAACGATATGAGCCGCGCCGCGCTGAACCCGTATGTGCAGACCGTGGCCGCCGAGGCCGATGTCGCGATCGATGAAATGAAGCTGATCTTGCATCGCAACTTCGACCGCATGATGAGCCTGGCGCGGGCCGGCAGCGCCCCCAACCTGCAAGAGCGCCTCCATTTCCGGCTGCAGGCCGCGCAAACGGTGGATCGCTGCGCCGATCTGATCTCGCGGATGTTCTATAGCTGCGGCGCCTCGGGCGTGTATCGCAGCGGCCCGGTCGCGCGCACCTTCGCCGATATTCATACCGGCCGCACCCATATCGCCAACAACCCCGACAAATTCGCCCGCAATTTCGGCGGCGTGCTGCTGGGCGAGGAAAATACCGACACGTTCATCTAAACCGCGCCGGGCCGCGCTTCGCACGCGGCCCGCGTATCCCGCCACCGGAATAAAAAGGGAGTCTTCAGCTCAAGCGCCGAAGACTCCCTTTCTTTATCAAAGCCGCGGCCAGCTCTTTATCAAAGCCGCGGCCAGCCGCTTTACGCCCCAAACCCGATCACGGCGGGATCGCCGCATTGGATCAGCCAGTGAACATCGCGGCGCACGATCAGCCACGTCGCGCCGCGCTTTTCCCAGCGGTCATGGTAATCGCCATGCGAATCGAACAATAGCCGCGCCCGCGCGCCGGTTCCCTGGTGACGGGCCTGCACATAGGCGCGGCTTTGCGCCGTCTCGCCATTCACCTCCAGCCAAAGACTACCCAGCAAATGCTGCGTGGGGCCGCATTGGTCCAGATAGCGGCGGAACTGCGCGCATAGCGCCTCCAGCCCCTGGCGTTCGCCCTCGCCATAGTCAAACCCCACATCAGCGGCGAATATTGTGGGCACGGCCGCCCAATCGCGCTGATCCAAGGCCCGCGCAAAGCGCGCCAACTGGTTTTGAATGGCAAAATAATCGGCGCTCATCGCCGGGCTTTACGCGGTTACGGTCAGCTCAGCCAGTTCGGCGGCGCTGAGCTTGAGCGATATGGCTTTAATACTTTCTTGAATCTGCGCGCTCGAGGACGCGCCGATAATGGGAATCGTCTGCAGGGGCTGGCTGGTGAGGTAGGCAAGCACGATGTCGTTCAGCGACACCTTATGCTTGGCCGCCAGCGCCTGCACCACCTTCAAGCGCGCGCGGTTCGTGTCGTTCAGATACATCGCCTTCAGATCGTCGCGCAGCGTCGCCTCGCCGGCGGCG
>JAKBBM010000051.1 GCA_021808545.1 Pseudomonadota bacterium | reverse complement strand
TTTTGGCGCTGATCGCGAGCCAAACCGGGCGCGCCGCCCCGCGCATCCGCCTGCCCATTACCCCGCTCGTGCCGCTGGCCTGGGTTATGGAGCGCATGGCCGAGCGAACCGGCAAAACCCCGCTTATGACCCCCGACATATTGAAAATGGCGCGCAAGACGATGTTCTTCTCCTCCGCCCGGGCCCGGCGTGAGCTGGGCTACAACCCGCGCCCCGCCGCCCTGGCGGTGCGCGACGCGCTCTCCTGGTTCCGCGCGCAAGGAAAACTCGCATGATCCCGGCCCTGGTTCTGCTGATCTGGCTCTATCTTGTGTTCATGCACGGCAAATTCTGGCATTCCGGGCCCGAGCTGCGCCCGGCCCGGCCGCAAGCCTGGCCGGATGTGGATATCATCGTGCCCGCGCGGGACGAGGCGGAGACGATCGGCCCGGTCATCGCCTCGCTCGTGGCGCAGGATTATGAAGGGCGGCTGCGGGTGATATTGGTGGACGATAATTCCACCGACGGCACGGCCGAGCTGGCCGGCGCGCATCCGCGCCTCACCATCATCTCCGGCCAGCCCAAGGCAACAGGCTGGTCGGGCAAGCTCTGGGCGCTCTCGCAAGGGGTGGCGCGGAGCGAGGCGCCCCTCCTGCTTTTCACCGATGCCGACATCACGCATGATCCGCGCCATCTCGCCACACTGGTGGCGAAGCTGGAGGGCGCGCGGCTCGACATGGTCTCGGAAATGGTGCGGCTCAACTGCGCCTCCTGGGCCGAGCGGGTCCTGATCCCGGCTTTCGTCTATTTCTTTCAGATGCTCTACCCCTTCGCCAAGGTGAACGATCCGCGCGATGGCACGGCGGCGGCCGCCGGCGGCACGGTGCTGATCCGCCGCGAAGCCTTGGCGCGCATTGGCGGGCTGGCGGCGATCCGCGGCGCGCTGATCGACGATGTCACCCTCGCGCGCGCCGTGAAAAAGGGCGGGCCGGTCTGGCTGGGCCATTCGGGGCTTGCCACCTCCATCCGCCCCTATCCGCATGTGCGCGACATATGGGACATGATCGCGCGCACCGCCTTCACCCAGCTCAATTATTCCGCTCTGTGGCTGGCCGGCACCCTTATCGGCCTTACCCTGGTCTGGCTGGTCGCACCTTATGAGGTGCTGTTTGGCCAGGGGCGGGTGTTTTGGGCCGGGCTCGCGACCTCGATCCTCGCCGTGATCAGCTATCTGCCGACCTTGGATCGCTACCGCGTGCCTAAATATTTTGCCCTGGCGCTGCCCTTTATCGCGCTGTTCTACATGGCGGCCACCATCGGCTCGGCGTTGAACCATTGGCGCGGCTCCGGCGCCAACTGGAAAAACCGCGCCTATGGCGGAGAGGGGGCATGAACGCCAACGATAACCACCCCGCGCGCGGCCAGGCCGCGCTTGGCGCCGCCAGCATTGAGGCCTGGTCGGGCAAGGACCGGGGGGATGAGAATTTTCCCGTCGGCTCGCTGCTGATCGCGCAGCACCTGCGCCCCCATGTGCATGCCTATTACGCCTTTGCCCGCAATGCGGACGATATCGCCGATAGCCCCCAACTATCACCGGCTGACAAAATCGCCCGGCTGAATGCGATGGAAACAGCCCTGCACAGTGGCAATGCCGCCGGTGCGCCCAGTGCGGCCCACTTGCGCGCCTCGCTCGCCCAATCGGGCGTGCGCGATATTCATGCGCGCGAATTGCTCATCGCCTTCCGTCAGGACGCGCAGAAGACACGTTACGCAAACTGGGCCGAGCTGATGCATTATTGCCGCTATTCGGCCGCCCCCGTGGGGCGCTATCTGCTCGACCTGCATGGCGAGACCACCGCCACCTGGCCTGCGTCGGACGCGCTGTGCGCGGCGCTGCAGGTACTCAACCATCTGCAGGATTGCGCGGGCGATTTGCGCACGCTGGACCGCTGCTATATCCCGCAGGACTGGCTGAAGGAACAGGGGCTCACCACCGACGATTTGGCCCGCCCGCAAACAAGCCCCGCCCTGCGCGCCGTGTTCGACCGCATGCTGGATGAGACGGACAAGCTCAACGCCCTGGCCGCCACCTTGCCCGGGCAGATCAAAAACCGGCGCATGCGCATCGAGGCGGCGGTGATCGTGCGGCTTGCGCGGCGCTTGGCGGCCAAATTGCGGGCGGGCGATCCGCTGGCCCGGCGGGTCAAGCTCTCAAAACTGGATTTCGCCGCCGCCACACTGGGCGGGTTGAGATTCGCCGCATGAGCCAGGCCGATACCCAATATGTCACCGCGCTGGTCAAGCGTTCGGGCACATCCTTCTACCATGGCATGAAGATACTGCCCCCCGCCCGGCGCGATGCGATGTACGCGATCTATGCCTTCTGCCGGGTTGTAGACGATATCGCCGACGAGGAAGGCCGCGATTTTACCGCCAAGCAGGCCGCGCTGAATGAATGGCGCGCGCGGATTGCGGCGCTGTATCGCGGCGGAACGGATGGCCCCATTACCCGCGCGCTGCACGCCGCGGTGCATGAATATGGGCTGCGGGCCGAGGATTTCCTGGCCATTATCGACGGCATGGAGATGGATGCGGGCGCGCCGATCATCGCCCCCAGCCTCGCCGAGCTGGATTTATATTGCGACCGCGTCGCCTCGGCGGTGGGACGGCTGTCGGTGCGGGTGTTCGGCGATTCGTCAGCCGCGGCCGACGAAGTGGCCCACGCGCTGGGACGGGGGCTGCAGCTCACGAATATTTTACGCGATGTAGGCGAGGATGCCGAACGCGGCCGGCTCTATCTGCCGCGCGAATTGCTGGCCCAAGCGGGCATTCCCCTAACCCCCGAGGCGGCCCTTGCCGCCCCGGCTCTGCCCCAAGTTTGCGCGCAACTGGCTGATATGGCCGAGAAAAATTTTGCCCGGGCCGAGGCCGCCATGGCACGTTGCCGGCCTGGCACGATGCGCCCGGCGCGGTTGATGGCGGCAAGCTACCGCCCGTTGCTTGGTATTTTACGGCGCCTTCATTTCAACTATGCGAAGGGGAGGATCAAACTCCCGAAATGGCGCAAGCTGGTTTTGGCCGCGCGTCTGCTTATGGCATGAAAGTCGAACGATGAGCGTTCACATTGTCGGTGCGGGGCTGGCCGGCTTGGCCGCCGCCTGCCAGCTGACCGAGCTGGGGCATCATGTGGTGCTGTATGAAGCCGCCCCGCAGGCGGGTGGCCGCGCGCGCTCTTATTACGACAAGCAACTCGGCTGCCGGATCGATAATGGCAACCATCTGCTGCTTTCGGGCAATATCTCGACTTTGGCCTATCTACACCGGATCGGGGCGCGGCGCGCGCTGAGCGGCCCATCAGAGCCGGTTTTTCCGTTTCGCGATCTTGGCACCGGCGAAGCCTGGACATTGCGTCTGAACAAAGGCGGGTTTCCGTGGTGGATGTTCCATCCTGGCCGGCGCGTGCCAGGCACGGGACTGCGCCATTATCTGGCACTGCTCAAACTACGCCGGGCGGGACCGCAAGACCGGGTTGCCCCGCTGTTGCGCGGGGCCGGACCGCTTTATACAAAGCTGCTCGAGCCGCTGGCCATTTCAGCCCTCAACACCATGCCGGATGTGGCCGCCGCCGCCCCGCTTGCCGCCGTGCTGGCCGAGACGATTGAGCGCGGCGGATATGCCGCTTTGCCGCGCTGGGCGAGGCTGGGCTTGTCAGAAACCTTCATCGACCCCGCCATTGCCTGGCTGCGCGCGCGCGGCGCCGACATCCGCCTGGGCGAGCGCGTGAGCAAGCTGCCCCATGGGCAGGTGGTTATTCTGGCCGTTCCCCCTTGGGTGGCGGCGGAATTACTGCCGGGCTTGCGCGTGCCGGATGCGTTCGAATCCATCTGCAACCTGCATTTCAGGGCCCAGATGGATCCGGGCGAAACCGGGTTTTGGGGATTGATTGGCGGGCTGGCGGAATGGGTGTTCGTGCGCCCCGATGTGATCTCGGTCACCATTTCGGCCGCCAACCGCTATCTGGACATGGAGCCTGAGGAGATGGCCGCGCGTGTCTGGGCGGAATTGTCGCGCAGCTTTGGCCTGCCGCCTGAAATTCCGCCCGTACGCGTGCTGTGGGAGAAGCGCGCGACCATCCTTGCCTCGCCTGAACAAAACGCCAAACGCCCCGGCACGCTGGGCGCTGGGCACGGCAATGTGATGCTGGCGGGCGACTGGACCGCGACTGGCCTGCCCGGGACGATCGAGGGTGCGATCCGCTCTGGTAACGCGGCCGCGATGGCGCTGGTTAATCCGGCGTAATCCGCCTCTGGAAAACGGCTGAAAAATTTGCCAAAGCGTTGGCATGAACGCGATTCTTGACAATGCCACGCTCGATAACACGATTGAGCGCGCCCTGGCCTCGCTCACCTCGGAACAGGATGCTGATGGGCATCTGCATTACGAGCTGGAGGCTGATGCCACCATTCCAGCCGAATATGTGCTGCTTGAACATTATCTCGACCGTATCGACGATGAGCTTGAGCGCAAGATCGGCGTGTATCTGCGCCGCATCCAGGGCGATCATGCGGAGAATCCCGGCGGCTGGCCGCTCTTTCATGGCGGCAAGATCGATCTCTCCGCCACGGTAAAGGCTTATTTCGCGCTCAAGGCGATCGGCGATAGCCCGGACGCGCCGCATATGGTCCGCGCGCGTGCCGCGATTCATGCGCTGGGCGGAGCCGAGCGCAGCAATGTGTTCACCCGTATTCAGCTCGCCTTGTTTGGCGCGGTGCCCTGGCGGGCCTGTCCGGTCATCCCCATCGAGCTGACGCTGATGCCAGACTGGTTCCCCATCAATATGCGCAAGGTCTCCTACTGGTCGCGCACGGTGATGATGCCGCTAATGGTGCTGGCCGCGCGCAAGCCACGCGCGCGCAACCCCCGCGGCATTACGGTGGATGAGCTGTTCCTCACCCCGCCGGACAAGGTGAAGGACTGGATTCGCGGTCCTTATAAATCCGGCTGGGGCCCGGTGTTTAAAGTGCTGGACGATGTGCTGCGCGTGGCCGAGCCGGTTTTTCCGCACGCCAGCCGCGTGCGGGCCGAGCGTAAGGCCGTGGCCTGGATCATCGAACGGCTGAATGGCGAGGATGGGCTGGGCGCCATTTATCCCGCCATGGCCAATGCGGCGATGATGTTCGACCTGATGGGCGACAAGATGCATTTCGACATCGCCATGGGCTCGGTGCGCAAGCTGCTCGTTATCAAGGCGGATGAAGCCTACTGCCAGCCCTGCCTCTCGCCCGTGTGGGACACGGCGCTCGCCGGACACGCACTCATCGAATCCGGCGCGCCCGATGCCGCCCGCGCCGGGTGTGACTGGCTGATCCCCCGCCAGATTTTGGATGTAGCGGGCGACTGGGCGGATAATACGCCCGGCACGCGCCCAGGCGGCTGGGCCTTCCAGTACGCCAACCCGCATTATCCGGACGTGGATGACACCGCTGTGGCCACCATGCTGCTGCACCGCACGGGAGATCCCAAATATGCTGACGCCATCTCCCGCGCGCGAGAATGGATTTTGGGCATGCAATCCACCAACGGCGCCTGGGGGGCGTTCGATATTAATAACGATCGGCAATATCTCAACCATATCCCCTTTGCCGACCATGGCGCGCTGCTCGATCCGCCGACCGAGGATGTCTCGGCCCGCTGCATCTCGATGCTGTCCCAGCTTGGCCACCCCGAGGACAAGCCCGCCATCGCCCGCGGAATCGCGTATTTGCGCAAGACGCAATGCGCCGATGGCTCCTGGTATGGGCGCTGGGGCACCAACTATATTTATGGCACCTGGTCGGTGCTGTGCGCGCTGAATGCGGCCGGCATCGCGCATGACGACCCTATGGTCACCCGCGCCACCGCCTGGCTGATTTCCAAACAGCGCGAAGATGGCGGCTGGGGCGAGGATTGCGAAACCTACGACAAAGCGCCGCCCGGCGAATTTCATGGCCCCTTCGCGCAGAGCCTGCCAAGCCAAACCGCCTGGGCCATGCTGGGGCTAATGGCCGCGGGCTTGGCCGAACACGAGGCCGTGCGGCGTGGCGCGACCTTCTTGCAGAAGGCGCAGGATGAGCAAGGCAGCTGGACCGAGGATGCGTATAATGCCGTTGGGTTCGCGCGCGTGTTCTATTTGAAATATCACGGCTACCCGCGCTTCTTTCCGCTGCTGGCCTTAAGCCGCTATCGCAAGCTGATGGCCAGCAACGACCGCCGGGTCACGTTCGGCTTCTAAACACTTCCCACCGCGCGCGGCCCCCCGACGCCATTGGGCCCGCGCAACGCAAACCTTGACGCTGGCGCGCCCGCCGCGCTAGCCGCACCCCATGGACAGTATATTACGGACCATGCGGCTGGTGTTCGGCATGGCCGGAATTGGGACTTCTGTCTGGGCCATTATTATTCCCGCCGCCAAAATCCGCTTCCAGCTCGACGATGCGACACTCGGCGCCATTCTGTTCATAGGGGGGACAGGCGGGCTGCTGGCCATGCCGCTGGCGGGGGTGGCCATTGCGCGCTGGGGCAGCCGGAGGGTGCTGAGCATGACCGGCGTTGGCGTGGCCGGGCTGCTGCCCGCCTTGACCCTGGTGCCCAACACGCTGGGATTTACCGTATGCCTGTTCCTGTATGGTTGGGTGTTCGGCATGCTGGAAACCTCGATGAACGCGCAAGGGGCCGTGGTGGAGCGCCGTTCCGGCCGGCTACGCATGTCGGGCTTTCATGCTTGTTTCAGCCTCGGCGGGCTGGGGGTGGCGCTGGCCAGTGCGGGGCTTTTGCGTCTTGGCCTTACCCCGGCTGGCTGCGCGGGAGTGAGTGCCGCCGTCATTCTGCTCATCCTTACCCAAACCGGACAACTCATCGGTAAAGCCGGCGATACAAGGCCCGAAGGACGGCATTGGGCCTGGCCCAACCGGGCCGCCCTGGTGCTGGGGGCCTGCTGCTTTGCTTGTTTCATGACTGAAGGGGCCGCCACCGATTGGAGCACGATCTTCCTGCATTTCTCGCGCGGGTTATCCTTTGCGGCGGCAACGCTGGGCTACGCCGCTTTCGCCGTTTCCATGACCATCGCGCGGCTGTTCGGCGATGCGGTGGCCACCCGCCTTGGCCAGCCCTGGCTGATGCGCCTTGGCACCTTACTGGCCCTGTTGGGCTTTGGGCTCATCATCTTCGTGCCGCGCGGGGCCGTGGATGTGTTGGGCTTTGGGCTGGTGGGGCTGGGTACGGGCAATATCATCCCGTTGGTGTTCAGCGCTGCCGCCCGGGTGCCGGGCATGCAAGCGCATCAGGCGGTGCCCGTGGTGGTGGGACTGGGCTATGCCGGGTTTCTGGTGGGGCCGGTGATGATCGGGCTGGTCGCTAACCATCTGGGCCTTGGCACCGCACTGGGGGTGGATGCCGCCTTGCTGGCCGCGACACTTCTGGCCGCGCGCGCGGTGGCCTGAGGCCTTTTACGCGGGCTGGATCGTCTGCGAGAACAGGGCCCGGCCCTCCATGTCCACCAGCGCGTAATCCAGCGCCGCACCAGACAGGCGCACGGCCATGAACCCATGCGCGCCCGAGGCAAAACCACCGCGCATCGCAGCCCCTGGCCGGTAGGTACGCGAGCCCGCGCCGGTGATAACATAGGTCAGCCCCGTCATCGTCACCGCCTGCTGGCAATGATCGTGCCCGCAAATATAGAGCGGCACATGGTGTTTGCGCAGCACCGGGTCGAGCCGGGCGATCAAGTCAGGCTGGTCGTGCACATACCCATCCGCGCCGGACAGCGCGGTGTAGATCGGGTGATGGCCGATCACGATATTCCAATGCGCGGTGCTAGCGGCAAGCCGCGCATCCAGCCAATCGAGCTGGGCCTGGGAATCCTGCCCCTCGATTCGCACCCGCGAGCCTCGATAGGCGCTGATGAAGGGCGATGTATCGAGAAAATAAAGGGCGGCGCGGGCGCCATCGGGCAGCGTCAGGGTTTCATCGTAATAGCGCGCGGGCAAACGCCAGCGCGGACTGTGCGCGGAATAATCGATCTGTGCCTGCACATTGCCCCGGTAATCATGATTGCCCAGAATCACCTTCCAAGGGCGCTGCAAGGCGGGCGCGGTGTAGATCCGTTCGAACGAACTTTGCCATTGCGGATCGTTTATGCTGGTGACACCGTTTTCGTAAAAATTATCGCCAACCGAAACGGTAAAGTGGCTATCCATGCGGGCTGCCGTGCGGCCCATCTGCGCGGCCACGCGGCGCTGATCATCATGCCCGTTGCGGCCCCAATCGCCCACCAGCAGAAAGGGTAGGCCAGGTGCGGCCGCCTGGGCCGCGCCCGGCAGCAGGGCGGCAGCTCCCAACAGGGCCGTGCTGGAGACGAACTGACGGCGTGTGAACATAAAACGGGCCTTTCTGGATCGTGGTCCGCCCATAGCAAAGCGGCATTCGTTTGTCTGCTACTTTGAGTAGAGTCGTAAAAACGTCACGCCGGATGATCTACAGCCAGTTGAACCTGATTTGCCGCCGCGCGGCGAACCACAAGCTCCACAGCAGCAACAACCCCAACAAGCCATATCCCAATGCCGGCGCGACCAGCAGATAGCGATCCACCGGCCATATCCAGGCCAGCCAGCACATCAGCGCCGTCTGCCCCACAAGCCCCACCCCCCAAACAGCCGTCATCGTGCGGAAGGTGCGCGGCATGCCGGGGCGGGCCCATAATTCGTCGAACGTGGCCGCGCCAACCGCCGGATTGCGCCCCAAAAAGGCCCGGGCCAGATGAAAAATCAGCGGTTTTTCTAAAATGAGCGAGGTCAGGAACAGCACCCCGACCATGCCAGTAACCAGCGCGTCGCGGATCTGGATCAGCCGGGCCGAGCCGCCCAGCACGGTTGCCCCCACGGTCAGGAAAATACCCGCCACCACCAGCGCAGAGACGGCATCCAGCCGGCGGCTACGGACCACCTGGTACAAACTCCACGATATTGGCGGCACGGCCGAGGCGATCAGCGCCTCGCCATCGCCCAGCCGCGCATGCAATGCTTCGTAAACGAGATAGGGGGCGAAAAAATTCGCCCCCAGTTCAAGCGCCAGATGCGGCAGGCGGCTCAGCGGATCAGCCCGCTCATGGGCGAGGAGGCGCTGGCCTCGCCGCGTCGGGGAATCCGCCCGGCCCGGTAGGCCAGGCGCCCGGCCTCAACCCCGGCCTTCATTGCGCGCGCCATCAGCACCGGATCATCCGCCATGGCAATGGCCGAATTCACCAGCACCGCGTCGCAGCCCAACTCCATGGCAAACGCGGCATCGTAAGCGGTGCCAACCCCGGCATCGACCAGCACCGGCACCTTGGCCTGCTCGATGATCATGCGGATCATCAGCGGGTTCTGCACGCCAAGCCCCGAGCCAATGGGCGCGCCCAGCGGCATGATAGCGACACAGCCCATCTCCTCCAGCCGCTTGGCCGCAACCGGATCGTCAGAGCAGTAAACCATCACCTCGAATCCGTCTTTGATCAGCGCCTCGGCGGCCAGCAAGGTGGCCGCCATGTCTGGATACAAAGTGGGGGCGGGGCCCAGAACCTCGAGCTTAACAAGGTTCCATCCCCCCGCCTCGCGCGCCAGGCGCAAGGTGCGCACGGCCTCGTCCGCGGTAAAGCAGCCGGCGGTATTGGGAAGATAAGTGTAACGCGCGGGGCTTACATAATCCTGCAGCATGGGGGCCTTGCGGTCGGACAGATTAACCCGCCGCACCGCCACCGTAACCATCTCGGCGCCCGAAGCCTCGATCGCGGCGGCGGTGGTCTCCAGATCCTTGTATTTGCCGGTACCAACCACGAGGCGCGAGGAAAAGCGGCGCCCGGCGACAAGCCAGGAATCATCCGCCTGCATCAAGCCGTCCATATCCTAGCCTCCCCCGATAAAATGCACGATTTCAAGCGTATCGCCGTCTTCCAGACGGGTTGATTCGTAAGCTGAACGGGGCACGATCTCAAGATTGCGCTCCACCGCCACCTTGCGCGTGTCCAGCTCCAGATTTGCTACCAGCCCGGCCACGCTCAAGCCTGGCGCAACACTCATTGGCTCGCCATTCACTGTCAGCGCCAGCGCATCCATAATGCTCTTCATAACGGGCATTATCGGGTCCGTGCCGCCGGGCGGCAAGGCGCAAGACGTTAAAAATTTGGCGCGTTTGTTTTCACTATGCTACCGCAATCGATACCATGACCGCACCGCTCATCATGGTCCTTAACGGACCGAACCTGAATATGCTCGGCACGCGCGAGCCCGCCATCTATGGCACCGGCACGCTGGACGAGCTGGAAACATTGTGCGCCGAAACCGCCGAGGGGCTAGGCCTGTCCATTGAGTGCCGGCAAAGCAACATGGAGGGCGAGCTGATCGGCTGGGTGCAGGAGGCGCGCGCGCATGCCGCCGGGCTCATCATCAACCCGGCCGGCTATTCCCATACCTCCATCGCGCTGATGGACGCGCTGAGCGTCCTCGAAATCCCGGTCATCGAGGTGCATCTGTCCAATATTCACAGGCGTGAAGCGTTCCGCCATCATTCCTATGTGTCCCGCGCCGCCACGGGGGTGATTTGCGGGCTGGGATTTGCGGGCTATAGGCTGGCACTGATCGCCTTGTCCGACATTCTGGAAGAAGAAGAGCAATGAGCCTGTCATTCGACCCCAAAACCCTGGCCGACCTCGCGGCCCTGCTGAACGCCACCGGCCTGTCCGAGATCGAGCTGGAAGAGGGCGACCGCAAGGTGCGCCTGGCGCGCGCCGTTGCCCCGGTGAACATGCCGGTGGTGGCCGCGGCACATGCGCCGGCGGCGCCCGTGGCGGCACCGGCCGCCGTGGCCCCTGCCCCCGCCGCGCCCGATCCGGCCAAGCATCCCGGCGCCGTGAAGAGCCCGATGGTGGGGGTTGCCTATCTTTCGGCCGAGCCGGGCGCGCCGCCTTACGTGTCGGTCGGCCAAAATGTGGAAGCCGGCGCCACCCTGATGCTGATTGAAGCGATGAAGACCTTCAACCAGATCAAGGCGCCGCGCGCGGGCACGGTCAAACAGGTGCTGGTCACCTCGGGCCAGCCGGTCGAGTTCGACGAGCCGCTGCTGATCGTCGAATAACATGTTCAAGAAAATCCTGATCGCCAATCGCGGAGAGATCGCGCTGCGCGTGCTGCGCGCCTGCCGGGAGCTGGGCATTGCCTCGGTCGCGGTGCACTCCACGGCCGATGCCGATGCCATGCATGTGCGCCTGGCCGATGAGAGCGTGTGCATTGGCCCGCCGCTGGCGCGCGATTCCTACCTCAACATGCCGGCCATTATTTCCGCCGCCCTCATCACCGGCGCCGAGGCGATCCATCCCGGCTATGGCTTCCTGTCGGAAAACGCGGCCTTCGCCGAGATGGTCGAGGCGCATCATCTCGTCTTTATCGGCCCCACCGCCACCCATATCCGCATGATGGGCGACAAGATCACGGCTAAAACCACCATGGCCGATCTTGGCGTGCCGCTGGTACCGGGCTCGGCGGGGGAATTGGCCTCGCTTGAGGAAGCGCACGCGGTGGCCGAGCGCATCCAGTACCCGGTGCTGATCAAGGCGGCCGCCGGTGGCGGCGGGCGCGGCATGAAGGTCGCGCATAGCGCCGAGGAGCTGGACGCCGCCTGGCGCGAGGCACGGGCCGAGGCCGGGGCTGCTTTTGGCAATAATGCTGTCTATATGGAAAAATATCTCGATAAGCCGCGCCATATCGAGCTGCAGATCCTAGCCGATAATCATGGCGAGGTGGTGCATATTGGCGAGCGTGACTGTTCGCTGCAGCGCCGCCACCAGAAAGTGCTGGAGGAGGCGGGCAGCCCAGTCATTTCACCGGCGCAGCGGGCGGAACTGGGCAAGACGGTGACCGACGCGCTCAAGCGAATCGGCTACCGCAATGCCGGCACGCTGGAATTTCTGTACCAGGACGGGCAATTCGCCTTCATCGAGATGAATACCCGCCTGCAGGTGGAGCATCCGGTTTCGGAAATGATCTCAGGCCTCGATCTCGTGCGCGAGCAGATACGCATCGCCGCTGGGCAGGCGCTAGGCTACACCCAGGACGATGTGAAGCTGGCGGGCCACGCCATTGAATGCCGCATTACCGCCGAGGATCCGGAGAGCTTCACGCCCTCACCCGGTCGTGTGGAAATGTTCCATCCGCCTGGCGGGCTTGGCGTGCGGGTCGATTCCGCCCTTTATTCCGGCTACCGCGTGCCCCCGCATTATGACAGCCTGATCGCCAAGCTGATCGCCTATGGCAATACGCGCGAGGAGGCCATCGCCCGCATGAAGCGCGCGCTGCGCGAATTCGTTATTACCGGCATCAAAACCACGATCCCGCTACATCAGCGTATTTTGGAGGCGCCGGATTTTGTCGCCGGGGATTACACAATCCATTGGCTGGAGCGTTTTGTCGGCAAATAACCGGCCACTCCAAAAATCGGAGCCTTGCGCACAAGGCTCCGATTTTCAAACATTTCCAAATCATGGGCCAGACGCCCGGCCCTTGGTCTGATTAATCCACGGTGACCACGACCACATGGTCGGAATCGGTCTCGCTCAGCGCCTGGTGCAGGGTGGCGATGCCCGAGAGCATGACCTCACCGGCATTCTCATCCTCTTCCTCGGTAAAATCGGCATAAGCCTCGCCTAGTTCGTCTGCGGCGAAATTATCCGGATCGAGTTTGGCGAAATATTTATCCTGATCCTCCTGGGTGAGGATGAACACCAGCGCCTCGGTTGCCTCCGCAATGTCGGCCACGGTCTCATTCTCGCTGGTCTCAAGATCGATGTCGTAATCGTCGGAGAGAATCGGCAGCAAAACCGAAAAAATCTCGGCATCATCCTCAAAATCGGCGACGGAACTGCCCTGATCGGCAAGAAAAACCTGAAAGGCGCGCGGGTCCTCAGCGCCGGCGGCGGCGACAAGGTCGGCAAGATCGGCCCGCTTCAAGCGGGTGAAGGTGGCGCTGGCAGCCATGGAACGCTCCGGAACGTGTTATCGAATATGCATGTTAGGCCATGCATATGCGCGCATAAATATCAACGCTGCGGCACACTGCCAACCTGAAATGCCCTCTTGGCCCGGGGCGCCGCGGGCTTTAAATTGTTACGCGCCAAAATGAGGACCCCATGACTGAAGAAACACGCAATTTCGGTACCGAGGTCGGGCGGCTGCTCGATCTTGTGGTGCATTCCCTCTACTCCGACCGCGAAATCTTCCTGCGCGAGCTGGTGGCCAATGCGGCCGATGCCACGGATAAGCGGCGTTTTCTCGCTTTATCCGATGAATCCCTAAGCCTGCCTGAACATGCCGCCATCCGCATCACGCCGGACAAGGGCGCGCGGACCATCCATATTGAGGATTGCGGTATTGGCATGAGCAAGGAGGAGCTGGCGGAAAATCTCGGCACCATCGCGCGCTCGGGCACGGCCGCCTTTGCCGCTGGATTGGCCGACAAAAAACCCGATGAGAGACCCAGTCTGATCGGGCAATTCGGTGTCGGCTTTTATTCCGCCTTCATGGTCGCCGATAAGGTGGAGGTGACCTCGCGCAAGGCCGGGCATAACGAAGCCTGGGCATGGATCTCCACCGGCCAGGGCAGCTACACGCTGAAAAATGCCGCGCGCGATGAGGCTGGCACCAGCATCGTGCTGCACATCAAGCCTGATGCCGAGGAATTCCTCGAGCCGCTGCGGCTGAAGACCATCATCCGCAAATGGGCAAGCCATGTGGCCCTGCCGATTGAGCTTGTGGAGGACGGCAAGGCCGAGCCAGTAACCGAAGGGGCGGCACTGTGGCGGCGCAGCCGGGCCGAGATCAAGCCCGAGGAATATACCGATTTCTACCGCCATGTGGCGCATCAGTTCGATGAGCCCTACGCCACCATCCATTGGCGGGCGGAAGGCACGCTGGACTTCTCGGCCCTGCTGTTCATCCCCTCATCCAAGCCGTTCCTGCCCATGGAGGAGACTCGCGACTCCAAGGTCCGGCTTCACGTCAAGCGCATGTTCATCACCGACAGTGCGGATCTGCTGCCAAGCTGGCTCTCCTTCGTGGCGGGTGTGGTGGATACGGAGGATTTGCCGCTCAATGTCAGCCGCGAGATCCTGCAATCCACCCCTGTGCTGGATAAAATCCGCAAGGCGCTGACCAACCGTGTGCTGACCGAGCTGAAGACCAAGGCCAAGGAGCCGGAGAATTTCAAGTCGTTCCTTGAGAATTTCGGCGCGGTGCTGAAGGAGGGAATCTACGAGGATACCGGCCATGCCGCCGATATTGCCGGGCTGCTGCGCTTTGCCTCGACGCGTGAGGAAGCAACCACGCTGGATGACTATATCGCCCGCATGCCCGAGGGGCAGAGCGAGATTTATTATCTTGCCGGCGAGGCCGGGCATTTAAAAAGCTCTCCCCAGCTCGAAGGCTTTGCCGAAAAAGGCTTCGAGGTGCTGCTGCTGGGCGAGACGATCGACGCGTTCTGGCCCGGCCGGCTTGGCAGCTACAAGGATAAGAAGCTGACCAGTGTAACCCAGGCCAGCACCCTGTTTGAAAGCACGGATGCGCCCGAGGAGATCAAGCAGCTCTGCGCGGCACTGCAAGAGGCGCTGGGCGACAAGGTTTCGGGCGTTAGCACCTCATCCCGGCTGCGCGATGCGCCGGCCATGCTCGCCGCGGCGGAAGGTGGGCCGGATCTGGCCATGCAGCGCCTGCTGCGCCGGGCTGGGCGGCCGGTTTTTGGTCTCCCGCCCAAGCTTGAGATCAACCCCGCGCATAAGCTGATCCAGGCGCTGGCCCAGCGGGCCGAGCCGGGTACTGCGGCCACCTTGCTGCTGAGCCTGGCGCAATTGCAGGAAGGGGATCTGCCGGAAGATCCGGCCGGCTTCGTGCGCGAGATCGCCGAAGCCTTGGCAAAAGATTAATATCGTCAGCGTTCAGGCTGACGATATGCGCGCTTGGTTGGTGGGGCGGCCGCGCGCAAAATAAACAAATTATACGGCCCCGCCGCCCGGCTTGGAGTCTTCAGCCTTTCGCTGGAGACTCTAACTTTATGTTTGAACGAGCAATTTCATGCGTTTAGCTTGTTCTTTGCGGGTCAATCTAAACGCATATTGCTCTAATGTCCTGATTCGGAATTCGTCTTCATTTTGGGCATTTTTGTTAGGGACCGCAGGCAGAAGCGTTAAATTGAGGCGAGGATATCGTCGGCGCTCTTGGTCCATCTGAACGGCTTTGGGTCGGCATTGTTGGTATCGATATAGGCGGTGATGGCGCGCTCGAGGTCGGCGACAGATCGGAACACGCCGCGTCTGATGGCCCGATCTGTCAACAAAGCGAAGAAACGTTCGACCTGATTGATCCAAGACGCTGAGGTGGGTGTGTAGTGAACATGCCAGCGTGGCCGCTTGACGAACCAGTTGCGGATCAGCTTTGTTTTGTGTGTGCCGTAATTGTCCATGACAACATGGATGTCGAGATTGGCAGGCACGTTGCGCTCGACCTCGTCAAGGAACTTGCGGAACTCCTGTGTGCGATGGCGTGGCATGCATTTGCCGATAACGGTTCCCGCCTTTACGTCGAGCGCGGCAAACAGCGAGGTGGTTCCGTGCCGCGTATAGTCGTGGGTGTGCCGCTCGGGCTGGCCGGGCCGCATCGGCAGCAAAGGCTGTGTTCGATCAAGCGCCTGGACCTGGCTCTTTTCATCGACGCAGAGCACCACGGCGCGTTCGGGCGGCGAGAGATACAGGCCAACAATATCACGTACCTTCTCGACAAACAGCGGGTCAGACGAGAGCTTGAAGGTTTCCGTGCGGTGCGGCTGCAGGCCAAACGCCTGCCAAATCCGATGGATCGTGGATGGTGAATGACCCACGGCCTTCGCCATGGTCCGCAGGCTCCAATGCGTGGCTCCCTGCGGCCGCGTCTCCAGGGTTTTACGGATTGTGGCGGCAATTTCATCGTCACCAATCTGGCGCGGCGCCCCGGGGCGGGGCTCATCGTACAGCCCATCCAGACCATCGCGAGCAAACCGATTGCGCCACACGCCAGCGGTATGGGCGCAGACATTCAGATGCATCGCAATTTCCTTGTTGGTCAGCCCGTCCGCCGCGGCAAGCACAATGCGGGCGCGCAAGGCGAGCGACTGTGGTGCTCCATGTTTGCGGATCAGCGCTGTCAGGGCAGCTTGCTCAGCATCATCCAACATGACAGCAACCGCACGACCCTTCGCCATTCCAGCCTCCCCGCGGTCAAGGTTTGGTCGGAATGTAGACTATCTACCGATCACGACACTAGAGCGTGTTTTCCATCCGCATCATCATCTCGACTGTCTCAATGGCCGGCAGGGCCGTGCGCAGCGCCAGCCCCATGACCACAAAGCTCCACACCGCGACCAGCCCAACACCCGGCCAGAAGCCCAGCACGCCATAACCGCCGCCGATATTGCCAAGGGCCGAAAGCAACCACATGCCGCCAAACCAGGGCAGCAGCCAAGCGATATAGCGCCATCCAAACTCGGCCGCCGGCTTGCGGGCAATGGCGTGATAATAAAAGGTATAGGCGGCAAACCCCAGAATCAGCAGCACGAACAGGAAGCTGTTGGTGGTAAAGCCGGTCCAGTAGATAATCCAGTTGCTGCAGACAAAGGCCAGCGGCGCGATGATGTTCGCCCCCCACAGCCGGAAGGGACGCGGCAGATCGGGCTGGTTACGCCGCAGCACCAGCAGCACGATCGGCCCCAGCCCATAAGTCAGCACGGTGATCGAGGTGATATAGCCAACCAAAAGCTGCCAGGCGGGAAACGGCAGTAGGAATAATATCCCCACCACCCACATGATCAGCACCGCAACCCAAGGCGCCTTGGCCCTGTTCAGCCGCGCAAGCCAGGAGGGGCCGGCATTGGTCTCACCCACGGCGAACAAGATGCGCGAGCCACCAGTGACGTACATAAGCCCCGTACCGCCTGGCGATATATAGGCATCGACATAAAGCAGCGTCGCCATCCAGCCAATGCCAAGTGTGGCCGCCAGCCCCGCGAACGGCCCCGCCGCGCCGGTAAAGTTAAGGTGTGCCCAGCCCGACGCCAGATCGCCCGGGCTCAACGCCATGAGGAACGCGATCTGCAGCAGCACGTAAACCACGGCCGAGAGCAGCACCGCGCCAATCACCGCCATGGGAATGTTGCGGCCCGGATTGGCACTCTCACCGCCCAGATCGATGGCGGTGCGAAAACCGAGAAAAGAGAACACAATGCCCGCCGCCGGGAGAGCCGTGAAAATGCCAGACGTCTGGTAGCCATGCGGGTCCACAGCCCAGACATCCCAATGCGAACTGGCCACGATAAGTACGATGACGGTGAGCACCGGCACCGCGATTTTCCACAAGGTGACGGTGGAATTAACCGCCAGCAGCCGCCGCACCGCCAGCAGATTGAGCGCGGCGAACACGCCCAGCAACGCCGCGCAAACCACAAAGCCCGTGGCCGTGAGCAGGCCATTACTGCCCGGGCGGATAAAATAGGGAAGATAATTATTGGCGTAGGTTACAACGGCTTCCGCCTCCACCGCGGGGACGGGCACGTAAGAGAGAAACAGCATCCACCCCCAAACGCGGCCGAGCCCCTCGCCGTGGCTTGCGTGGCTCATATGCACCAGCGCGCCGCTGCGCGGAAACAGTGTCGCCAATTCTGCAAAGCAAAGCGCGATCAGCAGGATGATCACGGCGCCAATCCCCCAACTGGCGATGCTGAATGGCCCCGCGATGCGCGCGGCATGGTAGGCGCCGAACAACCAGCCAGAGCCGATCATGCTGGTTGTGCTGGCAAATAGCAGCCCAAAGATGCGCGCATCGCGCCGCAACGCGCCGCCAACACCACCGGTTTCAGAGGAAATCGCCATTATCTTCTCCCATATCTGCCTGTCCGCGCCTGCATATCCGCATAACCACCCTAGGGACGAACCATTATTCTCTTGGGCCATTTATCCTGGCGTGGATATGGCCATTCATGTGTGGAACATGAGCTGAAACGTTCCACAGCCCAAATCTGGCACATGGCGCACAAGAGTTTCAAGCCTTTAACGAAAAAGGGGCAAGCCCTCGCATTACTGCGCTTGAATCGCCCCTTGCGCCGACAAGGTGAGCGATGAGCCCACGCCCGGCAGCGGCACTGGCAGGCTGAGTGTGGTGCTGACTTTGTAATTAACGAAATCAATCGTGCTCTGTGTCGCGCTATTGCAATTATTGGTGGTTGAAGGCGCCGAGAAGCTCGGTGTTTGCGCTTTTTTGGTGTAACATACATAACTCCAGGCCGGATTATTCACCGAACTGCCGCTCACTGTTATCTTGGCGGGCACGGTTAACTGATACGCCGCATGCTGGTTGATGGCGTTGATCACGTTTTGCGCGAGGGTGGCATTGCCTGCATTGCCCGGATCGGTGAGCGCGGCATAATACAGCGCCTGCAACGCCACATTCAGCTGCGATTGCGCCGAGATGATCATCACGAAATCGCCGGCGAACAGCAACAACGGGAGCAGGAACAACGCGGCGAGCAGCGCGAATTCCACGGCGACACTGCCCTGCCGGTCAAGGTGGATACGCGTCCTCATCTCAGCAAGACGGATCCAAGGTGGCGCCGCCCGACATCGAGCCCATGACCGTTGCAACAGTGGACATGGTGAATGTGAGGCCCGGTCCTAATTCGCTCATGCCCAATGGTGTCCATTTATAGGCGGCGGTCAAATCCAGATATAAGCCCGGCGGCTCATTCGAGTTCGTGTTCTTCGTATTATCCACCCAAGTGGCTGTGATCAGGGGATTGCTGCCCGTGCTGGTGCCAGACGAGGGCAGCGGCGGCTCGGCGAGGGTATCGAAATAGCCCGCGATGGTGTCCGCATCGGGGCAGACATATTTACCGTTGGTCACTTCCTGGTTGGCGGCATAGGTCGCGGCTTGCCGGGCAGCCCCCTGCACGCCATGCATCAGCGCGGCCAAGGAGAAGCCAAGCAAGCCAAGATTGACGACCGCCAGGAGAAACAAGAACAGCGCGGCACCGACAAGCGCGAACTCAACCGCGCTGCCGCCCTGGCGCGCCCGCCAAAACCGCAACGAATATAAAGAAAAACAGCGCATCCGCATTAATGCACCAGCAAAACACTGGCGGCTGAGCCAGAACCGCTGCCCGAGCCTTGATTATTCTCGGTCAGGGTGATGGGCCCGCTATTATTATCGATAATGGAATTAACATCCAAGGAAGGCATGCCGCTTGATGTTATAGTCAGGCCGCTGCTGCCTGTGGCGGTCGTGAGGTCAGCCTTCGGGGAATAGACGCTGCCGGTAATGGTGGCGTTGGCGCCGCCGATAATGGAATCCGCATTATTGCTGGTCTGGTAGATCGCCACCCCGCAAATGCCGGC
>JAKBBM010000050.1 GCA_021808545.1 Pseudomonadota bacterium | reverse complement strand
CTCCATTAACGCGACGTTGGGTAATGCGCTTATCCCCATCTATTCCGCCGCCAAGGGCGCGGTGATCTCGCTGGTGCGCTCGATGGCCGATGAACTGGCCCGCGATGGTATCCGCATCAATAGCGTCAGCCCCGGTCAAATCGATACGCCGATCATGGCGGATACCAAGGCCGCCCTGCCCGGCGTATTCGAGCGGCGCATCATGCTGGGACGGTATGGCGACCCCGCGGAAGTGGGGCGGGTGATCCGTTTCCTGCTGTCCAACGAGGCCAGCTATATCACCGCCGCGGAAATCGTCGTCGATGGCGGCAACATTAACTCCTCACGCTTCTAACATCAGGCAGAACGCGGCACGCATGAACCATGCGCGCCGCGACTCTCCTGCCTATGATGCGCGCGTCAGCCGGTCGGCCTTGAAAAGCGGCAAGGTGCCATAACAAGGATCGCGCTCTCCCGCTTGGCCAAGCGCGGCACCTTCCGCGCCCGCATCCGCCGCACCAGCGACATCAAGAAACTCGCTATAATCGAGCGCAAGCGAACGGTGCGAGAATTTCCAGACTCCATCGCGTTTTTCGTAACGGTCCAGATAGCGCCCATAACCGATGAACGCGCGCGCGCCATCCACGGTGCGGTGATAGGCCTTGGTGGATAAAATCCCCTCGGCCTTATGCCCATCAATCAGGTATAACGCGTTGCTGATGGTATGCATGGTCATGCCCCAATTCGCCATCATGCTGGGTAACCAGGCGACAAAATCAGCGGCAAGACCTGTAAAATAAGGCGCATGATCGTCAATCGCGTCCTCATGATACAGGCTGAGCAGCAGCGCGTAATCACGCCGGTCCACCGCATGGCAATAGGCATCGGCCAAGTGCCGCAGGGCGGCGCGGTCCAGCGCCTCCCCCATCGTCATCTCATGCGGCGCCAGCGTGGGGTTAGACACCAAAACCGCCAGAAACGGAGATGACTTGCCCGGTGACATACTGGGCCCGCTTCGAGGCGAAGAAGACCGCCGCCTGACCAATATCCTCAGCCTGCCCCCATCGCTTGAGCGCCAGCAATTTCTGGGTTTCCTCGACCCATTTTTCATCAAAAACGCCCTGCGCCGTCAGCTCGTGAAACATCCCGGCATCGATCACGCCAACCAAAACGGAGTTGGCCCGGATTTCGTATTTACCTTCTTCCTTGGCGATGCCTTTAATGAGCGACTCATTAGCCGCTTTCGGCGCGACAGAAAGACCATCGAGCTTGGGCCACCAATCATGCCCAGCAGACCCCAAATGCACGAACGAGCCGCCACCCGCCGCGCGCATATGCGGGATGAACACAGTGGCCGCATTGCGAAAGCCAAACACCTCAACCTCAATCGCGTTGCGGAATTGCTCATCGCTCCATTCCGATATGGCCACTTGCGGCACCAGCGGCCCCGCCCCCCAAACCAGCGTATGCACCCGCCCATGCGCGGCAATGGCGGCCTCGCGCACGGCTTCGATGGCGACGCGCTCACGCACATCCACCTGATGCAGGCTCGCTTTTACACCAAGGTCCCGGATCGTCTTGGCCGTTGCCTCGGCCACCTCTTTCTTGGAGCGGTACACAATGGCCACATTCGTGCCGGCCTTGGCGAACTCCACCGCAACCCCCTTGCCAATGCCACCGCTCCCGCCGAACACAATCGCCGCACCTTCGGGAAAATCTTTGTTCATTCCGTCGTTTCCTCTGTTGTAGACCGTAGATTTAGACTGCCGGCTTAGACTTCATTATTCCGCCGCCGCGGCGCTGGGATGGGCCGGCATCTCGCGCGTGCGCTGCAGCCCGTTCGCGCGGGCCTGGAAGCTCGCCGCATTCTGCCGCGGATTATAGAATTGCTTATACCATAGGCGCGCGCGGTGAAATGGCCCATCGGTTGGTAATTGCAGAATGCTCAGGGCAGGCCCCTTGGTACGCCAGATGGCGAAATCCTGCGTAAAGGCGCCCAGCGCCAAATCGTGATATTGCTTGTGCAGATCCAGATCGGCCGGCGCATGCGGGATGTTATGCGCCCGGGTGATAACCCCGTGCCAAATTTGCGTGACGCCATCTTCCTTGGGCGTATGCAGAATGATCTGCACCGCGTCGGTCTCGCCACTATAGCGCGCAATGAGGATTCCCGGGCCGGTATAAACGGCGTCGCTTTCCAGTATGCCCGTCGTGGCGGCCATGGTCTCATGCCCGCCGCCGGAGCGCTGGCGGGCGGTCACACCGTCAAAAACATCGTCAAAATAGGCCAGGATCTGCCCGTGGATGGGGCCAAAATGCCGGGTGTCGGCAATATTATCGACAATTTCCTGCGGATGCACGGGCAAGGTTCCCAGATCGTCATAGGTGCAGCGCACCCAGGCGGGCTCATCCCATTCGGGCAGGGCCGGCAGATCGTAATCGGGCGCGCCCTGCTCTGGATCATGCCACGCGAAGATGCCGCCAAAACGCTCTTGCACCGGATAGCTACGCAGCGCCGCCGCCGCGGGGATCTGGCCGTTGAAATAGGGGACATGGTCGCAGCGCCCATCCGGACCAAACCGCCAGCCATGATAGGGACAGCGGATGGACTCACCCTCGATGCGGTTTTGCCCCGCGCCGGATGTTTGTTCGGCGGCCAGATGCGCCTGCATATGCGGGCAATAGGCATCGAGCAGCACCGGTCGGCCGGATTCGCCGCGATACAGCACGAGGTCGCGCCCAAACAGGCGTAAGGCCTGCAGCCCCGTTAATTCGGCCGCGGGCAGAACCATGAACCAGCCCCGCGGATAGGTGAATTCACCCAAGCCATACTCAGCGGTCGTCGCCATGTCAGGACACTCCCTATTTTGTGGTTGCTCAGGGAGGTATCGCGGTCGGCCGCGCGCGGGCAATAAAAGCCGGCTTTATACAATCTCTCAATGATACTATCAAATCGTATCATGATCGATGATCCTGAAATTCCCGCACAAGGGCGGCCGAGCGTCGCAGCCATCCTGACCGCACTGCGCCAGGAAATACGCCGCCAGGGGCTGCGCGCCCGCGTACTCGCGGCGCGTCTTGGTGTCGCCGAGCCGACCTTGTGGCGCTGGCTGCGCGGCGAAGGGCTGACCTTGGCCAACCTGGACCGGCTCTGCCAAATGCTGGGGCTGGAATTGCGCGACCTTGTGGCCACACAAGCGGAACAAGAGCGGTTTTTCACACTGGCCCAGGAGCGGGTTCTGGCCGCCGATCGCGGCCTGGGCCTGGTGTTTTTCGCCATCCTAAACGGCGCGCAGCGGGCGGCGTTAGAAGCGGATTTTGGCCTTCCACCCGCGCGTATCACGCATTATCTCACGCGGCTGCAGCGGTTGGCACTGATCGACATTGCCCCCACGGGCCGGCTGCGCCCGCTGGTGGCGCGCGCGGCGCAATGGCGGCGTGGCGGGCCGCTCGCCATGGCGTTCGAACGCACGATCAAGGCCTTCTTCCTATCCATGGATTTTGGTACCGCAGAGGCACGCTATGTCTCGGACATGGTACGGCTGAGCGCCGCCGGGCGCGCGCGCGTACAGGCGCTGTTCGAGACCCTGCGCGAGGATATTCTGCTGATCGCGGCGCAAGATGCCAGCGCGCGGCATGAGCAGACTGATTGGAGCGGCCTGCTCATGCTGATCCACCCGCTCAACCTTAACGAGATAACCCGCGAATTCCGCTAATCCAATTCAACCCGCGGCGCCGCCCCGGCGCTGGGCCGCGCGCGGTCGAACATAACAACCAACGGCATGGCGGCGAGAATGGCGATCATCAGGAACTTATAATCATCGCTGTACGAAATAATCTGCGCTTGCTGGTTGACCACGCCATTAATCGCCGCCGCCCCCACCTTGGTGGCTGGATTCCAGTAATGCGCCACATTTGTTTCGAATAAATTACGATTAAATGGTGTGACAGCCGAGGCAATATTATCATGCACAACCTGCTCGCTGCGGGTGAGCAGAGTATTGACAACCGAAATCCCAACGCTGGAGCCTATATTGCGGGCAAGATTATAAACGCTGGCGGCATCTGGCCGGTCTTCAGCCTCCAACGTGCCCAGAGCCGCCGTGCTCAACGGCACAAAAATAAACCCCATGCCAACGCCCTGCAAAATGCCGGTTATGATAACCGCACTTTCCGACACAGAGGGGGTCCACAACATCATCTGGTAGAATGAAAGGCCGCTGAGCGCACTGCCAAAAACCAGCAGCCACCGCGTATCTATGATACCGATCAGCCGTCCCACAATCAGCATCGCCAGCATGGTGCCAAGGCCGCGGGGCCCCATGACAAGGCCCGAGGTGAGCACCGGATAGCCCATGAGATTTTGCAGATAAGGCGGCTGCAACGCCATGGAGGCAAAATAAGTAACCCCCATGACGGCGATGAACACCACGCCGCCGGCAAAATTCCTGTTCTTGAACAAGGCGGGCCGCACGAAGGGATTGCGCGCCGTGAAGCTTTGGATAAGAAATAAATAAAAGGCGACCCCCGCGACCACCGCCTCGATGATGATTTCCCTTGAGCTGAACCAATCCTTCTCCTGTCCCCGGTCGAGCAGCATTTGTAACGCGCCGATGGCGATGCTCAACGTTATAAACCCAATCCAATCGAGCTTCAGATTATGTTTGGGGTCCGATTTTGGTAGAAAAATGAGAGTCCCGATTAAAGCCACGAGGCCAATGGGCAAATTAACATAGAACACAAAGCGCCAACTGAAATTTTGCGTCAGCCAGCCGCCCAAGACCGGTCCCAGAACAGGGCCGACCATAACCGCGATACCAAAAAGCGCCATGCCAGAGCCTTGCCGGTTGCGCGGCATGATGCTGAACAAAACGCTTTGCGCCAGCGGCACCAAGGCGGCACCGAACATGCCTTGCATCACACGAAACACCACGATTTGCCCTAGCGTCTGTGCCGCGCCGCACAGCATGGAGGCCAGTGTGAAACCGCTGACGGAAACGATATAGAGCGGTTTCACGCCAAATCTGTTGGCCAAAAACCCGGCGGGCGCGGTCATGATCGCGGCGGCGACAATGTAGGAGGTGAGCACCCAGCCAATCTCATCTTGGCTCGCCGACAGGCTACCTTGCATATAAGGCAGCGCCACATTGGCAATGGTCGTATCAAGCGCCTGCATCAGCACGCCAAGGATCAAACAAAACGCAATGGCGACACGGTTCATGATACGCGGTTCTTTCCCTCATCCCCGACCAGCACGCGGCTTCTACGCTGACCGCTCCATCTTTCCAGCCGGCCACGAAATCAGGACAGGCGCTCTGGTCTATTAGACCGTCAAATTGTCATGTTTTCACCCTTGCCTCAAGCTATGCCTGCGCCAAGCCATGTCAGAGCGCGCCCGTGCGGATGAGGCTGAGCAGCGCCGTAACCGTGCGGGAACGGTAGCGTTCCATATGCTGCACGGCATTGAATTCACGCTGAGGCAACGATAGCGGGACCTTGACCAGCCGCCCCGCCGCCAGACTCTCGGCACAGACCAAGGACGATAATGCCGCCGCCCCCGCGCCGCCTTCCACCGCGGCGCGCACCGCCTCGTTCGAGGGCAAGGCGATGGCCGCGCGCAAATCCTCCGGCGCCACGCCAAGCGAGTGCAGCGCCTCGGCGAACACCGCGCGCGTGCCAGAGCCATCCTCGCGCAGCACCCAGCTTTCCGCCGCCAGATCCTGGGCCGACACGCTCTGTTGGCCAGCCCAAGGGTGGGTTGGGGCAACCACGATCACCATCTGGTCGGTGCCAACGCGTTCCGAGACAAGCTGCGGCTGGCGCGCCGGGCCTTCCACAAACCCAAGCTCAGCTTCGCCCTGCAGCACCGCGCGCGCCACCTGCGCCGTATTCCCCACCGCCACCACAAGCTCAATGCCAGGAAACCGGGCATGAAACCGGACCAGCCGGTCGGGGAGGAAATAGCTGGCGATGGTCTGACTGGCATGGATGGTCAGGCGCCCGCGCGCCATGCCGGAAAATTCCCCCATCGCCATCTCGGCCGATTGCACGCGCGCCAAAATCGCCCGTGCTTCCTGAAAGAAAAACCGCCCCGCCTCGGTCAGGGTAATCCCGCGCCCGACACGGTGGAACAATTTCAGCCCGAATTGCTGCTCGAGTGCTGAAATGGCCGAGGAGGCGGCCGATTGCGTGAGATTCAAGGCTTCCGCCGCGCGGGTCACATGCTCGCGCTCAGCCACGGCCGCGAAAATCCGCAATTGCTCCAGCGTCATGCCCTAAATCCTTTACCGGCCGGAAAGATCGCCTTGATACATAAAAATTAACGATGACTATAACATTTATAATAAATTATACAAATCAAACAGCCCGCGCTACACCCGCCCTGTGACGAAAGCAGCAAGGACACATCTCATGTTTCGCATTCCCAGACCGTTTGCGCACCATCCCCATCCGGTGGAGATTATCCGCCAATTCACGCCGAACTGGTTCACCGTCACGATGGGAACGGGCGTTCTGGCGCTGGCGCTCAATTTGTTTCCCTGGCCTGTGCCGGGGCTGCATGTATTGGCGGCGGGCATCTGGCGGGCCAATATCGGGCTGTTCGCGCTCTGCACCCTGCTTTACGCGGCGCGCTGGATTATCTTTCCCCAAGCCGCTGCGCGCATTTTCAGCCATCCGGTCATGCCGATGTTCCTGGGCGCAATCCCGATGGGGCTGGTAACCATCATTAACGGGTTCCTTGCCTTTGGCATCGCCGATTATGGGGCTCGGGCCGTGGCCATCGCGCAAATACTATGGTGGGTGGATGCGGTGCTGGCGGCGGGAATCGGCCTCTTGGTGCCGTATCTGATGTTCACCCGCCAGGAACACAGCATGGAGAGCATGACCGCGGTCTGGCTGCTGCCGATTGTGGCCTGCGAGGTGACGGCGGCCAGCGGCGGGCTTTTGGCGCCGCATCTGGCCGATCCGGTGGCGGCGGCGCATCTTGTATTCATCTGCTACGTGTTCTGGGCGCTCTCCGTGCCGCTGGCCATGGGCATATTGGTGATCTTGTTCCTGCGCCTCGTGCTGCACAAACTGCCCAAACGTGACATGGCGGTTTCCACCTGGCTGGCCCTGGGGCCGCTTGGCACCGGCGCGTTGGGGCTGCTGGTGCTGGGGCAGGATGCGCCCACCATTTTGGGCGCGGTGGGCATGGGAGAGATCGGCGCGGTGGCGCGTGGCATTGGCGTGGTGGGCGGGTTGATCATCTGGGGCTATGGCGCCTGGTGGCTGGTCATGGCAGCAGCCGTGACCCTGTCTTACGTGCGCGATGGCTTGCCCTTCAACATGGGCTGGTGGGGCTTTACCTTCCCGCTGGGGGTGTTCACCCTGGCCACGCTGAATCTTGCCACGCAAACCGGCATGGCGGCCTTCAGCGTCATCGGGGCGGGGCTCGTGCTGGCCCTGGCCGGGTTCTGGCTCACCGTCGCGACGCAGACCCTGGTGGGCGCTTATAAGGGGCATTTGTTCGCCGCCCCTTGCCTGAGCAAGGCCGCCGCCCTGTCTCCCGAGACCGGGCTGCCCGCGGAATAAACGGGAAACGCGACGCTCTGGCGGGGGAATTTCACCAATCCCCCGCCACTTGGTTTAACCGGCCGTCGCGATTTTAACAGGAACCGATTTATACCCCGGTGTACCGCTCTGGGTGTCAGCATAATCCAGCGGAATCAGGCAATTGGCCTCCGGGTAGTAAGCCGCGGCCGAGCCTTCGGGAATGTCGTACGCAATGGCGGTATAGCCGCGCAGGGTGCGCGGACGGCCATCGGCGCAGACCGCCTCCACATCCACCTGGCTGCCATGGGCAAGACCACGCCGGGCCAGATCCCGCTCATTCATGAACACCACGTCCCGCCTGCCGAAAATACCGCGATAACGGTCATCCATCCCGTAAATGGTGGTGTTATACTGGTCGTGGCTGCGCAAGGTGGTCAGACGCAACACATCCTTATCCCGCGCCGCCGGCTCTTCCGCCAAGCCGGGGAAGAGCCGGAACATCGCCTTGCCCGTGGGCGTGTTCCAGACCAGCTGGTTGGGCGGCATCGGCAGCTGAAACCCGCCGGGCGTGCGGATCCGCTCATTATAGCCGGCGAAATCGGGAAACACGCCGGCGATGGCGTCGCGGATACGGTCGTAATCGGCCACCAACGCCTCCCAATCCACTTTGGTGTCCGGCAACGTGGCCCGGGCCATGCCCGCGATGATCGCGGCTTCCGAGCGCAGATGTTCGGAGGCCGGTGGCAGCCGCCCGCGCGAGGCATGGACCATGGACATGGAATCCTCGACCGTGACCACCTGCTCGCCGCTTTCCTGCACATCCTGCTCGGTGCGCCCCAGAACCGGGAACAAAAACGAATGCCGCCCCACCAGGAGATGCGACCGGTTGAGCTTGGTGCCCAGATGCACGGTTAAATCCAGCCCGCGCATGGCGGTGGCACATTGTTCTGGATCGGAGAGTGCCACGGCCAGATTACCGCCAACACAAATCAGCCCCCGCGACTGGCCCGCGGCAATCGCCTGCATCGCAGCCACCGCATCATGCCCATGCGTAGCGGGCGGGGTAAAGCCGAATACGCTCTCGATTCCGCCCAGCAGCGCCGCAGAGGGTTTTTCCGTAATGCCGACCGTGCGGTTGCCCTGCACGTTGGAATGGCCGCGCAGCGGGCAGATGCCCGCCCCAACCTTGGCGAAATTGCCGCGCAACAGCAGCAGATTGGCGACCTGGCGGACATTCTCCGTGCCCTGCACATGCTGCGTCAGGCCCATGCCATAGGTGACGATGGTGGCGTTGGCACGCGCATAGGCCCGCGCCACCCCCGCCAGATCCGCGCGCGCCAAGCCCGAGGCGGCGGTGATCGCCTCCCAGCTCGTGGCGCGCAAATCGGCCGCGAACGCCTCGAACCCTTGTGTCTGCGCGGCGATGAAGGCCTGGTCGAGCACGCCGCCCGTTTCCTCCTCCATCTCCAGCAGAGCCTTCATGATGCCTTTGAGCGCCGCCACATCGCCGCCCACCTTCACCTGCAAATAGGACGAGGCAATGGGCGTGGCGCCCAAGGTTGCCATTTCCAGCGGATCTTGCGGGTCGGCGAAGCGCTCCAGCGCGCGCTCACGCAAGGGATTGAGCACGATGATCGGCACACCGCGGCGCGCAACCTCGTGCAGCGTGCCCATCATGCGCGGGTGGTTGGTGCCCGGATTATGGCCAATGGCGATGATCAGCTCGCAATGGTCGAACCCTTCCAGCGGCACCGTGCCCTTGCCAAAGCCAATGGAGTGCGGCAGCCCGACACTCGTGGCTTCGTGGCACATATTGGAGCAATCGGGGAAATTATTCGTGCCATATTCGCGCACGAAAAGCTGATAGAGGAACGCCGCCTCGTTGGAGGTGCGCCCGGATGTGTAGAATTCCACCGCATCGGGGCTGGGCATGGCGCGCAAATGCTGGCCGATCTCAGCGAAGGCCGCCTCCCATGCCACCGCCTCGTATTTATCCGTGGCCGGGTTGTAGCGCAGCGGGTGGGTCAGGCGCCCGGCATCCTCCAGCGCATGATCCGACCAGGTGAGCAGCTCAGTCACGCTATGCGCGGCAAAGAATTCCGGCGGCACGCGCTTCTTCGTCGCCTCCCAGGTCACGGCCTTGGCGCCGTTCTCACAGAATTGGAAGGTGGAGGTGTGTTTCTTGTCGGGCCAGGCGCAGCCGGGGCAATCAAACCCGTCGGGCTTATTCGTGCGCAGCAAGGTGCGCGAGGCATCCACCGCGTGCATCTGCTCGGCAATAGCCTTCGCCGTGGCCCGCAACGCACCCCAACCGCCGGCGGGATTATCGTAAGGCCGGACCCCGGTAACCTGATTTTCCTTCGGCATGCGCACACTCCCCCGCAAAACGACCAATAGCAGGCTCACCGCCTAACATGGGCCGCCACGGCCCATTTGCAAAGCACTTCTTTGCCATCGTGCCCTATAAATGCGGCCGTACCCAGTATCCGCCACGGGCATTTACCATTGATAAACACCCCCAGGCCGTTTAAGACACCGACCCATAATAAAACGTCACTAGGCAGGAGGAGCGCCCCAACAACCGCGCCAGTCGCGCTCCTTATTCATACAACCATCTCGGCACCGCGGCTGACTGGCCCGGCGCGGGTAGCGTTTTCATAGCGCGCACGGCCTGCCCCACTAAACCCCCTACATCCATAGATTGAGGCTCCCATGTGGCTTGACCGGAATGACACAACCTTTTTCAGCGTTCCCCTGGCGCATGTGCCGCTGCTGGACCTGCTCTCGCCCCTGCGCGCCGCCGGCTTCACCAGCCTGACCCTGACCTTTGGCCATATTGACGCGCTGCTGCGCCAAGGCATGTCCCCGCGCGAGATCCGCACGCGCATCGCGCAGGCGGGGCTAAAAGTCGCGGGGTTTGAATCCATCGCCTCCTGGCTGCCAGGACAAACACATTGCAGCTGGTTGCCGCCGGACATCGTCAAAGGGCTGAGCCACCTTACGGCCGATCTCGTCTTGCCGCTGGCGGCGGAATTAGAGGCGGGCTGTGTGACCATCGCCGAGCTGTTTGGCGTGTCCCTGCCTCCGGCCCAGATCGCCGATGCATTCGGCGCCATTTGCGACCAGGCGGCCTCCCACGGGCTAAAGCTGGGGCTGGAATTCATCCCCGCCGGGGCGATCCCCAACCTAGACGCGGCGTTGGACATTCTGGCCCAAGCGGGGCGGGAAAATGGCGGCCTGATCGTCGATTCGCTGCATTTTTTCCGTGGCCATAACAGGCTGGAAACACTGCGCAGCGTTCCGGCGGATAAAATTTTTGGCGTGCAGCTGGCCGATGCGCCCTTGCACCCGGCCGCGGGCCTTGAAGAAGAGATTACCCGGGCACGGATGACACCAGGCCAAGGCAAGTTACCGCTGCGCGCGTTTGTGCAAACCCTCGATGAAATCGGCGTCAGCGCCCCCGTGGGGGTTGAGGTGTTTGCCCCTGAAATCCTCACGGATCCGCCAGCAACCACCGCCCGCAACTGGATGGCGGGGCTGCGCGCTGTTCTCACCCCTCCGCCCGCGGGCGCGCAATAAGCAGGACCCCAGAGCATGCATAAAAGTATCGCCCTGATTAAACGCAAGCCCGGCATGAGCCGTGCGGAATTCCGCGACTATTACGAAACACACCACGCCCCGCTGGGGCAGCGCCATTTTAATTTCGCGCGCTATGTCCGCAATTATCCCAAGGTGAGCGAGGATGCGCCCGAGCCGCCTTATGATGTCATCGTGGAATTCTGGTTCGAGGACGAAGCCGCCTTTACCCGTGCCATGGCCTTCAACCTTTCCCCCGAGGCGCGCTTGTTCCGCGAGGATGAGGCCCGCTTCATGGATACGCAGTTCATCACCGGCTTCACGGTGGAGGAATGTGAAACCCCAGCGCCAAGCGCGCCCTGATTCCAGCCGGATGGGGGCTTCACGCCCCGCGCATAACCCCGCATAACGCTGCGGCATGATCATTGGAGAAACGAGAACATGGCAAGAACATTTCTAATTACCGGTTCTGCATCGGGTATTGGCGCGGCGCTGAAACAACGCCTCGAAGACAAGGGACATAAAGTCATCGGCGTGGATCTTCGCAATGCCGAAATTGAGGCCGACCTCTCCAAGCCAGAAGGCCGCCGCGCCATGGTGGACGCGGCCAGCGCGCTGGCGCCAGAGGGGCTGCATGGCGTACTCGCCGGGGCCGGGCTGTCACACCCCACCCCCACCACCCTCTCGATCAATTATTTCGGCGCGGTCGCCACGCTGGAGGGCCTGCGCCCGCTTCTCGCCAAAACAGAACGCCCGCGCGCGGTTGCCATCTGTTCCACGGCCGCCATCCTGCCCATCAACGAATCCGTCATGGCCGCCTGCCATGCCGGTGACGAGGCCCTGGCCCTTGAGCGCATCGCGGAAAACCCGCAGCTCGCCTACTCCACCTCCAAGCGCTCTCTGGCATTGTGGCTGCGCAAGGCCGCCGTGTCGCCCGAATGGGGTGGAAAAGGCATTCTGCTCAACGGCATTGGACCGGGCGTGGTGGAAACCCCAATGACCGCTCAGATCCTCAAAGACGAGGAGATGTTGAAAGCCATCGCCCGATCCAACCCGATGGCCGTGCAGGGCTATGCCAAGCCCTGGGAAATCGCCGAGCTGATCGATTATCTGCTCAATTTCGAAGGGCATTACATGCTGGGGCAGATCATCTACAATGATGGCGGCTCCGACGCCTTCTTACGCCCAGACGTATTTTAAAAGACCGGAGGCGGGATTTATCCCGCCTCCGCCACCCCCGTCCAAAAGATGCGCGCACCTACATCAGGTTAAAACGTATCGGGACCTCCAGTAATATTTTCGCGTCAGGGGCATTTTGGCCGACGCCAACACCAACCCCCAGATTAACGCTGGTGCGGCGATTAAACTGATAGCCAATCCCAAAATTAAACGTCCCAAAATCATACGCTGAGCCTTTAATCGGCACGCCATCTTGCGTTGCGCCAAAAACATGCTCCTGCTCATAGCTGAGCGTCATCGATGTGTTTTCGTTCAAGGCGAAGCCAAAGCCAAAGGTCGCCGCCACCGCATCGCCAGGATTCAAATCCGTGCGGATCGCCGCCCCGCCGCCTGGATTTTTCAAATCAAACGTCGCGCCAAAATTATGGATATATTGAAGATTAGCAAAAAGAACGCCGGGGTCGGTTGGATAGAGAACGGTTACACTTGGCTCCAGCGCATAAAAGCCGGTGCCCGTTGGCATTTTTCGTTGAATACCTTCAAGATATTGCCCGTTTGGATCGTTAATAGTGTAAATCGGCACATCATATGGGCTGATACCGGTGGTGGTCTTGAAGATTATATTGCCCACGAAAATCGGCCACCCCGCATCGCCACGGTTGAATTGATAGCTGGCGCCAACTTGTATATCACCAATATTAACATTATTGGCGCCCGGCGTTAGCGCCACCGCATCAGGCCCAACAGCCTGTGTTGTCGTGACACTATATTCAGCGACAAAAGGAATCTTAACATTCACCTCAAGCCTGTTGGTTATGCCCCAGCGCGTTGTTAAAGCCATTGTCGCGATATTTTGCTGTACGCGGGCAATATAAATATTACCCAGCGTGACGCCGGGAATAATGGTAAATCCATTTACCATGAGCTGATTCTGCGCGTAATAATCATACTCTATGGACGGATCGATAACAATATGACCTCTTGGCGTTAAAATTCCGCCTGCACTTGAAAGTGCCGTATCAGTCTGCAAAATCGCTTTTGTCTGTTTATCGCTGGGCGTTGGACCTTGAATTGACGTTGAAGGCTCAGGTGCCGCGCCCGTCGTATTTTTTCCGCCATCTTCGGATGCTGCCGCAACAGCGCCGCCCGTCCCCCGGCCGCGTAACGTCTGCAACTGCCGATCCAAAAGCGCTTCTGTTTGATCAAGCTGATCCGCCTCTTTCTGTATCTCGATTTCAGCTTGCCTAATTTTAAGCTTCTGAATTTCAATCGAGGCCTTCAGCGTCTCTAAATTTTTATTGTCGTGAGATTGCGCCCTGGCACTATGAACCCCTAACAAGGCAAAGATCATTGTTGAACTCAGCAACAAACTTCGTCCGCACGACTTTACCGGAAACCCACCAACTTTAGGCCAAACACATCGCTTTTCAAAACGTTTCATGTGCGCCTCCCTCCATTGAAAACATTAGGCGACGCATGGTGATAAGGTTTTCAGGCGATCCATTTGATATGAATCAATAATAATAATTTAATTTATCAACCATATTATGTTTATAAAAAAACGATTGTAAATCAAAACTGTAAAGATGAAACAGTTAAACAGAGCCCTGTAACACAGAGATACAAACAAAATCTCTGCTTACGCCAGATCTTCCCCGAGAATTTTAAAAAAAACAAATAAGATTCAATACGATATAAATTTTCCACGAATTTGGCATGCCGTTTGCTCAAAGCCAATCGTACCAGACAAGCACAAGCACTGGAGCACAATCCAGAACCGCGAGGCCGTTTGGAACAATGCTTTGGTCTTAAACTTTCAAGTCAAATCGAGAGGAAATCACTATGAAAAAAGTTCTCTTTACCGGCGCTTCATTTCTCCTGCTGAGTGCTGGGATTGCCCTTGCCGGCCAGCCCAAATGGGGCGGCGATGATGGCGGCAATCCCCCCTCCTCAAGCACCAGCAAGTCCGACAATACTGCGATCCTTGCGGTGCTTGGATCGAACTATGCCGTTGGCGGATCGTCGCTTTCAACGACAAGCACGCACACGCATATCGACATGAAGCTGGCCACAGCGGTGAGCAATGGCGATGTCACCAACAACAAGGTCATTAACAAACCATGCCTTAGCCAGTCTTATGGCGGTGCAACCATGAGCAGTGTTAACGGTGGAACCGGTATTCTGTCTGCCCAGCAGAATACGGGAGCTAACGCGTTGCAGCAAACAACGGTCGCGCTCGGATCCTCTATCCAAGGTAGCAATAATTTGCTTCCCTGAAGCCTCACGTCACCATGGGGGCTCCGCATCTTACAAGGTGCGGAGCTTCAGATATTTTGTGAGAAGAAAAATGAAAAATATCAGAAACAAATCCCTCATATGGGCTTTATCTGGATTTTGCGTTTCTGGATCCATGGCGTGTGCAAACCCGCCAGCACAGTCGAGCAGCCATTTACTATCAAACCTCGGCACGCCGATGTTGGAGTCACAACTACAACATCAACGTGCTCGGGGCGAGATTGTAATCTCTGCCTCAAGCAGCGGGAATGTTGGCAATAATTCCGTGGGACCAGGGAGCATTACCGGAATCATATCGAATACTCAAGCTATTCAAAACAACACAGGAATAACAAACGTATTACAAAATACAGGCAATAATGCACTGCTTCAAAGCAATACCTCTATCTATATCTCGGCACAATGAAACACCCTCTTATAAAAACAAGCCTATGTTTTGTGTTGGCATCAGGCTTTATGCATCCCTCTAGCGCCGGCCAAATTCCGTTAAACGGGCTGATTGCCGGCGGTTCAGGCGCCTCCATTCCAACAAAAAGCTTTCTAGAAGAAAAATTCTCAAGCACGGTTGAACAGCATTACGATTTTTCTTGCGGATCTGCTGCCCTCGCAACTCTGTTAACATATAGCTACGACAGGCCAACAACAGAGCAGCAAGTATTTGCTGAAATGTTCAAAAATGGAAATAAAAAGCTGATAGAAGAAGCTGGATTTTCTCTTCTCGACATGAAAAACTACCTGGAACGACATGGGTATATGGCCGAGGGTTTCCGTGCACCTCTTGAAAAGCTAGAAGACGTGTCTCTTCCCGCCATCGTCCTCATAAATCAAGACGGCTATAATCACTTTGTGGTTATTCGCGGCTTCAGAAATGGGAAGATCATACTTTCAGACCCCGCTGTTGGCATGAGAAGTGAAAAGACACAAAAATTCAAGAAACAATGGTCTGGTATATTTTTTATCATTATTACAGACGTCAAAACCGCTCAAAAAATATTTAATAACGATAAAACATTGAAATCCGTGCCAGATTCACCTCTTAAAATCGCTCGCTACGCAGTGACATTGGCTACGTTACAGCAAGTTAACATCCTAAATTCCAGATCGTTTTAGAAAGGGAAAAGAGATGTCACAGGCAAAATTCAAATCAATATTACCCCTCTGCCTAATAGGTGGATCGTTAAGCGCTTTTTTTCCAGGAATATCGACAGCCAAGCCGGTTGAACAAAGCGGCGGGATACTGGCTTTTATATCAAGTTCACCAATTTCAAATTCAGAGCTTTCCACCATGCGGGGCGGATATAAATTAGGAAACAGCGTAACCGCTTATTTTGCATTTTCTCAAATCACACAAGTTGACGGAAAGACCACGCAAAGTATCATTATTCCGCAAATAACAATTTCAGATTTTAACCAAAAAGCCAGCGCAATTATTCAAGGCGTTTCAGGAACAAACGTTACGGTTGGAACAAAAAACATAGAATTATCTACCATTTCAGGAAACACGAAATCCGGTGTTGTTTCGATAAGCCCTCAAACTGGAAACTTAGCCGTTATTACAAAAAACAACAATCTAGTGCTCGCAGAATTATTAAACAATAAAGGCTTCTCAAATGTAATATCAAACACATCGCAAGCCTCAAATATTGTTTCTAAAACAGTCATAACTATAGCCACAAAAGGATTACAGAGTTCTATTCAATCACAACGCACAACAAACATGATATTATCTAATCTACAAAATAGCCGACATTTAATTCCATGAATTAAAAATTTTCAAAATATAAAGCAAAACCTCATCAGATTTTTTAAAAACATTGAATCAAAAGACCAAAGCCATATCGAACAAAAATATAGCTGCTAGTCGGTTCATCCCCGCGTGTGCGAGGAGCACTCTTCTCGTATACAATTGAGTTATACGAACTGACCCACGCTTCAAAGATTCCGCCAATATTTTGCCGCGAAAGAAATACCATCGTGGCATAGCTACGGCTTCTTGCGCTGGGGGTTCGGCACCGCTGTGGCCAGAGGCTCGGAGAACGGCGCGCATGCCACCCCCGGCCCAAAAGCTGAACCAGCCAAAGCGACCACGCTCAATAAACTACCACCGGCCGCTATAATGGTGCTCAGCTTTGTCCGGAAATGGCGTCCCGTACGGGATTCGAACCCGTGTCGCCGCCGTGAAAGGGCGGTGTCCTAGGCCTCTAGACGAACGGGACCAAAGGCACGACGGCATTAGGCCAGCGGTAAGATTAATGCAAGACGTCCAGCACCGCATTTTTCATGCCATTCTCACGCGCGGGCTAATGGGCGCTGCGCAGCACGGCACGCACCTGCCCGCTCGCCGGGTGTACCAGCAGCAGGCGGTCACCGCCCGGCCCCTTTACCCACACCGCCACATCAGCCCCCGCCGCGGCAATTGCGGCAATATGCTCGCCCGGCTGTAGAGACGCGGCCCCCTCCCGCACCGGCGCCGGTGGCGCGGTTAAGGCGGCGGGCGTCGACGGCGCCGCAAACCTGGCATAAAGCCGGTGGACAACCGTGCCGACAACCACCGTGGTGCCAATGACGATCAACACACCCATGCCCCATACCAGCGCCTTCAACCCCCGCAAATCCTGTGGCTGACCCTGCTTTTCCATCCTCTGTCTTCTCCCTCACCCCCGGCCCGGACGATGCCGGGGCGCGGCTTGATTCCTATCTGGCGGCGCACATCAACACGCTCTCGCGCTCGCGCCTGAAGGCCCTTATCCTGGAAGGGGCCGTGACCCGCAACGGCGTGGTCACGCGCGATGCCTCGGAGAGCGTGCAACCCGGTCTGCTCTACCGGGTTACACCCCCACCCCCCATCCCCAGCACGCCTCAGGGCGAGGATATCGCCCTGAGCATCCTTTATGAGGATGCCGCCCTGCTGGTGCTGGACAAGCCCGCCGGCCTGGTGGTCCACCCCGCCCCCGGCAATCCGGACGGCACCCTCGTCAACGCCCTGATCGCCCATTGCGGCGACAGCCTGACCGGCATTGGCGGCGAGCGGCGCCCGGGCATCGTGCACCGGCTGGATAAGGATACCTCCGGCGTCATGGTCGTGGCCAAAACCGAGCTGGCCCTTGCCCGTCTGTCGGCTGCCTTCGCCGCGCGCGACCTGGAGCGCGAATATAAGGCGCTGTGTTGGGGCGTGCCGAGCCCGGCAACAGGGCGGATCGAGGGCGATATCGGCCGCGACCCGCGCGAGCGCAAGCGCATGGCCGTGGTCACGCGCAACGGCAAGCATGCCATCACCCATTACCAGACCGTGCGCGCCTTTGGCATGGGCGCGGCCCTTATCGCCTGCCGGCTGGAAACCGGGCGCACACACCAGATCCGGGTGCATATGGCCCACATCGGTCATCCGCTCATCGGCGATCCGCTCTACTTGAAGCGCCGCCCCGCCGCCGCCAAATCAATAAACGAGCCCGCGCGCGGCTTGGCGCTGGATTTCCCCCGCCAAGCGTTACATGCTGAAACACTTGGCTTTTCTCATCCGCTGACCGGCGCCGCCTTACGCTTTCAGGCCCCGCCCCCAGCGGATTTCAAGGCCCTGGAGGACGCATTGCTCGCATGCGCCCAAAACAGGACTTGATCAGTCCTTTTTGTTGACTGCGACAGCAAAGCTCCCCTAAACTCGTGCCATGCCTCCTGAAGGACCAACCCTTTAGCCAGCACGTTACCGCCTTTTAAGGGGTATATCAGGCTAATGGTGCTAGGCTTTTTTGGTCTCGATGGTCGCAACCGACCCATCCCATGGCCCGCCGGGTCCTCCGGCCCGCCATGGAATGCGGCAAGATCAAGAGGAGTATCCGTTTCATGGCCTCCACAATTTCAAGTCTGGCGCCCGACACCAGCCTCACGCGCTATATGCAGGAAATCCGCAAATATCCCATGCTGGCGCAAGAGGAAGAAGAGCGGCTTGCCCGCGCCTGGCGCGACCTGGGCGACCAGGAAGCGGCGCATAAGCTCGTTAATTCCCATCTGCGGCTCGTGGCGAAGATCGCCATGGGCTATCGCGGCTACGGGCTGCCCGTGTCCGAACTGATCTCCGAAGGCAATGTCGGCATGATGCAGGCCGTCAAGCGCTTCGATCCGGACCGCGGCTTCCGTCTTTCCACTTATGCCATGTGGTGGATCCGCGCCGCCATACAAGAATATATCCTGCATTCCTGGTCGCTGGTGAAAATGGGCACCACCGCGGCGCAGAAAAAGCTGTTCTTTAACCTGCGCCGGCTGAAGGGCCAGATGCAGGCGATCGAGGATGGCGATCTGCAGCCCGAACAGGTGAGCAAGATCGCGCATCTTTTGGATGTGCCAGAGCAGGATGTGGTGAATATGAACCGCCGCCTGTCCTCGGCCGATAGCAGCCTGAACGCGCCCATCAAGATGGAAGGCGAAGGCGAATGGCAGGATTGGCTGGTGGACGAATCGGCCAGCCAGGAGACCGAGATAGCCGATCGCGAAGAGCTGACCGGCCGCAAGGCGCTGCTCGCAACGGCGCTACAAACCCTCTCCGCGCGCGAGCGGCATATTCTGACCGAGCGACGGCTTAAGGACAACCCGACCACTCTCGAAGAGCTGTCGCAGCACTACGACATCTCGCGTGAGCGGGTGCGCCAGATCGAGGTCCGCAGCTTCGAGAAGCTGCAAAAATCGATGAAGGCGCAAGTAGCCGAGCAACGCCAGGCGGTGCGCCAACGTCTGGCCGAGACGGTCTGAACAGCGACGACGCCACTATAAGCCCCCCCCCCCCGCGGCGCGCATAGCCTACCGCGGGGTTTTTTATGGGCCAGGCTACTTGCCAAACAGCGCCTTCATTTCGGCCATCGCCTCCAGCACCCGCGCATTCAGCCGGTTCAACGCCTCGCT
>JAKBBM010000049.1 GCA_021808545.1 Pseudomonadota bacterium | reverse complement strand
AATCAGCAGGCGCGGGTTTTTAAGATAGGCCCGCGCCAGCGCCAGACGCTGGATCTGCCCGCCCGAAAGCCGGGCCCCGCCCTCGCCCACTTGCGTCTCAAACCCGTCTGGTAGCGCCTCGATGAAATCGAGCGCGCGCGCAGCAAGGGCGGCCTCGCGCAGGGCCGCCATGTCGGCATCGGGCGCGCCCAGGCGCAAATTGGCCGCGATGCTGCCCTGAAACAAACGCGGATTTTGCGGCACCCAGGCCAGATGCTCCCACCAATTCTCGGGCGCGATTTCAGCGAGATTTCGTCCATTGACGAGAATTTGCCCCTCTGTGGGCCGCATGAAGCCCAGCAAAAGCCGGGCCAGCGTGGTTTTGCCAGCCCCGCTCTCACCCACAATGGCGGTGAGCGAGCCGGCGGGAAATTCAGCACTCAACCCCGCCAGTACCGGCGCGCCGGGCGCATAGGCAAAGCCCACATCCAAAAGGGAAAGCGAAATTTCGGCCAAAGCGGGCAGCGTGCCGGTGGCGGGCGGGGCCAAAGGCTCATCCAGCAGCGCGAAGATGCGTTTTGCCGCGGCAATCGCGGTCATGCGCGCATGGTAATGCACCGAAAGCCCGCGCAGCGGCATGAAATATTCCGGCGCCAGCAGCAGCACCAGAAAGGCCGGATAAAACGCGATATGCCCATGCAGCAGCCGCGCGCCAAACATCACCGCGACCAGGGCGATGGCAAGGGAGGCGAAAAATTCCAGAACCGCCGAGGTGAGGAAGGCAATGCGCAAGCCCGCCATGGTGGTGCGGCGGTAATCATCGGTGATGCGGGCGATGATTTCGATTTCATCGCGCGCGCGGCCAAACAGTTTCAGCGTTGTCAGCCCTTGCAGCATGTCGAGGAAATGCGCGCTCATCAGCAGCAGCTTTTCCCATTGGCGCTGGTTCACCGCCTCGGCCCGTATGCCAACGAACACCATGAAAAGCGGCACCAATGGGCCCGCCACCAGCAGGATGAGGCCGCTGATCCAGTCCATGGGAAACACCAGGGCGAGAATCGCGAGCGGCACCGCGACACACAGCGCCATTTGCGGCACGTAGCGGGAGAAATAAGGCTCCAGCGCCTCCACCCCCTCAACCAGCGTGCCGGCAATGTCGGCGCTCGCCTCATCGGCCGCGCGCACCGGCCCCAGGGCGAAGATATGGGCGAGAACACTCTCGCGCAGATGGGTCTTGATTTGCGCGGCGGCGCGAAAGGCGGTGATTTCGGCCGCATGGGTGAGCCCCGCGCGCAGCAGGAACAACCCAGCCAGACCCCAAAGCTCCGGCGCCACACCGCCCAGCGTGAAATGCCGGAAGGACAGGCCATTAACCACATGCGCCAGCAGCACCGCCTGCGCGATGATGGCCCAGGCCGAGACCAGTCCGAGCCCGATGCTCGCATAAAGCGCGCCGCGTGTACGGCGCCCCTCGGCCATCAGGCGCGGATCGATACGTGTGCTCATCTTAAAGTCCGGGCCTAAACCCGCATGCGGGCCTACACAAGCCCCCTACGCAAACGCCGCCGCATCTGACAATCTGCATGCCAACGCCCACCCAGGCCAGGAGAGCCCCATGCCCAAGAGATTGAAATTCTATATCGATGGCGCCTGGCTGGAGCCGCTCAGCCCCTCACGCATCCCCGTTATCGACCCGGCGACAGAAGCCCCCTTTACCGAGATCGCGGGCGCCGGGCAGGCTGATATAGACCGCGCCGTGGCCGCCGCCCGCGCCGCCTTTCCCGCTTTTGCCCGCACCAGCCAAGCCGAGCGCCTGGCCCTGCTCAAGCGCTGCCTTGCCGCCTATATCCGCCGGTACGACGAAATCGCCGAGGCCTGCACGCGCGAAATGGGGGCACCCATTGGCTTTGCCCGCTCATCCCAGGCCATGGCAGGCCAAAAGCACCTGGAGACGATGATCAAGGTGCTCGAAACCTTCCCCTTCGCCGAAATGCGCGGCACCACCCGCGTGGTGAAGGAGCCGATTGGCGTGTGCGGCCTGATCACGCCCTGGAACTGGCCGCTCAACCAGATTGTCTGCAAGGTCGCCCCGGCCCTGGCGGCTGGCTGCACCATGGTGCTCAAACCCTCCGAGCTCGCGCCGCTGAACGCCATTATCTTCGCCGAGATCATGCATGAGGCGGGCGTGCCCAAGGGGGTGTTCAACCTCGTCAACGGCACGGGGCCGGATGTGGGGCAGAAACTCGCCGAACATCCGGATGTGGACATGATGTCCTTTACCGGCTCGACACGCGCGGGAATTATCGTGGCTCAGGCCGCGGCCGGCACGGTTAAGCGCGTGACACAGGAGCTGGGCGGCAAATCGGCCAATATCCTGCTGCCCAATGTGGCGCTGGAATCCGCCGTGCGGCAGGGCATTGGCGCGTGTTTTATCAATTCCGGCCAATCCTGCGATGCCGCGACCCGCATGCTGGTGCCGCGCGCGCTGCATGATACAGCGCTGGCCATCGCCGCCGATGAGGCGGGCCGGCAGACCACCGGCAATCCGTGGTCGGCCGATACGGTTCTGGGCCCGCTGGTCAGCCAGACGCAGTTCGACAAGGTGCAGCGCCTGATCAAGGCCGGGATCGACGAGGGCGCGACCCTGGCCTGCGGCGGGCTTGGCCGCCCTGCCGGGCTGAATAAAGGCTATTATGCGCGGCCCACCGTGTTTGGGCATGTGCGCCCCGGCATGGCCATTGAGCGCGAGGAGATTTTCGGCCCCGTGCTCTCCCTCATCCCGTATGACAATCTGGATCAGGCCATCGAGATCGCGAATGACACGGCCTATGGCTTGGCCGCCTATGTGCAAAGCGGGGATCTGGCCGCCGCGCGCGATGTGGCGGCGAAAATGCGCGCGGGCAGCGTTTACATCAATAATCCCGACTCCGATTATTTCGCCCCGTTCGGCGGCTACAAGCAATCTGGCAATGGGCGCGAATATGCGGATTTCGCGCTCAATGATTTTCTTGAGATCAAGGGAATTGTCGGCTACGGCGCCTGATCGCGCCCCATGGTCAAATTCCGCCGCGCAATTATATTGCGCGCAGACCCAACCCCGCAAGGACCGTATGCAAACCGAGCCCGAGACGCTGATCCTCGACGAGATCGACCGTAAAATCCTCGCCGAGCTGCAAGAAGATGGCCGCATGACCAATGTGGAGCTGGCGCGCCGTGCCGGCATCTCGCCCCCGCCCTGCCTGCGCCGCGTGCGAAGGCTGGAGGAGGCGGGCTATATCCAAGGCTACCACGCGCAAACCGATGCGCAGAAGCTTGGCTGGCAGATTTCGTTTTTCGTCATTGTCGGGCTGGAGAGCCAGAAACTCGCGGTGCTGGAGGCGTTCGAGACGCTGGTGGCCAGTTGGCCGGAAGTACGCGAATGCCACATGATCCGCGGCGGCGGGGATTTTCTGCTCAAGCTCGTGGCGCGCGACGCGGCGCACGAAAACCAGCTCACCGCGCGGCTGACCAACGCGCCCGCAGTCGCCCGGGTGCAGACACTGCAAACCATCCGCACCAGCCGCGCCCTGCCCGGCGTGCCGTTGGATAAAGCTCTTGGCTGAAGGGCTGATATTGCTGGCGGCACTGGCGGTGGATCTGCTCTGCCGCTTTGCCCCGGCGCGATTGCCCTATATCTTCCCCTTCATCTTCAACGCGCCAGTGTTTCTGGGCGTGTGGCTGTGCGTGCTGTGGTACATCAAGGGCATGCGCCGCCTGCCCGTGGCCGCGCGGCCGCACCGGCTCAGGCGGGTCCTCTTCCTGCTGGGGCTTGCCGCCATTTATTTCGTTCTGCAGACGCATTTTGAGTACATGGCCCAGCATATGTTCTTCCTGAACCGGGTGCAGGCGGTGGCTTTGGGCATGTTCGGGCCGTTTTTCATCGCCGTGGGTTGGATGGGCGGTGTGCTGCGCCTGGGCGCGCCCACCTGGGTGGGGCAAATCGCCGGCAGCGCCTGGGTGCGCCGGCCCTTGCGGGGGCTAAGCCACCCGCTGGTAGCCGCCGCCTTGCTGCTGCTCTGCACCGATATCTGGCTGATCCCGGCCGTGCATTTCACGGCAATGCTGGATCCGCTGCTCTATGCGGTGATGAATTTAAGCTGCCTGAGTGCCGGCCTGTTGTTCTGGCATGTGGCGCTGGACCCGCGGGCCAAACCCCCTGCGCGGTTTTCACATATCATCCGCGGCGGCACGGGGTTTTTGGTGATGTTCCCGCAAATCGCGGTCAGCGCCACCATCGCGCTCAGCAACCGGGAGCTTTATTCTTTCTATTCGCTGTGCGGACGGCTCTATCCCGGCATATCCCCGCAATATGACCAGCTCCTGGGCGGGCTGATCCAGTGGATTCCCCCGGGGATGATGAGCACGGCCGCCCTGCTGCTGGCGCTGAACGCCCTGCGCATTACGGAAGCCAAGGCGGATAAGGAGATGGTGATTCCGCCCGGCGCGAAAGTGTATGAGGCGAAATGGACCGGACGGTGAGATAAAAAAACCCCGCTTTTTGTGAACAAAAAGCGGGACCAAAAAAACTTTACAAACGGGGCCAGGGGCTGTGGGTCCATGGGAAGCCTCCCCATGGAGTCACAAACTCCGGCCCTGCTTGCAAAAGTTTTTGGGGGCGGCCTTTTTTCAAAAAGGCCGCGAGAACCTTACCCTTAGGCGACGATCTCGATCTCGGCGAAGAAGAACGAAATTTCCTGCGCCGCCGTCTCCGGGCTGTCGGAACCATGCACGGAATTCGCCTCGATGCTCTCGGCGAACTCAGCGCGGATGGTGCCCGGTGCCGCATTGGCCGGGTTGGTGGCGCCCATGATGTCACGGTTTTTGGCGATGGCGTTCTCACCCACCAGCACCTGCGCCACCACCGGGCCCGAGATCATGAAGCTCACCAGGTCGTTAAAGAACGGGCGCGCGGCATGCACAGCATAAAACGCCTCTGCCTGGGCGCGGGTGAGTTGCAGGCGCTTGGCGGCGGCGACGGTCAGGCCCGCCTCCTCGAACTTGGCGTTGATCTTGCCGGTGAGGTTGCGGCGGGTAGCGTCGGGCTTGATGATGGAGAGGGTGCGTTCAGTGGCCATGATATATGCTTCCGTGTGAATGTTGCGGCGCAAATAGCGGGGCGCAACGGGCTGGGCAAGCCCCACCTTTGCAGGTTAGAGCAGGCGCATGAGCGTTCTGACCCTGGAAGACCTGTCTTACAGCATTGCCGGCCGGCCGTTGCTGGCGCATGCGAGCCTGATGGTGGATGAAGGCCGCCGCATTGGGCTGATCGGCCGCAATGGGGCTGGCAAATCCACGCTGCTGAAACTCATCGCCGGGCAGATCCGCCCTGATGGCGGCAGCATCCGCCTGGGCCAGCGCGTGCGGCTGGGCTATGTGGCGCAGGAAGCCCCAGGTGGTGACACCACCCCGCTGGATGTGGTGCTGGCCGCCGATACCGAACGGGCCGAGCTGCTGGACGCGGCCGAAAACCCGGCCACGCCGCCCGAAGAACTGGCCGATATTCATGAACGCCTCCTCGCCATAGAGGCCGATGCCGCCCCCGCGCGCGCGGCCTCCATTCTGGCCGGGCTCGGCTTTTCGAAAGAGTGGCAGGCCCGGCCCATGAGCAGCTATTCCGGCGGCTGGCGCATGCGCGTGGCCCTGGCCGCCGTGCTGTTCTCCCGCCCCGATCTGCTGCTGCTGGACGAGCCGACCAACCATCTGGACCTGGAAGCCACGCTCTGGCTCGAAACCTATTTGCGGAATTTTCCCGGCGCCATTCTGCTGGTCAGCCATGACCGGCAATTGCTGGACCGCGCGGTGCAGGCCATTGCCCATCTGGAGGGCGGCAAACTCACCCTCACCCCCGGCGGCTTTGCGGAATTCGTGCGCATCCGCACCGAGCGCGCGTTGCAGCAGGCCCGCGCGGCCGAGCGCGTGGCCACCCAGCGGGCGCATATGCAGTCCTTCATCGACCGGTTCCGCGCCAAGGCCACCAAGGCCCGCCAGGCGCAAAGCCGGATCAAGGCGCTGGAACGGCTGCCGCAAATCGACGCGGTGGTAGAAGATCAGGCAACCGAATTCTCCTTCCCCTCGCCCGAGGATCTGCCCCCGCCCATGGTCCAGCTCGAGGGCGTGGATATCGGCTATAACGGCATGCCCGTGCTGCGCGGCGTGTCGCTGCGCATCGACATGGAAGACCGCATCGCGCTGCTGGGGCAGAATGGTAACGGCAAATCTACCCTCGCCAAGCTGCTGGCCGGGCGGCTTGGTGCCCTGCACGGGCGGGAATTCCGGGTGAAGGGGCTGCGGGTGGGCTATTTCGCCCAGCATCAGGAGGATGATCTGGTGCTGGAGGACACGCCCTACGACCATCTGGCCCGCGCCCTGCCGCGCGCCCTGCCGCCGCAAATCCGCGCCCAGGCGGCGCGCTTCGGGCTGGATGCGGACCGGGTGAACACAAAGGTCGGCGCCATGTCCGGCGGTGAGAAGGCGCGGCTGCTACTGGCGCTTGCCACGCGCGATTCGCCACATCTGCTGATTTTGGACGAGCCGACCAACCATCTCGACATCGACGCGCGCGACGCGCTGGTCAAGGCGCTCACCGCCTTCGAGGGGGCGGTGGTGCTGATCTCCCACGATCCGTATCTGGTCGATCTGGTGGCCGACCGGCTGCTGCTGGTGGCCGATGGCAAGGCAACGCCGTTCGAGGGTGATCTGGCCGCCTATGCCGCCACCATGGGCGAACGTTCAGGCACAGCGGCGCCAAAACAGGGAGCCGAGCCGCGCAGGAACGACAAGGCCGCCCGGGCCGAGGCGCGGGCAAAGCTCGCCCCCTTGCGCCAGGCGGCCAAGGCGGCTGAACAGAAGCTGGCCAAGCTCGCGGCCGAAAAAGCCGTGCTTGAAGCCCGGCTCGCGGATGAGGCCATGTACGCGCCCGGCAAAAGCGCGGAACTGGCACGGGTGACCCAGCGTCTGGGCGCGCTGAAAAAGGATATGGACGAGGCCGAGCTGGCGTGGCTGGAAGCGCATGAGGCCCTGGAGGCAACTGATTAATACGTCTGCCGCTTGAGAGCGCTACCGCGCCCGGGCAGCACCAGATCGGCCCGTTTCCAGGGGCGGGTGAGCATATACATATCGGCGCTGGGCAGGAATAACTCCCGCCATTCCCGCGCCCATATGCCAAGGCTGCGCGAGCGCGCCGCCTCCAGCACGCTGGCGCGGTCGCTATCTATGAAAATCTTCAGCCCGTAATGGCGGCTCAGCAACGGCACCAGGGCGGAAATCCCCTCCACGATCACGGGCCGCTTTAAGGTCAGGCGGCGCTTGAGCGGGGCAATCTCCTGGCGGGTCCAATCAAACGGCGCGTAGGCGCATTCGCCCGTCTCGGCCAGATCGGTCACCGCGCGCAAAAATTCCTCGTAGCGTATATAGGGGAAAGGAAATGCCGGACGGTGCCCGGTCCAGGCGGATTCGGGTAAAATAAACTCATCCAGATGCAGGATTTCGAGATCATGCATCTGGGCTAGCCGCACAGCCAGGGTTGTCTTGCCCGCGCAGGGTAAACCATCAATGGCGATCAGCGGCCGGGGCAGCCGCCTCAGCCTATCCGCAATACGGCGCATGAGCATGGCGCATACCGGGCCTGACCCGGCGCGCGCAAGAGGGGAATCAGGCCGGCAGGGTCACGCTCGCGCGCAGGCCGCGTTCAGGCAAGTTGATCAGCTGGATGTCGCCGCCATGGGCGCGCAAAATATTGCGGGCGATGGACAAACCCAGGCCAGAGCCGCCGGTCTCGCGGTTGCGGCTACTCTCCAGCCGGTGGAAGGGCTCGAACACGCGCTCCATCTCTTCTGGCGGAATGCCCGGCCCCACATCGTCAATATCGATCCGCACCTGCCCCTTGAACGGCTTATGCAGGGTGACATGCGCGGCATCGCCGTATTTTAGCGCATTGCCGATCAGGTTGGTGAATGCCCGCTTGAGCGCGAGCGGCCGGGCGGTAATGGGCAGATGGTCGGGCCCCGCAAAATCCAGCGCCGCGGCATGCTGGGGGGCGCCATCGGCGGCCTCGTCCAATATGGTGCGCAGCAAGCTGGCAAGGTCGAGCCGCACCAACGGCGCGGTGGCCGTGCTGTCGCGCCCAAAGGCCAGGGTGGCCGCCACCATCGCCTCCATCTCATCCAAATCGGCCAGCATTTTGGTCCGCTGCTCCTCATCCTCCATATATTCTGCGCGCAATTTCAGCCGCGTGATCGGCGTGCGCAGATCATGCCCAATGGCGGTGAGCAGGAAGGTGCGGTCCTCGACAAAACGGCGGATTCGCGCCGCCATGGTGTTGAAGGCCACGGCCGCGGTGGCGATCTCGCGCGGGCCGGTTTCGGGCAGCGAGGGGGCATTGGCCACATCGCGCCCCAGCGCCTCGGCCGCGGCGGCCAGGGTTTTTACCGGGCTCAACAAGCGCCGCACCGCCCAGGCGATCATGATCGCGCCCAGCACCGTCATCACCAGAAAGGCGGTGGCAAAGCCCGGCGAATGCCACGGGGCAGGTGTGGGAATATGCGTGGAAATGGTGAGCCAGAATAAAGGCGGCATGAACTGGTCGAGCGAGAGCAACCCCTCCTCCGCCGGCGGTATGGCGCCATTATGACCATGATGCAGACCGCCATTCTCTCCAGGGGGCGGCAGCAGCAGGGCATCCGGCAAGCCAAAACTGACGGAATAGCGCACGGGCGGACCGGAGGCGCGCAGAATCAACCCGTGCGGATGGATGGCGGGGGGAATGCCATAAGAGAAGATGGCCGCGCGGATGGTCTCGCGCGCACCGAGCGGCATGGGAAAGCTGTTGGCCACGGGGGGCAGCAAGGTCAGGCTGATGGTATCACCCTTGGGCAGCGGCTCGCGGGCGATGAGGGCGGCGCGCTCGCCTGGCGGGGCCAACGCGATATGCCGGTAGATGATGACCGCGCGCGTAGCGAATTCCTGCTCCTCGGCCAGGCGTTCCAGCTTGATCTGGTTGAAGGTGTGAATTAGCAGGCCGAGCAGCTGGATCAGCGCGAAGCCGACCAGCAGGATCAGCGCCATGCGCCGGCCAAGGCTGTTGGGCAGGAAGCTGGCTCTCAACGCCGCTCCACCGGGGTGGAGAGCACATAGCCGCCGCCGCGCACGGTTTTGATGAGCTGGGCGTTGCGGCCATCATCCTCAAGCTTGCGGCGCAAGCGGGAAATGGCGACATCGATCGCCCGGTCAAACGGCCCAGCCTGGCGCCCGCGCAGCAAATCCAGCAGCATGTCGCGCGTGAGCACACGGTTGGGCCGATCCAGCAATGCGACCAGCAAATCATACTCGCCGCCCGTGAGCGAGACCTCCACCCCGTTCGGGTCGGCCAGGCGGCGGCGCGCCGTCTCCAGCACCCAGCCGGAAAAATGGTAGCTCTTGGGCGTTTGGGCGGGCGCACGGTCCTCGGCCTCGCCAGTGCGGCGCAGCACGGCGCGAATCCGGGCCAGCAATTCGCGCGGGTTGAAGGGCTTGGTCACGTAATCATCCGCGCCCAGCTCCAACCCGATGATCCGGTCCGTCTCTTCCGCCATGGCGGTGAGCATGATGATCGGCACATTGGTCTCGGCGCGGAACCAGCGGGCCAGCTCCAGCCCGCCCTCGCCCGGCAACATCAGATCCAGCACCACCAGCTGGTAATGGCCGTTGACGAAAGCGCGCCTGGCCTCCTTGGCGTCGCGCGCGGTGGTTACGCGCAGACGCTGGCGCTCCAGGAACTTGGCCAGCAGCTCACGGATTTCACGGTCATCATCAACAACAAGAATATGCGGCAGCGTTTCCATGCTTGTTACAATAGCGAGGCCGAGCCGGTTTGGGCAGGCCAGGTTGCAATACGTGACAATTTGCCAGGACGTGAAAATTTATAAAATTTATCTTGCGTTACGCGGATAACGGCCCTATCTGGCCTTCACGCAGCAACGTACGTGCCTCTGCCGGTCTTCCGGTTACGCAACGGCGTCACGCGTTCTGGCAGCACAGCCGGGGGAACCCGGAAGTTGGCTGGTTCGTTGGACCGTTTTGTAACCTGGCCCGCCGTCCTGATCAGGCGGGCCTCTGAGAAGAAGGGAGTGGGCGATGACACCCAAGATCGCTTCGTTTCTTGATACCCAGCCGGAAACGCCGTGCTTGGTTCTTGATCTGGACCGCGTGGCGGAGAATTACGCCGCGTTGCGCCGCGCCCTGCCCGCCGCCAAAATCTATTACGCGGTAAAGGCCAACCCGGCCGCGCCCATTCTGCGCCTGCTGGCCGAGCAAGGGGCGTGTTTTGATGCCGCCTCGCTGCCCGAGATCGAGCAATGCCTGGCCGCCGGCGCAGCCGCGGACAGCATCTCGTTTGGCAACACGGTCAAGAAAGCCTCCGCCATTGCCGCGGCGCACGCCCATGGCGTGCCGCTTTACGCCTTCGATTCGGCTGAGGAGCTGGACAAAATCGCCGCGCACGCGCCCGGCGCGAAAGTGTATTGCCGCATCGCGGTGAATAATGCCGGGGCGGAATGGCCGCTCTCAAAGAAATTCGGCACCACCTGCGCGCGCGCCAAGGCGCTGCTGCTGGCCGCGCCCGCCATGGGGCTGGTGCCGCATGGCCTGTCCTTCCATGTCGGCAGCCAGCAAACCGGCGCCGAGGCTTATAAACTCGCCATCGCCGAGGTGGCGATGCTCTTCACCGACCTGAAGAACCATGGGGTGGAATTGAAAATGCTCAATCTGGGCGGCGGCTTCCCGATCCGCTACCAGGAGGACGTGCCCGAGGCCGATCAATTCGGCAGCGCCATCATGACCGCCATGACACAGCATTTTGGCAATGACCTGCCAGACATGCTGCTTGAGCCGGGGCGCGCCATGGTGGGCAATGCCGGGGTGGTGGCGGCCGAGGCCGTGCTGGTCTGCCAACGCATGCCAGAGGATGAGCGCCGCTGGGTGTATCTGGATATTGGCCGTTATGGCGGGCTGGCGGAAACCGAGGGCGAGGCGATTCGCTACCGCATATCGGCCGGCACCGGCCCGATGGGCCCGGTGGTGCTGGCTGGCCCCTCCTGCGATGGCGTGGATGTGATTTATGAGAAAACCCCCTACCATCTGCCGCTGGATTTAAAGACGGGCGACCGCGTGCTGATCCACGATACGGGCGCGTATGTAACAACTTATGCCAGTCAGAATTTTAATGGTTTCGCCCCGCTGCAGGAGTATTATGTATAGCGCGCACACCAAAGCTGGGAGAGCGCACTATGCATGAGATTACGTTGCCGGCCGCCGATGGCGCGGGCGAGTTTACCGCCTATGTCTGGACACCAAAAAACAAGGAAAATGCCGGCGCGGTCGTGCTGATCCAGGAAATTTTCGGGGTGAATGACGCGCTGCGCGCCACCGGCGAAGAGCTGGCCGCGCAAGGGTTTATGGCCGTGGCGCCGGATTTGTTCTGGCGGCAGGAGCCTGGCGTGAACCTCACCGACAAGAGCGAGGCCGAATGGCAGAAGGCCTTCGCGCTAATGAACGGGTTCGACCAGGATAAAGGGGTGGAGGATCTCATCGTGACGCTGAAGGCGGCGCGCGCCCTGCCCGGCTGCAATGGCCGCGTGGGCACCATGGGGTTTTGCCTGGGCGGGCGTTTGGCCGTGATGATGGCCACACGCTCGGACGCGGATGTAAATGTCTCTTATTACGGTGTCGCGCTGGATAATCTGGCCGGCGAGTTCAATAAGATCGACGCGCCGCTGATGCTGCATATTGCCGAGCAGGATGAATATTTTCCCGCCGAGGCGCAGGAAAAACTACTGGACGCGCTGGCGGAAAATGAATGGGTGGATGCCTTTACCTATCCCGGCGTGCAGCATGCCTTCGCACGGGTGAATGGTATTCATTACGATGCCAGGGCCGCGACCATCGCCAATGGCCGCACCACGGAACTGCTCGCAGAATTGCTGGAATGAAAACCGCCTTCCCCCGGTGCGCTGGCGCATGAGCCTGCCGCGCCGGGATTTTTTGGCCGGTAGTGCCGCCTGGGCGGCGGGCAAGCCGCCCTCTTTCGCAGCCGCGATCAAGGCCCATATGGCCGCCCTGCCGCCAGGGCCGGTGCTGTTGCATTCCTATCTGGTGCGCCAGGGCAAGGGGGCGAACGCGTTCGACCTCACCCAGGCCAATGCCGCCTATGTGTATGATAATGCGCTGGCCGGGCTGCTGCTGCTGGCCGCGGGCGCGCGTAGCGATGCCCTGCGGATTGGCCAGGCGCTCGCCATCGCCCAGGCGCATGACCGGTTTTTTCATGATGGGCGGCTGCGCAATGCCTACCAGGCCGGCGCCATGGCCACACCCGCGAAGCTGCCCGGATTTTGGAACAGCAAAACCCAGCAATGGGATGAGGATCCCTACCAGCTTGGCACCGATTCCGGCCCCGTGGCCTGGGCCATGCTGCTCTGGGCCGCCTTGGGGCTGAAAGAGCCCGCCAAGCGGGCCGGAGATTTCCTGAACGCGCAGCTCCGCGCGCCCAGCGGTTATTATGGCGGGTTTTACGGGTTCGATGCGCACCAGAGCAAACTCCTCTGGCAAAGCACCGAGCAGAATACCGATCTTTCCGCCGCCTTCCACGCCGTGGGCCGAAAGGCGGATGCCCAGCATGCGGCTGCCTTCGTGCGCGGCATGTTCAATGCCAAATCCGGCCTGTTCGCCACCGGCATGGGGCCTGGCGGGCAGGTGAACCGCACTCTTTGCGCCGATGCCGGGATTTGGCCGTATCTGGCCGGGCTGGGCGATGCCAAGAGCGCGTTCAAGGCGATTCTGGCCTTGCAGCACGGGGCGGGAATTGGGTTTTCCGCGGCCAGCCAGGGCATATGGCTGGAGGGCACATCTTTTGCCATGCTGGCACTGAAGCGGATGAGCAATGATCTCGCCGCCGGATTCTGGACCACGGTGCGGCGGAATATCGCGCCCTCGGGCTATGTTTACGCCACTGTGGCGGCTGAGATGAGCACCGGGCTGCGCGTTGGGCCGGCCTTAAAGCCGGGCCAGCCGGAGCTTGCCTTCAATTATTACCGCCGTCCCTCTTTAAGCGCGACAAGCTGGGCCGGACTGGCGGCGATGGGGGTTAACCCACTGGGATAATTCCTATTTGCCGATGCAAAAGCCCGAGAACACGGCATCCAGCACTTCTTCAACCCCAATAGCGCCAACCAAACGCCCCAGCGCCTGCGCGGCCAGGCGCAGCTCCTCGCCGCGCAATTCGGCATCCTCCAGCGCCAAGGCCGCATCCAGCGCCAGGGCGGTATCGCGCACGCAGGCAATTTGGCGCGGGCGGGCAAGGCTTGCCATACCCTTGGTGTCGGTCAGGGCCGCCGCCTCGGCCGCGAGGCAGGCGCGTAACTGCACCATGCCCTGCCCGGTCTGGGCCGAGATGCATATTTCATCCTCCCGTCCCGGCCGATCTAGCAAATCGGCCTTGGTCCGCAGCCTGATATGCGCGATGCCGGGCAACGGCTCTGGGAAGGGCGCGCCCGGCGGAGCCGCGAGGATCAGAAAATCCGCACGCGCGGCGCGGGCTTTGGCGCGGCGCACGCCTTCGGCCTCGATCCGGTCCATGGTCTCGCGCAGACCCGCTGTGTCGGTAACATGCACGGGGATTCCGCCCAGATCCACCCGCACGCCCACCGCATCGCGCGTGGTGCCGGGCAGGTCGGAGACAATCGCCACATCCTCCCCCGCCAGCGCGTTGAGCAAGGTGGATTTGCCCGCGTTCGGCGCCCCCAGAATCACGAATTCCAACCCCTCGCGCAGGCGCTCGGCCGCCGGGGCCTTAGCCAAAAGCGCGCGCATTTCATCGCGCAGATCCTTGAGGCCCGCCAGCAAGGCTGCCTCCACCTCGGGCGGCAGATCTTCATCCGGAAAATCGATCAGCGCCTCCTGCTGGGCCATGAGGTCGCGCAGGCGGGTGCGCCAGCTGGTAATCGCGGCACGCAACGCATCGCCGCCGCTCAAGGCCTGGGCGCGCTGGGCTTCCGTCTCCGCCGCGATGAGATCGGCCATGGCTTCCGCCGCCAGCAGGTCGAGCCGGCCATTCAGGTAGGCGCGGCGGGAAAATTCCCCCGCCTCGGCCGGGCGCGCGCCAAGCGCGACCAGCGCGTGGCTCACCGCCGCCAACACCGCGCGGCCGCCATGCAGCGACAATTCCACCACATCCTCACCCGTGAAGCTGGCGGGGGCGGGGAAGGTTACGAGCAGCGCCTCGTCCAGATCCCGCCCTTCATGGCGCAGGCGGCGCAAGGATGCGCGGCGCGGTGGGGGGAGCGCGCATAGCCGCCCGGCGATGGAAAAAGCCCGCGCGCCGGAGAGACGCAGCACGGTCACCGCCCCACCCCGGCCGGTGATGGGCGCGAAAATCGTCTCCATCTTAAGTGAGATAACGGGCGGTGAGATGCGCCTCGAAATAATCCGGGTTCAGCGTCTCGCCCGTGGCATTTTCCAGGATTTCGTTAAAGCCAAGGCTTGCCCCCAGCCCATGCACATGCCGCGCCAGCCAACCCGTGAGCGGTGAGAGATCGCCTTGCGCGAAATGCCGCTCCAGATCCGGCAGCTCCCGGCGCGCGGCCGCCATGAGCTGGGCCGCCGCCATCGCGCCCAGCGTGTAAGAGGGGAAATAGCCGATCGCGCCATCATACCAATGGATATCCTGCAGGCAGCCTTGCGTGTCATCGGGCGGGGTGATGCCGAGCAGGGAGGTGAGCCCGTCATTCCAGGCACCTGGCAGGTCGGCCACGGCCAGATCACCCGAGAGCAGCGCCTGCTCCAGATTAAAGCGCAGCAGCACATGGGCGGGATAGGTCATCTCGTCCGCCTCCACCCGGATGAAGCTGCGCCGCACATGGCGCAGGCGGGTTTTAAGCGCGGGCAGACCGACCGGCTTGTTAAAGGCCGCACTCATCAGCCGCGCGAGATGGGTGAGGTACGCGTCGCCCCGCACCGCCTGCATCTCCACGATCAGGGACTGGCTTTCATGCACGGCCATGCCGGCGGCCTCACCCACCGGCTGACGGCGAAAGGCGGTGGGCAAGTTCTGCTCATACAGCGCATGGCCGGTCTCGTGCAGAACGCCCATCAGGGCCGAGGCGGCATCGGTCTCGTCATACCGGGTGGTGATGCGGATATCGCTCGCCGTGCCGCCGCAAAAGGGATGGGCGGAAATATCAAGCCGGGCGCGGGAAAAATCCAGCCCGGCGGCGGCGGCAAGATCACGCGCCAGGGCTGCCTGACGGTCTTGCGGATACGGCCCCCCGGCGGGCAGTTCGGGCTGTGGGCGGGCGGCTTGCAGCGCCTCGGCGCGCGGCAGGGCTTCGCGCAAGAATCCGGCATAGCGGGTAAAAATCGCCCCGGCCTCGGCCGCGCTCACACCACGCTGATACTGGCTCATCAGCGCATCATACGGGGACATGCCCAAAGCCTCGCCCAAAATCCCAGCAGAGTCGCGGGTAAGGGCGACAACCTCGCCCAAAGGGGCGCGCACGGCGGCAAAATCATTCTCAGCACGGGCCTGGCGCCAGATTGTCTCGCAAAGGCGGGCGGCGCGCACGCTGGCTTCCACCAGATCGCGCGGCAGGGCGGTGGCGCGCAGATGCGCCTCGCGCATCAGCCCCACATTGGCCTCCTGCCAATCGGTCTGCGGGGTGGCGGCTTCCAGATCCGCGGCAATTTCAGGATCGGCCAAAAATTCGTGCGCAAGTCCGGCCAGCGTGGCAAGCTGCTCGCCCCGCGCCTCGGCACCGCCATCGGGCATCATCGCGGCGGCATCCCAGCTTAGCATAGCGGCGGCCTCGTTCAGGCAGGCGATCTTGGCGAATTTTTGCTCCAGGCGGGCATAAGGGGTCATGAAATGCGCAGTCTCTTCCGGGCGATGAAAATGAACTCGAACACCAGAACGCCGGCAAAGCCGAACCAGGTGAGCGCGTATTCATAATGATTGTTCGGCGGTGTGGGAAGATTTTGCGCAGGCTCCGGTAAAAGGCTGCCGGGCGGCGGCTTGGGCCCCAGCGCGATCAGCATATAGGGGGCGACATGGGCCAGCCCGAGCCCAGCGCCAATCTTCTGCGCATCGAGCGTGTAATAGAGCTGATGCGCTGGATCATCCGGGGCGGCAAACCAGCCGGGGCGGCTTTGCACATGCACATAGCCGGACGGATTGGCGGGCAGGTCAGGCATGGGTTTGGGCGTCTGCCCCTTTACCCAGCCCAGATCCACCAGCACCACCGTGCCATTTGCCTCGCGCAGCGGCATGATCAGCTGTGCCCCCTCCATGGGGCCTTGCGGGCTGTTATGCACCTCATCGCCATACAGGGCCGCCTTGCCCGGTACCCACTGGCCGCTGATCCGGACTTTCTCGAACCGGGTGGGATGGGCCGGCATGGGAATGGGCGGGGCGTTCTGCGCGTGGCGGATCTCGGCGATAATGCCGAGCTTCCATGTCAGCCGGTGCAGCTGCCACACGCCAAGCCCGATAAAGATCCAGAAAAAGAGGAAAGCCAGCAGGCCCGGCAGCGCCAGGCGCCGCCACTCAGCCCGCGACAATCGCGCTGCGGCCCAGATAATAGATGCAGACGAACAGGAACAGCCACACCACATCGACAAAATGCCAGTACCAGGCGGCGGCCTCGAACCCGAAATGCCGCGTGGGCGAGAATTGCCCCGCCCGCGCACGGAAAAAACACACGGTCAGGAACAGCGTGCCGATAATGACATGCAGCCCATGAAAGCCGGTGGCAATGAAGAAGGAAGAAGGATAAATGCCGCCATGATAGAAGGGAAATGGCGAATGCGTATATTCCCACCCCTGCCCGCCCAGGAACATGAGGCCCAGAATGACGGTGATGCCAAGCCCGCGCACCAGATTCTTCTGGTCGCCTTCCAGCAGTGCATGATGCGCCCAGGTGATGGTGGTGCCCGAGAGCAGCAGCACCATGGTGTTGAAAAGCGGAATGGCGAACGGATCGATGGTGGTGATGCCTTGCGGCGGCCAGACCGGAGCGAAGGCCGCGCCCATCTTGTCTGGGTAGAAGAAGTAATTGAAATAATTCCAGAAGAAGGAGACGAAGAACATCACCTCTGAGGTGATGAACAAGGCCATGCCGTAGCGCAGCCCAACCTGGGTGACGATTTTATGCAAGCCCGGTGTGCGGGATTCGCGGATCACGTCGCGCCACCAGAACCCCATGACGGTAAAGGCGAAGAGCAGGCCCAGGGCAAGCAGGATATAATCGTGAAAATGCGCCCAGACGATGATGCCGGCAAAAGTGGTGAGTGCGGCCGCCGCCCCGCAAAGCGGCCAGATGCTGGGGTCCACCAGATGGTAGGGGTGCGGAACCTTGCCTTTGACTTGATCAGTCGCCGTGTGGATGGTGCCACTCATGTTTCTGCTCGTCCCCTCTGTTTTTTTATATTGGGTTACGCGTCGCTACCACATCCTGCCATATTCATGCAGTTTTACTAAGGCAATTGCGTAAACAATGCCACAAAATCCCGCCAGAACAGCCAGCAGCAAATAATTGCGCGCCCGGCGACGGCGCAGGAACTCATGACGCTGCTCTGGCGTCCAGCTTGGCTTGTACAGCTCTACCCGCGGCATACGGTCGGTATTCTCATCCGGCGGCGGGGCGGGCGTTTTGGCCATGGCTAGAGCAGCTTGTCCAGGGCGCAGGCGCCAAACAGGATAAACAGGTACAGGATGGAGAATTTGAACGCGGCCCGGGCCGGTTTGTCGCCCGTCAGGCTCACACCGTTTTCATCCTGGCGGTCCATCAGCACACGCCACGCATAATAGATGAAGGCCAGGCCCAGAATCAGCGCGGTGAAGCCATAAAGGCGCCCGGCCAACCCCAGCGCCCACGGGGCCAGGGTGAGCGGCAGCAGGATCAGCGTATAGATCAGCACATTCCAGCGCGTGTGCCGGGCACCTTTGACCACCGGCAGCATGGGCACGCCAGCACGCTCATAATCGGCCGAGGCAAAGAGCGAGAGCGACCAGAAATGCGGCGGGGTCCAGAAGAACACGATGGCGAACAGCAGGATGGGCATCAGCCCGATGGAGCCGGTGGCCGCGGCCCAGCCGATAACGGCCGGAAACGCCCCCGCCCCGCCGCCAATGACAATATTTTGCGGTGTGCGGCGCTTTAGCCACATGGTGTAGATCACCACGTAATAGATAATGGAAACCGCCAGCACGGCGGCGGCGCAGAGATTGGTGGCCATGGCCATCAACAGCACCGAGACGACCGAAAGCACGATGCCGAAGCCCAGTGCGCCGCCCGGCTCGATTTTGCCGGCGGGAATCGGGCGCAGGCAGGTGCGCTTCATCACCGCGTCGATATCGCGGTCATACCACATATTGATAGCCCCGGCCGCGCCAGCCCCCAGGGCGATGCAGAAAATGGCGATCACGGCCAGAATGGGGTTGAGATGGGCCGGGGCGATAACCAAGCCAATGGCCCCGGTAAACACCACCAGACTGACCACGCGCGGTTTGAGCAAGGCCAGCCAATCCCTCGGCTCGGCACCGATGGCGGGGGTGAAAACGCTATCCTGGGTCAGCATGGTCTTCTATTCCGGTCTTAAAGCGTGGGCGCGGTTGCCGGGCTTTAGCGGATCACGGGTACTTCTTCAAATGTATGTTGCGGCGCGGGGCTGGGAATGGCCCATTCCAGCGTTGTCGCCCCCTCGCCCCAGTAATTATCGGCCAACTGCTCCTTGGAGGAAAACACACGGTAAAGCACGTAAAAAAAGACCAAAGTGGAGGCGCCTGAGATCAGCGCGCCAATGGAGGACACATAATTCCAGCCGGCAAAGGCATCGGCATAATCGGGGTAGCGGCGCGGCATGCCGGCCAGCCCCAGGAAATGCATGGGGAAAAAGGTGAGGTTGACGCCGATGAAGAAGCTCCAGAAATGCACCTTGCCCCAGAATTCGGGGTATTGGTGCCCGGCCATTTTGCCAATCCAGTAATAGAAACCGGCGAAAATGGCGAAGGCGGCACCCATGCTGAGCACATAATGGAAATGCGCGACCAGGAAGTAATCGTTATGCAATTCCTGATCGAGCCCAGCATTGGCCAGCACCACACCCGTGGCCCCGCCAATCACGAACAGGAAGATAAAGCCAACCGCCCAGAGCATGGGTGTTTTGAACTCTATGGCCCCGCCCCACATGGTGGCGATCCAAGAAAACACCTTAATGCCGGTGGGCACCGCGATGATCAGGGTCGCGACCTCGAAATAGATCTTGCTGTCGGTGGAGATGGCCGAGACGAACATATGGTGCGCCCACACCACAAAGCCGACAAAACCGATAATCACCATGGCATAGGCCATACCGAGATAGCCAAAAATCGGCTTTTTCGAGAAGGTGGAGACCACATGGCTAATAATGCCAAAGGCCGGCAGGATCATGATGTAGACTTCCGGATGGCCGAAGAACCAGAACAGATGCTGGAACAAAACCGGATCGCCGCCGCCCGAAGGCT
>JAKBBM010000048.1 GCA_021808545.1 Pseudomonadota bacterium | reverse complement strand
GCATGCGACTCCATACTGTCGGTTTTGGTTTATATTTTCTTAATTTTGACACGTTTAACGCGAAGGTTAAACAAAATAATTGACGAATACTTCCTATGGTTGTAGCTTTGGCTCAATGTTCTGGAGTCATCGATGAAAATCTTATCTTTTGAGACAATCTCAAACAAAAAAGATCTATTGACCGCGTTTCTCCGCTCCCGATTGGCCATTGTCGATGAAACAAACGACCCCGAAGAGGCGCTCGACCTGGTCAAATTCTACGATTACGACGTGATCTTGCTGCGCCTGTCAGAGGACCGGCTGGGCGATCTCGATATCGTGCGCAAACTGCGCATGGCCCGTGTCCGTGCGCCGGTTGTTGCCGTCGCCCGCAGCATGAACGAAGCCGCGCGCCTACGCGTGCTGCAGGCCGGCGCCGATGATCTCATCGTCGATGCGCTCAGCCACGAGGAAGTGTTCATGAAAGTGCAGAACCTGATCCGCCGTTCCCGCGGCTTCCAGGAAAACGCGCTGCGCATCGGCTCGGTCGAGATCAACATGAACGCCAAGAAGATCTACGCCAAGGGCAAGCCGGTAACCCTGACCAAGAAAGAATATCAGATCGCGGAAATTCTGGCGCTGCGCAAAGGGGTGGTGCTGAGCAAGGAGGCAATCCTCGACCATCTCTATGGCGGGCTGGATGAGCCGAACCCCAAAATCATCGACGTGTTCATTTGCAAAATCCGCAAGAAATTGCAGGCGCTTGGGGTTGATGATTTCATCGAGACCAATTGGGGCCGCGGCTACATGGTCATAGACCACCGCCAGGATACGCAGCCCGTGGAAACCGCACCGCGTAACGTCTCCGCGATCATGGATGCCCACGCCCGCGCCATCGCCTGAGCCAGCCAATCACCTGAGCCAGCCAATAGAACCCCAACCAACCAAGGCATAACCGTCCCCGCCAACAGCCTTGCCACACGCAAGAGCTTCGCAAGAGTTATGCGGAGATAGCATAACAATACCCGCCGCTTTTGCTTTATTTAGATGTTCCGCTTCGCTCCAAAGCGCAGCAAGATGCATCGCACGTGCCGCGAACCCGGCCCCAAGCTTGGTACAGCAACGACGAGACGCATCCTGGTAGATCAAGAATCGGTCACGCAGACCTGGATCAATTAGGAGACGCCTATGTTGCTACCCCGCCTGCTGGAACGGAACATTACAATGCGAAGTCCACGCATCATCGCCTGATCGTGCAACGTGCCATGCCGCACGCCGCACATCTGCTTTGTTCCTAAACAATTTGGCGGTGCCGCCAAGCCCGCCAGTGTTTTGCGAGGATTTCCCCGTGAGCCTGATCCAAGCCCGCGCGGCCGTCGGTCCGCTGCACCGCCCGGTTTCCCAACGCGCTAGCGCAAAAACCCTACCCAACGTCCAAGACATGGTGCAACGCCTGCGCCCGGAAGAACCGCTGCACTGCATCCGCCCCGAAACCATCGGCAATGCCGCGCGCGCCTTTATCCATGCGTTTAAGGGCGATGTGCTCTACGCCGTGAAATGCAATCCCGAACCCGCCGTGCTGCGCGCGCTATGGGCAGGGGGCGTTCGCCATTTCGACTGCGCCTCGATCACAGAGGTCGCACTCGTGCGCCGGCTCTTTCCCGGCGCAGTCATTCACTTCATGCATCCCGTCAAATCCCGCGCCGCCATCCGCGAAGCCTGGGGGCTGCATGGCGTGCGCGATTTCGTGCTCGATTCCGAAAGCGAACTGCACAAGATCCTCGATGAAATCACCGCGCCAAACGCCGCGCGGCTGACCGCCCAGCCTGGCCTGTTCGTACGCCTGGCCCTGCCCGAGACCGGGGCCGCCATCAACCTTTCCAAGAAATTCGGCGCCGACTTCATGGACGCCGCCGCCCTGTTGCGTGCGGCCCGCCCCCATGCCGGGCGGCTGGGCGTTACCTTCCATGTTGGCTCGCAATGCATGGACCCGCTGGCCTGGCGCGAAGCCATGGCGCTGGCGGGTGCCGTGATCCGCGCCGCCGCCGTGCCGGTGGAGATCATTGATGTCGGCGGCGGTTTTGCCGTTGCCTATCCGGACATGGACCCGCCCCCGCTCAGCGCCTTCATGGCCGAGATTGACGCGGCTTTCGAGCGGCTGAATCTGCCCGGCATTAAGCTCTGGGCGGAGCCCGGCCGCGCACTTGTCGCGGGGGGCGGCTCGGTTGTGGCACAGGTGCAGCTGCGCCGGGGTAATATGCTCTACATCAATGACGGCGTTTATGGCGCGCTGGCCGATGCCGGGGCGCTTAAATTCCGATTCCCCACGCGTCTGTTGCGCGCACAGCCCCGCCCCGCCGCGCCGGATGCCGCCTTTGGCTTCTTTGGCCCCAGCTGTGATTCGCTCGACGTGATGCACGGCCCCTTCATCCTGCCCGATGATGTGGCCGAGGGCGACTGGATCGAGATCGGTCAGATCGGCGCTTACGGCGCTTGCCTGCGCACCGCCTTTAACGGGTTTGACCGCGCGGCCCTGGCCGAGGTGCATGACCCCGCCATGCTAAAAACCGCCGGGTATGAAATCGCCACAACACGACCAAACCAGGATCGTGGGACGGTGTGAACCATACGCCTTGGGAGACGCGGAATGGCGGGCTTCTCCCCAGAGGCGGGCAAACAGGCATTCTAGCCTGACATGCCGGCCGAAGGCCCAGGCTCACGCGCGTAAACAAGTCCGATGAATGCGGTCAATGTGCCCACACTGGCGATATTCAACCCACGCAGCGCCGCCGCCTGCGCGGGGGTAAAGCTTAGCAGCGGCGCGCCAAGTCCCGGCCCGTGGGTTTGCCAGAGGAAAAAGGCAAACGGCAAAGCCAGGAGCGAGAGGCTAAGGCGCCGCTCCGCCGTGGTAAAGGAAAGTCCCGCAAGGCCAATACAGGGCAAAAGAAACAACGCGACACCAGAATCCATGCCGAGCAATTTTATGCACCAAACGGTGTTGAGCGTACCGAGCACGGGCAATGCCATGCGTCCGACCCGCGGGTGCCGCCGCGCGAGAAATGGAATAGCCAGAAACAACGGGCTGGCGAGCATGGTGAGGAAAACCGGCAGCGCGGTGCTGCCAATCATGATAAAAAGATAAAACGGATAAAACGGCCCATTAGCCCCAATCACGAACGCCGTAAGGCTCGTGGCGGCGGTCAGCGGCTCCGGATGGTCCGTATAGGCCGCAATCATGCGCCGAAGACTCGTTGCGCCGACGCGGATGTTCCGCGCCAGATCAGACATCACGGCGTAGATAGCGGATTTCGGAGCCATCCTTACCGGCAAAGCTCAACGCCAGCCACCGCTGGTTGGTGTCGTACCACAGATCAAGCGCCACATCGCCGGAAACCCTGTAATGTCGACCGGTTGCCGTTCCTCCACCAGCCGTGGTCACACTCTCTTCACCCAGCGGCGTCACATGCGGGCGCAAGAGTTTGCCATTTTGCGGGTTGATCCATGGTCCGTCCAATTCGGCGTGGTTCCAATGCGTGGCGGGCAAGGCATGTGGCGGCGCCATATAAGGCGCTGTGCCGTTGCCCTGAACGGCAAACCCCGCCGCGCCCATGTCCGCGCGCATGTGGGCGTGGCTGCCATTGTCATTCGTAACGGTGTGGATGTGCGCTATTTGTCCGTCCTGCCATTGTTCAACACCATCCATTCGATAATTAAAAAGACGGATGGGTCCAAAATAAATGGCGATGCGCACAGCAATGGTCACGACGAGCTTGTCGCCCGTTTGAACGAAAGTCAGCGTATGCGTGCCAATCTGGTCGCCCTTGCGCCAGATTTCGAACGCAAGCTGCCCCGAGGCCGGCACTGGCAACGTCTCTCCCCATGCCGCATGAGCCACAAGTCCGGCCACTCCCATAAGCCAAGCGCGCCGCCGCATGATGCGTCTCCTCTGCTATGCATTACGGTTAATACGCACCCCCGCGACGAACGGATCACGACGCGGCGGCATATAGGCTGGCAAGATGGCAGCCCAAAATGCAGCGGCGATCATGGAAGGCAAGGCCGCATGGGCCCGCCGGCGCGCTCCGGATCAAAATACGGCCGCACATCCTCCGGCTTGACGCGGATCAATGAGCACGGCCCGCGCCCCGGGCACAATTTCCGTATCGAACTTTTGGGGACTCACGCACACATGCCAATCCATCTCAAACTGCTCTTCGCCCTGGCCGACGGGGAACATGCCCGCTTCGTACGCCCGGCCGAGGCGGACAACACGCTGCATTCCTCCAGCCGGGTCTCCCCCGAAAACGGGCATGACGGCGCCGCCCATCACCCACATACGCAGGATAAGGACAAATTCGCCCTCTGGGTGGCCGAGCAGCTCAACCAGAACGCCGCCCTTTATGACGAGCTGGTGCTGATCGCCCCCGCCCATACGCAAAGCGTGATCCTGCATCATCTGGCCAAGCCCGCGGCGGATAAAGTCATCGGCACGCTGGATAAGGATTTAACCAAGGTCTCAGACCATGAGCTCTGGCCGCATGTGCGCCATTGGGTGCGCCCGGTGCACCGGCAAAAGCTGCTCTGAACGCGTTAGAGCCTTCTAGCTTTTAGCTGAAGGCTTTAACTTTATGTCTGAACAAGCAATCTCATGCGTTTAGCTTGTTCTTTGCAGGTCAATCTAAACGCATATTACTCTTAGGTTATATCTGCATTCATCGTAGCCAGATCATGGCCCAGGCGCGCTGCGCGAATCCCATGAAGGCTGTGATGGTTTTCGTGCATCGGAGGGCGATTCTACGGAATCGTTTGAGTTTGTTGAAGAAGCATTCGACCTGATGGCGCTCTTTGTAGAACCTCCAATCGATGGATGGTTTTTTGGGTGCGGCTGGGATTGGCCTTGATATGGGCGGTTGCGCCGAGATCGTTGGTGATAAAGGCACGTAGAGGATCGGCGTCGTAGGCAGCATCGGCGATAACGTGACCGACGCCCTGCAGGCCGTTCAGCAGGGCTTTTGCCTGCGGGCAATCGCCATGGTGCCCCGGGGTTGGATGGATGCGCAGCGGTAAACCTAGCGCATCAACGGCGGCGTGCAGCTTGGTCGTCGACCCTCCGCGTGAACGGCCGATAGCGGCAGCTTCAGCCCCCCTTTTGCCCCTGCCGCAGCAGCATGGACTTTCAAGATGGTGCTCTCGATCAGGACATATTCCAAATCCGGCGTATCAGCCAGGGCATGAAAAAGCCTCTCCCACACGCCAGCATGAGACCAGCGCCGGAAACGCGCATGCACCGCCGTCCACTTGCCAAATACCTCCGGCAAATCCCGCCACCGCGCCACATTGCCGGCCATCCACAGGATCGCGTCAACAAATAAGCGGTTGTCCACCCCGCTCCGCCCAGGCGTGCCAACACGAACAGGAAAGTGGCCCTCAATACGTTGCCATTGTTCGTCCGTCAGTGTTCGGCTGCTCAAGGTGCGAATCTTACCCAAGCCTTGAATCAGAACTCCAAGACAAAGGGAATCCACGAATGCAGACAGGAGCTAACGCTGTTTTTGGCTTAAAACAGCGTGTCCGCGCGCGGCGTGAAATAGGGAGCCAGAACCGCCTCGGTCACCGCGTCCAGGCTTGCCGGATTCCAGTGCGGGTTACGGTCCTTATCGATCACGGCGGCACGGACACCTTCATGGAACTCATCGCTCGCCAGCACCTGGTGGGCGGCAATGAATTCGCGCTCCAAACAGTCCCGCAGCGACGCACTGTGCCGGGCCGCGCGCAGCAGACGCAATGTCAGCTTCAGGCTGGTGGGGGATTTGCGGGCCAGGCTGTCTTGCGCCGCGCGGGCGAAATCCGTGCCAGATGCCGCCAGCGCCGCCAAAATCGCCGCCACATCATCCCCTCCGAAAGCCGTATCGATCTCGCCCTGGTGCGCGGCAAGCGGACTTGCGGCAGGCTGGGCAAAGCGCGCCACGACGGCCCGAACATCAGCCCGCAAAGCCGTGGGCGGCAAGGCGCATAACGCATCCACCAAGGCGGGCAGCGCGCTGGAGGGCACCAGATCATCCGCCAACCCCGCCGCGATCGCATCCGCGCCGCCAATGCTCTCCCCGCTCAGGCCCAAATATGTGCCAAGCTCGCCAGGTGCCCGCGCCAAAAGCCAGGTGCCGCCAATATCGGGAAAGAAGCCAATGCCCGTCTCCGGCATGGCCAGGCGCGTGCGCTCGGTCACGATGCGGACCGATCCGTGCGCCGAAATCCCGACCCCGCCACCCATGGTGATGCCATCCATGATCGCGACATAAGGCTTGGCATAGCCAGCGATTTGCGCGTTCATCCGGTATTCGGCGCGGAAAAAATCCGCGCCAAAGCCCGAACCATCGCGCCCGCGCTCGTATAGGGCGCGAATATCGCCGCCCGCGCACAGGCCGCGTTCGCCCGCCCCCGTTACCAGCACCAGCGCCACCGCCGGATCGGCGGCAAAACGCGCCAGTGCCGCCGCCATCTCGTGGATCATCGGCAGCGTCAGCGCGTTGATCGCCCGGGGACGGTTGAGGTGAATCCGCCCCACACTGCCTTGCACCTCGCACCAGATCTCGCGGTCTTCGCTCATGCCCCCTCTCCCAGCGCGCGGGCCGCGCGCGCGCCTTGTTCAATGGTGGCCCAATCCCCGGCCGCAATGGCGGCACGCTTAACCATCCATGACCCGCCGACACAAACCACATTGGGCAGCTTGAGATAGGCTGGCGCGTTCTCTGGCGTAATGCCGCCCGTGGGACAGAAGCGCAATTGCGGCAAGGGCGAAGCCAGGGCCGCCAAAAACGCCGTCCCGCCAGCGGCCGCGGCGGGGAAGAATTTGGCGAAACGGTAGCCACGTTCGATCAGTACCATCGCCTCGGACGCGGTGGCGATACCGGGCAGCGGCGCGATGCCGCAATCGGCCGCCGCATCCAGCAATGTGGGCGTTGCCCCGGGCGAGACGGCGAAACGCGCCCCCGCTTTAGCCGCCTGCTTATAATGGTCCGGTGCCACCACCGTACCCACACCGGGGATCGCCCCTTGCACCTCGGCCGCGATGGCGCGGATCGCCTCCAACCCCGCCTTGGTGCGCAGCGTGATCTCAATGGCTGGCAAGCCGCCCGCCACCAGGGCGCGCGCCAGCGGCACCGCCGATGCCACATCCTCGATGATTACCACCGGCACCACGGGGGCGGCGCGCAAAATATCCTCCAGCCCGTCCTGGATCATGCTTCGTCTCCCCCCCCGAAAATCGACGCACCCTGATCCGCCCTTCCCACAAGCTGGCGGAACCCGGCGAATAATTCCCGCCCCGTGCCCGCATGGCAGCCCGCCAGATCGGCCTGGGCCGGCGCGCGCGCGTTCAAATCCGCCTGCACACTTAAACGCCCGGCCGGGGCATCCACCCGCACAATATCGCCATCGCGCAGCCTTGCGATGGGCCCGCCGCGCGCGGCTTCCGGGGTCACGTGAATCGCCGCCGGCACCTTGCCCGAAGCGCCGGATAAGCGCCCATCGGTCACCAACGCCACCTTAAAGCCTTTATCCTGCAGCACGCCCAGCGGCGGCATCAGCTTGTGCAGCTCGGGCATGCCATTGGCGTGCGGGCCTTGGAAGCGCAGTACCACCACCACATCGCGGTTCAGCGCCCCGGCCTTGAAGGCCTCTTGCACATCCTCCTGGCGGTGAAACACGCGGGCGGGGGCTTCGATCACATGGCGCTCAGGCGCCACCGCCGAGGTTTTGATAACCGCCTGGCCAAGATCGCCGGTGAGCAACTGCAGCCCCCCTGTAGGCTGGAACGGGCCGGCACAGCCGCGCAGCACCGCCGCATCGCCGCTGACCTCTGGTGCCGCGCGCCATGCAAGCTCACCTTGCGCATCCAGATACGGCTCTTGGGCATAGGGGCGCAGATCGCCGATCACGGTGCGCGCATCCGCATGCAACAGCCCGGCATCCATCAGCTCGCGGATCAGAAATCCCGTGCCCCCGGCCGCCGTGAAATGATTCACATCCGCCGTGCCATTGGGATAGATGCGGCAGAGCAGCGGCACCACATCCGCGATGTCGGACAGATCATCCCAGGTGAGGCTAATGCCCGCCGCCGCCGCCATGGCCAGCAGATGCAGCGTATGGTTGGTGGACCCGCCCGTGGCATGCAGCCCGACAATTGCGTTCACAAAGCTGCGCTCATCCAGCATCTCGCCCAGCGCCAGATAATCCGCGCCCAGCGCGGTATGGGTGAGCACACGCCGCACGGCTTCCCTGGTCAGGGCCGCGCGCAAGGATGTGCCGGGATTAACAAACGCGGCACCGGGCAGAAGCAGGCCCATGATCTCGACCAGCATCTGGTTGGTGTTGGCCGTGCCGTAAAATGTGCAGGTGCCGGGCGCATGATAGGCCTTGGCCTCGGCCGCCAGCAAATCCGCGCGGCTGACCTTACCCTCGGCATAAAGCTGACGGATCTTGGCCTTCTCATCATTGGGCAGGCCAGAGGGCATGGGCCCGGCCGGGATCAGCTGCACCGGCAAATGCCCAAAACTCAGCGCGCCGATGATGAGGCCCGGCACGATCTTGTCGCAAATGCCCAGCAGCACGGCGGCATCGAACGTATTGTGCGAGAGTGCCACGGCGGTGGAGAGCGCGATCACATCGCGCGAGAACAGGGACAGCTCCATGCCCGTCTCGCCTTGGGTGATGCCATCGCACATGGCGGGCACCCCACCCGCGACCATGGCCACCCCGCCCGCCGCGCGCGCGGCTGTGCGGATCGCCTCGGGGTAATGCTCATAGGGTTCGTGGGCGGAAAGCATGTCGTTATAAGCGGTGACAATGGCAAGGCTGGGCGCATCGCCCGTGCTCAGCGCCGCCTTGTCACCGGGCGCGCAGGCGGCAAAGCCATGCGCCTGGTTGGCGCAGCCCAGCCCCTTGCGCCGGGGGGTGGTGCTGGCGGCGGCACGGATGCGCGCCAAATACGCGCCCCGCCCCTGGCGGCTGCGGGCGATGATACGGTCGGTAACCTCCTGAATCCGGGCATGAACCATGATTTTAAGGACTCCAGACAATGCGTAATTGCGGCGCGGCGAGAATCGCGCGCACCGGCAGGTCGGCCACGGGCCCTGGTTGCATGGCCCGGGCCAGCACGGCCTGTTTGGCCGCCCCCTCGATATGGAGGGTAAGATCCGCCGCCGCCAGCAAAACCGGCAAACTCAGGGTCAGGCGCGGTTCGCCGGCACCGGGGGCGCGCATTGGGCAGGCCAGCGCCGTGCCTTTGGGATCAAGCGCTTCGGCCAGATGGTCGCCCCCCGGAAAAAACGAGGCTGTATGCCCGTCCACCCCCATGCCAAGCACGGCGGCGGTGAGCGGCAGCAAGGGGCGCAAGGCGGCGTCCAGGGCGGCAACCCCCGCCCGCGGTGTGGCCGCGCCATTATAAAGCGGGATGAAACGCGCCAATGCCGCGCGCCCCTGGCGCAGATGCGTCCGCACCAGGGCGGCGTTGGAGCGGGGCGAAGCCTCATCCACCCAACGCTCATCCACCAGTGTTACCGTCACCCGCGCCCAATCCAGCGGCTGGGCCGAAAGGGCCTGGAAGAATTTAACCGGCGTCGTCCCGCCCGAGACGGCCAGCACCGCCCCGCCACCTTGTGCCAAGCGCCGGCGCAGAACATCCGCGACCGTTTCCGCCAGGTTAGACGCCAAATCATCAGGCGCTGCGAACTCCTGCCGTGTCACGGATTGCCGTCTTCCCAGGTGCGGCCATCCCGCTCGATCAGCGCGATGCTGGCAGACGGCCCCCATGTGCCCGCCGTATAAGGTTTGGGCGGCGTGCCTGCCTGCGCCCAGGCATCCAAAATCGGGTCAATCCAGGCCCAGGCAGCCTCCACCTCATCGCGGCGCATGAACAAGGTCTGGTTGCCGCGCACCACATCCAGCACCAGCCGCTCATAGGCATCGGGGTTGCGCACGCCAAAGGCGGCGGCAAAGCTCATATCCAGCGGCACCGCGCGCAGCCTCATGCCGCCAGGCCCCGGGTCCTTGGTCATCAGCCATAATTTCACGCCCTCATCGGGCTGCAGGCGGATCACCAGCTTGTTCGCCAGAATCGGTCCGGCGGCTTCATCGAACACGGAATGCGGCACCGGGCGGAAGGCGATCACGATTTCCGAAACCCGCGTGGCCAGCCGCTTGCCCGTGCGCAGATAAAACGGCACGCCCGCCCAGCGCCAGTTTCGCAATTCGGCCTTCAGCGCGACGAAGGTTTCCGTCGTACTTTCCGCCGCCCCCAGCTCGTCGAGATACCCCGGTACCGGTCCGCCAGCCGAGGCGCCCGCCCGGTATTGCCCGCGAACCCAGCCATGTTCGCCCAGCGGGGCCAGCGCATGCAGCACTTTCAGCTTCTCATCGCGCACGGCATCGGCATCCAGCCGGGCGGGCGGCTCCATCGCCACCAGGCAGAGCAATTGCAGCATGTGGTTCTGCACCATGTCGCGCAGCGCGCCGGCATGGTCGTAATAGCCCGCACGCCCCTCCACGCCTAAACTCTCGGCCACGGTGATCTGCACATGGTCAATATGCGCCGCATTCCAGAGCGGCTCGAACAAAGCATTGGCAAAACGCAGCGCCAGCAGGTTCTGCACCGTTTCCTTGCCGAGATAATGGTCAATCCGGTAGACGCGCTCTTCGGGGAAGACCCGGCCAATCGCATCATTCACCGCCGCCGCCGAGGCACCATCGCGCCCCACCGGTTTTTCCACCACCACCCGCGCCATTTCGTGCGCGAGGCCCGTCTGGCCAAGCCGTTCGCAAATCGGCCCGAACAAAGATGGGCCGGTGGCAAGGTAAAACACATTCACCATCGCGCGGTAGCCCGCCAGGGAAGCGGCCAGATCGGCCCAGCCCTCATCGCCCGCGGCATCGACCCGGATATAAGATAAACGCGCCATAAAGCGCGCCAAAACCGCCTCGTTACGCTCAGCCTTGGGCACATGTTCGGCAATGGCGCGCGCGGCCAACGCCTCATAATCGGCCCCGCTCAGCCGCCCGCGCGCGGTGCCGATAATCACCGCCTCATCCGGCAATTGCCCGGCCAGATCGCGCTGAAACAGAGCCGGCAACAATTTGCGCCGCGCCAGATCGCCCGTGGCGCCGAACACGACGAGCACAAAGGGCGCCACGGGAATCACACGGCTGGTCATGGCGTGGCCTTTGCCGCACCGACGTGGGGCGCGCGCCGGAAGACGAGGGAGAGGTTATTGGCCGGCATGGCGATGCGCTGGTCCAGACCCAGCCCATGCTGGGCCGCCAGATCCGCCACCTCATCCAGCCGCCGCAGCCCCCAGGCGGGGTTGCGCGCGCGTAGGCTTTCATCGAAGGCGCGGTTGGAGGGCGCTGTTTCCACGCCTGGCTCGATATAAGGACCATACAGATACAACACCCCGCCCGGCGGCAGCAGCCGTCCGGCCCCGGCCATGAGCCCCTGCGTGGCGGCCCAGGGGGAAATATGGATCATGTTGATATTGACGATGGCATCCGCCCGCTCAATCGGCCAGCTTTCGGGGTGGGCGGCATCCAGTTGCACGGGGGCGCGCAAATTGGGCAGCGCGGCCCCGCTGCGCCACGCGGTAATACTGGCCAGGGCCGCCTCGTCCTGGTCGGCCGGTTGCCAATCCAGCCCCGGCAGTGCTGCGGCGCAATGCACGGCATGTTCACCCGTGCCCGCCGCGATTTCGAGTACCAGCCCCCGTTCTGGCAAAGAGTGCCGCAGCACGGCCAGAATGGGGTCGCGGTTGCGCAAGGCGGCCGGGGCACTTTGCGCACCCGGCGGCGGAGAGAAAGCGGCGGGATCTGACATAGGCGATAAATAACCCGCCCTGGGGGGATGAGGCAAAATTTGTGGGTAGACCCAGCCCATCGTGGGCACTCGTCTTGTCTTCACCGGGGCGCATTGGCCGCCATGGCTGGCGGTTTCAAGAACGGCTCAGCCCCCCTAAAAACGAAAGCAGAAAAAACAGCCCTGCATCCCATCATGAAACACGAATCACAACCATCCGGCAGGCAGTTTTTGTTAGAAATGAGCCGGATGGGATGCAAAAGCCCAGACAGTGTCGACATATACGCTTCATCAAGCTATAGCTGTTTTCGAAGACCTCCAGGAAATTAAACAAGACGTGCTGTCATGAACCCGTCTATCAAACCCATTCCGGCCGTTTCTCCCTTGTTCGAACCTTTTGAGCTCAAGGGCCGAACACTGCCAAACCGGATTGTGATGCCGCCAATGGGGATCCATTGGGCGGATGGCGGCGTGCCGGATGCGTCCGTGGCAGAATATTATGCCCGCCGTGCCGCGGGCGGGGCCAGCCTGCTCATCACCGAGGGCACATTCATCGACCATCCGGTCTCCGCTCATAATCCCGGCTATCTGCGCATGAATAGCGATGCCGCCTACGAAGGCTGGGCACAGGTGGTAAAGCGCGTGCACCAAGAAGGAGGGCGCATACTGCCCGAATTGTGGCATTGCGGGCTTGTATATCCAAGCGAGAATTTACGCAGGGGTGATTTCGAATATCGCAAAGAATGGGGCATGATGAGCCCCTCGGGCCTTATCATGCCGGGTCAGCGCGTTACCGAGCCAATGACCCGCAAGGATCTGGATAACGTCATTGAAAGTTTCGTGCGTTGCGCCATCCGCTCGATCGAGATCGGGTTCGACGGTGTGGAACTGCACGGCGCGCATGGCTTCCTGCTCGACCAATTCTTCTGGGACCAGACGAACGAGCGGAACGACGAATATGGCGGGTCGATGCGCAATCGCGCCCGCTTTGCCGCTGAGATCACGGCAGAGGTGCGCCGGCATCTCGGTCCCGACGCGCTGATTTCCATGCGTATCTCGCAATGGAAGATGCAAGACTATGACGCAAAAATCGCACGCTCTCCCGATGAACTGGCCGACTGGCTTGAACCGCTGGTCGATGCGGGCATCGATATGTTCGACTGTTCGCAGCGCCGCTATTGGCAACCGGAATTTGAAGGCAGCGCGCTCAACTTCGCGGGCTGGGTAAAAAAGATTTCCGGCAAACCCGTGATCACGGTCGGATCGGTGGGCCTAAACACCGAAATGGTGCAAAGCTTGCTGGACGGCGAACAGGCGACGCCCACCGACATCAGCCAGCTGATGCCGATGCTCGAACGCGGCGACATCGATCTGGTTGCGGTCGGCCGCTCTCTCATCGCGGATCCCGATTGGCCCAAAAAGGTCGCGGCGGGACATTTTGCCGATCTGCGCGGCTTCACACCCCAAGTGCTCAAGGCAACGTCGCCAACCTACGACTATCTGTAAGCCGCAAGCCCCGCCTGACCTGAGGACGCATGACCGCATTGTAAAACAGGCGGATTACCCAATAACGGCCGGCTACTAACGTGCGGCAATTACACCTAACCTTGCCCATGCAAAAAATCAACAGGTCCTGATCCCAACAATATTCGATCGGTACCGATATGGTGCTGACTTAAGCCGGGGCAGTCCAATTTCTCATGATTTCATATGTCGTGTTTCGCAACCATTTCCGCGCCGGATCTTCTTCGTGAGTTGGATTCCACGCCATCACAAAATCGATCTCCGGCAATTTAACAGGGATATTGATCCATTTAATTCGCCTGCTTGAACAAACTTTTAGCGCAAAACGCTTGGGCACGATCGCGACCACATCACTTTCTTCGACAACATCTGGAAAACTCGTATAGCCAGGCATGAGCATACGATAATTTGGTTCAACCTGCATTGACTCCCAAGACAGTGCTTCGTGGCTAAAAACCATACGCGGCATGGCCGAGTAACCTATATGCGGTAGGGCAAGGAACTTTGGCGCGTCTATGCCTTCGTAAATATTTTTATTATTCTCGCTCGCAATACAAACATATTCATCCATATAACAAGCCTGCTTTTTAAGACCCGCGATGCGTACGGCATTGGCCGGGAATATGAACAAATCTATGTTTGTTACACTGGATTTGTTGACCTGCGCCGGACCAAGCGTTACGAAATCCAGCTTTATGTTCGGCGCCTCCTTGTCGGCGCGAGAGATAAGCTCCGCACCATAAAGAGACACAATAAAATCCGCCGACGAAATAAGTAAGTCTCGCTCAACGCTGAGTGGTGTACCTTTCGCGTTCTCGAGCAAGATACGAATACGTGACAGAACATCACTTGCTAACGGCATGAGTTGTTCTGCCATCGGCGTCGGCATCATCTCATGACCATTCCATATAAATAGTTCATCGCTCAATTGGTCACGCAACCGGTTAAGTGCCGCAGAAATTGTGGATTGTCCAAGATTTAGACGACGTGCCGCAACACTGACACTTCGCGTAAGCCATACAGCCTCAAAAATGTTAAGCAGATTGATATCGAAGTCACGAAGTTGCATATTTCCCACCATTTTTATTAATATTAATTACTAATTCTAAGCGATTTACATGATAGTACCGCGAGATTAGGCAGGCATCAATAAGCTACATAAAAACAGCCGCAGATAACCGACTCTCATGGAATAGGGCTGTTTTGAGATAGGGGACAAATTCACAAGACAGGCTTATGAAGGAGGCGACGGCGGATATATGCGCTAATATCTGACCCAAGGCCTATAATAGCGTCTACTCGGCGGCAGAATACCCCCAAAGTTTCCGCACGCCATGGTCCGGCCATGATGAAGGCGAACAAAAATAGAGCTTGATCGACTTAAGCTGAATTCAACTTAAAGCAAACAGGCTCTATTCCATATCTTAGAGAACACATCAGGGCTTCGGTTAATTCACAAAAAAAGCAATCAAAACCAACCAGCCTCGAAGATGGCTCGCACCAGCGTTATACGATAACTTTGTCATCTTTTGCGACAAACAGCCTCTCTGGCAAAAGGAAGTATGCCAAAGATGGCACCAGGATCATCGCGCCGAGCATGTTCCAAAGGAACATGAATGATAACAACATGCCCATATCAGCCTGAAATTTAATAGGAGCAAAAACCCACGTTATAACGCCGGCGGCAAGAGTGAAACCGGTCAACAAAACGACTTTTCCGGTAAAAAGCAACGTACGATGATACGCATAAGATAGAGAGGCACCGGCACGCAATTGCTTCATCACAATACCAAGAACATAGAGCGCATAATCCACGCCAATACCAACACCAAGCGCAATTACAGGCAATGTTGCCACTTTAATGCCAATATTAAGCCAAACCATCAACGCTTCCGCGATAACCGACGTCAGCATCAACGGCAGAACGGCACACACAACAGCCCGCCAAGACTTGAACACAATGAAGCAGAAAATTATGACGGTCGCATAAACCAGCGCCAACATAAATTCATTCGCCTGCTTGATGACAATATTTGTTGCCGCATCAATACCAGCATTGCCGCCAAGCAGTGAAATTTTAAAAGCAGGCGATTGATGATCTGGTTTCTTTATAAAGGCTTGAAGCTTATTGACCACCGTATTCAGTGTTTTAGCTTTATGGTCTGTGAGATAGATATAAACAGGCATGAACGAACAAGTGAAATTCGTCATTCTCGATGTCAGATGCTCCTGGAAATCATTGAGCAACGCCTGATTCTGAACAATCCCGTACCACTTTGGTGAATTCTCCGTCATCAGCATCGTCAACTTGGAAGCTTCCGATCCCAGAGAAAATGTCGACTGCACTTGAGGCATCTGGTCGATCTGCCACTGCAGATTGTTCATGGTATAAAGAGCGTCGAAATTAAGGCATCCGCCAGGAGGAGTATCAACCATCGCCACCATAACATCACTACTGGTAGAATAATGATGAATAATATAGGCGTTGTCTTTGTTATACTGCGAATTTTGTCGTAACTCTGGCGCACCAGCACCAAGATCGCCTACCTGAACATGCCGACCGACATAAACGCCAATCCCCGCAAAAATAATGGCAATTCCAATAGCACCAATTGCATATTTTTTTTGCGTAAATTTATCCAGAAAGTTCCAGAGTGGATGATCCACGCGGCCACTTTCTTCAGCGCTCTCATTGCGCAGGCTACGCGCCGCCGCTTTTTTACTTACCCCCGTATAACTCAAAATCATTGGCAGCATAATCAGATTGGTGAAGATCAGGATTGCAACACCAATACTGGCCAATATGGCAAGACGCTGAATCGCCTGGATATGGATGGTCAGCAGCACAGCAAAGCTTGCGGCATCGCACACCAACGCCGCAAACCCCGCCAAGAAAAGACGGCGAAACGTATAGCGTGCCGCCACAAGCGGATGCGCACCTCGCCCAATATCCTGCATCACCCCGTTCATCTTTTGCGCGCCATGGCTCATACCGATAGCAAAAACCAGGAACGGAACAAGAACCGAATATGGCGTAAGATCATATCCCAACAGGGGCAAAAAGCCCATCTGCCAAATCACGGCTGTAAATGATGCCGCAACCACGAGTAAGGTACTGCGAACGCAACGCGTAAACCAAAACAACATGGCCATGGCGATCAGTCCAGAAACAACAAAAAACATGAGTATTTTGCCGATTCCCTTGATCATATCTCCCACCACCATGCCAAAGCCGATGATGTGTAACGTCACTCCCTTTTTGGCGAACTTCTGCCTAAGATTATCAAACTCGCTAGCAAGCTGTCCGTAATTAATTGGCTTACCCGTCAGGCCATCAAACTGCAAAAGCGGCACATAAATCATACTTGACGTAAAATCATCGCTGACAAGTTCGCCAACCCGTCCAGTCTTTGCAATATTCTGTGCGACAATCGCAAGCTGTGCAGGGCTGCCATTATACGTACCGCTATTAATCACCGGGCCGCTGCTCAAACCATCTGACACCACCGAAACCCAGCGTGTATTCGGCGTCCACAGCGAGGTCATGAAGGCACGGTCAACATTCGGCAAAAGATAGATCTTATCGTTAAGCTCTTTGAGCACCTGCAAGTAATGCGCATTAATAATGGTACCGCGGTCCGCCTGCACCGCGATCTCCAGTGCATTCCCCTGTGACTGCAGGTCCTTATAATGTTTATAAAAATTAACAATAAACGGTTGATGCATCGGAATCATGTTCTCGAAGCTCGCGTTCAACTTCACACGCGTTGCCTCAAAGCCCAGAAATACCGTAACCAAGGCACATAACAACAGGATAATCGGACGATTATTAAACAAAATCCGTTCGACCAGAGAGCCTGAACCTCTATCAAAATCAACAATATCGCTAATAACCGCGGCGTGATCGTCAAGTTTAGTGGCCAAGATATTATTTCCCGTGTTAGATCAAGCCCATTTAAGCTTACTGATATCCGTTATCCCGGCCGCACCAACCGCAATCAGCGCGCCATTAGAGGCTTCTTGAACATCAAAGAATGGTTGCGACTGAATATTAGGCAACGCCGTGAAACTGGCACCATTATCTTTGCTCTCAAATATCTGCCCAGATTCACTTGTCACAACAATCGAGCCCGACGAGAGTACGCGACCACCCGTTAAATCATCCTGCGTACTAATATTTATAGGCGTCCAGGTTTTACCTTGATCCTTTGAGGAATACGCACTGCCAGCAACCCCAAAGACAATCAACGTGCCGTCCTTTGCCCCCAAAATACCAAACAGTGACGTGCCCGACGGCGAACTTAGCTGTAAAAAACTATTGCCTCCATCGGTCGAGCAAAACACCAGCCCCATTTCCGCGGCAAGATAATAGTCTCCATCAATTTCTGTGGCGTCATAAATATTACGGCTTAGCCTGTAATAAATATTTAGACTCCAGTCCTGCCAGGTTTTCCCACCATCATTCGTCATTGCCGCTATACGGTAGGCACCTAAAGCCAGCATCTTCTGCGGACTAAATACAATCATCGTTAAAAACGGAATATCGGGACCGCCATCGGCAAAATGCTGAGCCCTTACTAAGGCCAAGGGGGCTGCGGGCGAGGGACTATTCTGTACATTCGGCGCCTGCGCCGCGCCCATCATCATTTTATTAACTTGATTGCCGTTAAGCTGCATAACCCAGCTTTCGCCAGCATCCTCAGTCTTCAAAATAACGCCAGCATGCCCCACAGCCCAGCCGATCTTATCTGTTGCGAAGCGTATACAAGTTAAGGTCAAATTCACCGGTACGCGCGCCTGTTTCCAGTTCAGACCATCATCATCTGAATAAATAACAACGCCATGCTCACCAGCCGCGACAAGACGATTAGCCGGGGTTCTTGTAATCGCAACCAAAAGAACCTGTGCAGGATTTTTTACCGGAATAGCTGGCGTTGTAAGAGCAGGATATTGCGGGATTGCCGCAACCCCGCGCTGCACGCCACACAACAGCCACGCTGCTGCCGTTCCAACAAAAAAATGGCGACGGGGTATGTTACTGACACGGTTAATCATGCGAAATTTTGCCACCGATAGTCATCGCGCCTGGTTACTTTCATCGTTAAAACGATGCTGGTGCGTTCCCCAATCGCGGGCCACACCAGCACCCTAGATGCCTCTCACACTGCTTTTAACAACAAACCACGCAACTCAATATTGCGATGATGCCGCCATGTGGTTTGGATCGAAAATGATATCTGGAATATCCTTTACAAAATTATAAAATCTTTCTGGATATTTTACGCAATCCCACGGCCCCTGAAGTGAACAATAATTATCCGTCTGCAGATTATTAATTGTATTTTGACCGTATATTACGCCGGGCAAGGTTGGCACGCAGGCATTATAAACAATATCCGCCTTATAGAGATTCATATTACCATCATACTCATCTCCCACCGCAATCTGCCAGGTATCCTCATCAACGTAAAACACGCGTTTAGCGATTACATTTCGTTCGCCAGAATGTAATGTTGCTTCAACTACCCAACAACGGTGCAACTCCCACCGAACCAGGTCGGGATCAAAAAAGTGAGCTTTATGTGCCTGCCGTGCGTTTACTGAATAAAGCTTATTGTTGTTGTAGGGAATATATACTTCTTTTTTCTCTATAAGACGCCAATCATATCGTTCCAAAGACCCGTTAAATCCATAAAACTCATCATAATTGGCGATCCCGTCCACTTGAGGACTTGGCGTGTCAAACGCCACCTCCGGCGCACGGCGCACACGCCCCTCACCATTCAAAAGCTCCCAAGCCTCTTGGGGGTTTTTATGCGGATCATCAAATGCCCAGATTATGATCGCCTGACCAACAAGATTCCCAGGCCCAGTATATGGGGTATATAAAAGCTGTAAGGCTCCGTCATATTTATGGGCCATCGGCTTTTGTGAATAATATGGCAACTTGTAATGTTGCTGACCAGCAGCGGTCATGGCAACTTGAGAAGAATTCACAACCCAGCCCTGGACATCGACCAAAAAGCAGAAGCCTCTCCAGATACTGTTATGATTCCATATTATCTGCGCCCCAGCCGTAAGAGGGTTGCTCTGGTCCGGAATGGGAAACGGAATCCCGCCATGTGCCCCTGTAAAGCCAAACCGTCCTCCTACCGGATCTTGCGCGACAAATTTAGCATTCACTGCATTTGATTTGATATTGTTATAAACCCACTGAGGGGCCGCCGCCGTGCGATGCGTGGGGTAAACGTTAAGAGACAAACCGTACTTCTTGATCATGACTTGGATGGATTTAGGCACCCTATCCGCATGCTGAT
>JAKBBM010000047.1 GCA_021808545.1 Pseudomonadota bacterium | reverse complement strand
TGGCAACGGCATGAAAACATGCTTATTCTCTGAGTGATGACAGAACTTCCAACCTTTCTTGATTCCAGCCGACCAGATGTTCCGGATATTGCCGTGCCACGCGGCGTGACCCCGTTTTACCTGCCCGCGCGGCCGGTGCGCGGGCGCGTGGTGCGCTTAGGCCCGCTGGCCGACACATTGCTTTTGCGCCATGACCACGCGCCGCCCGTGCGCGCCTTGCTGGGCGAGGCGCTGGCCTTGGCGGCAGCTTTGGCAAGCGCGCTAAAATTCTCGGGCTCCTTTTCCGTGCAGGCGCGCGGGGATGGTCCGGTGTCGCTGCTGGTGGCCGATTGCACCGAGGCGGGGGCCCTGCGCGGCTATGTGCGCGTGGACCCGGACGCCGGCATTGCCGAGGATGCCACCGCTAAGCAATTGCTGGGGGATGGGTATCTGGCCTTCACGGTAGATCAGGGGCTGGCGCGTGAGCCGAGCCAGGGGATCGTGGCCATAGAAGGCGAGAGCCTGGCGCAGATGGCGGAATTTTATTTTCAAACCTCCGAGCAATTCGCCGCCAAGGTGTTTTTGGCCGCAGGTTCAACGCCGGCCGGCTGGCGGGCCGCCGCCTGCGTGCTGGAGCGTGTGGCAGGCGCCGGCGGTGTGGCGCCCGATATGACGGCCGACGCCCAGGATGAAGCCTGGCGCACCGCCGGCATTCTGGCCGATACGCTGACCAGGGCGGAATTGCTGGACGATGCGCTGCCGCCGGAGCGGCTGTTGTACCGCCTGTTTCATGGCGAGGGGGTCGCGGTGGGGCGGCCGCGCAGTTTAAGCTTTGGCTGCCGCTGCTCGCGCGCGCGGCTGGGCGGCATATTGGAAGGGTTCTCGCATGATGATCTCGACCATATGGCGGTGGAGGGCGAGATCGTCATGAATTGTGAATTCTGTAATTATTCGTTCCATTTTTCGCGCGAATCCGTCGCTGGCCGGTCAGGAGACCCCGCATGATGAACAAGCGGCTCATTCTGTCCGCCTGCGTGGCCTTGGGCGGCTGCGCCTCATCGCCGCCGCCGGCCATGAGCTTTGCGCCGCTGGATTATTCCTACCTGCCGCCGATCACGCTGAAGGTCGCGGATGTGCGGGTGGTGGATAATTTTACCCCCACCCCCGCGCAGGCGGCGCTGGCGGCGCAAGACCCCGCCCCGCCGCAGGCGACCCTGCTGAATATGCTGCGCCAGCGGCTGGTTGCCTCGGGCCAGCCGGGGCAGGGCACGGTGGCGGTGCAAGTTGCCTCGGTGGATGAGGTGGGTGGCAATTTAACCGGCACGATGACGGTGGATATCCATCTGAGCGGCCCAGATGGGCATAGCAGCGCCTTTACCGAGGCGAGTGTTTCGGCCAGCCAGACCATGCCTGACGCCGATGCCAGCGCCGATGACCGCCGTGCCGCCCTCTATCAGCTGACCAAGCGGCTGATGACGCAGATGAATGTGCAGCTGCAATATGAGATTCAGCGCAACATGCCGAGCTGGGTCGTGTGGTCCAATACGGGGGCGCCGGCGGCGGCGAGCGGAAGTGCGGGCGGGGGCGCAAGCGGGGCAATTCAGTCGGCACCGCTCACCGCGCCTGCTGCATCCGCGCCCGCGGCAGGCGGTGCTGGTACGGCTTTGCCCGCCGGGCAAATCAACCATACAGAGGGCGTGCCGGATTATCTGCCCGGTGCCGGTCCCGCCGCCCTGCAAGGGCAATGAACCCAGGCAAAACCGGCCCGGTGTTTGAGAACATGCTTGACGCGGCGGGCTGGGGGCGATAGACCGCGCGCTTCATTGAACTCTTTTCTCTTTTGTTTCGGATAACATGGCCAATATTGCATCTGCTCAGAAACGCATCCGTCAGACCTTAAAGCGCACCGCGCGCAACAAGGCACGTAAATCCCGCGTGCATAGCGCCATCCGCAAGGTTGAGGAGGCCGTGACCGCTGGCAACAAAGAGGCCGCGCTTACCGCTTTTCGCGCCGCACAGCCCGAGCTGCAGCGCGCCGCCGGCAAGGGCGTGCTGAAAGCCAATGCCGTGTCGCGCAAGATCTCCCGCCTGTCGGCGCGGGTTAAGGCGATCGCCGCCGCCTAAGGCTGCAACGAGCGGTTGTACTGCTCGTCTTTAATTATAGACAATTTAGCGCCACTGTCATCGTGTTGAAATAACATGGTGTCCGTGTCGCTTTTTTGCGTCTCGATATACTGTTTTGATTATGAAACATAAATCCCCTTTAAGAAAGTTGCCCTCGCAAAACCCGTTGAATTTAATAAATATTTTTTGCTTTTCAGCAGCTTGTCGGCGGGCGTGAGGGAATTGGGCGCTTGCGTCAGGGCGGGGTTTGGACATAAGGTCGGGCCTTCAATTTAAGGCCTGAGTTTGTCTCATTTCTGCGAAAGGTAAGTCCGCGAGGGCTTTTCCTGGTGCGGGGCTGTGACAAACCCAGGCGATGCAGGGCTGGGAGCGTGGAGTGGGAATGAGCCTGGAGATCGGTTCCATGCGTAACGGTGAGGCTGTGCTAAATTCGTCTCTTCCGCGCCAGGACGAAGTGGGCATGGCTGAGCAATGGGCACGGGTGCGCGCCCGGCTGCAGGCCGAGGTGGGCGATGTGGAATATCGCACCTGGCTCAAACAGCTCGCCTTTGCCGGCTTGGCGGGCGATGAGGTGACCGTGATGCTGCCCACGCGCTTTTTGCGCGATTGGGTGAATAAGGAATATGGTGAGCTGATCTCGGTTTTCTGGCAGGCGGAGAATCCGGCTGTTAAGCGTGTGGAGTTCCGTACCGGCAGCCCGGCGCGGGCACCCAGCCTGGCCGAGCCGGCAGCCCCCGCTTTGGTGGCTCCGGCCGCGACGGCGCCAATGCCCGCCCGGCCCGAGCAGCCCGCCGCCGCCCTCGACCAGCGCTTTACCTTCGAGACCTTCGTGGTCGGCAAACCCAACGAATTCGCCTATGCCTGCGCGCGCCGCGTGGCGGAAGCGCCGGCCACGGCCGGATTTAACCCGCTCTTCCTGTATGGTGGTGTCGGGCTGGGCAAGACGCATCTGATGCATGCCATTGCCTGGGAGCTCTCCACCCGCAGCCGGGCGGGGGCACCGGTTTCCGTCGCTTATATGTCGGCGGAAAAATTCATGTACCGGTTCATTAATGCGCTGCGCTCGCAATCCACGCTCGAATTCAAGAACGAGCTGCGCAGCGTGGATGTGCTGATGATCGACGATCTGCAATTCCTGATCGGCAAGGACAACACGCAGGAAGAATTCTTCCACACCTTCAACGCGCTGGTGGAAGCGGGCAAGCAGATCGTTATTTCCGCAGATAAATCGCCCTCCGATCTTTCGGGCCTTGAGGACCGGCTGCGCACACGCCTTGGCTGCGGCATGGTCGCGGATTTGCATGCCACCACTTTTGAACTGCGCATTTCGATTCTGGAAGCCAAGGCGCAGCGGGCAGGGGTGGAGGTGCCGACCAAGGTGCTGGAATTCCTGGCCCGTAAGATCACCACCAACAACCGAGAGCTGGAAGGTGCCTTGAACCGGCTGATCGCGCATGCCAATCTGTTCGACCGCTCCCTGACCATGGAGACGGCGCATGAGGTACTGCACGATTTGCTGAAGGCGCATGACCGCAAGGTTTCCATCCAGGAAATCCAAAAGCGGGTGTGCGAGCATTATAATATTCGCGTGGCCGAGATGTCGTCCGCCCGGCGGGCGCGCAACATTGCTCGGCCGCGCCAGATCGCCATGTATCTGGCCAAGCAGCTCACCTCTAAATCATTACCCGATATTGGCCGGCATTTTGGCGACCGTGATCATACCACGGTGATGCATGCGGTCTCGCGCGTGACCGAGCTGATCGCGCAGGACGCCGCCTTTGCCGAGGATGTGGAGCTGCTGCGCCGGATGCTGGAAAGCTGAGCTATAACTCACTGATAATTTGTGAAAGTTTTTAGGGGTGGGGGATTTTTACAAAAATCCCCCACGAACGATTTCGCCTCTTTTTTGTAAAAAAGGGACGGCCACAGAAAATTTTTACTCAGGACGTTGTTGGGGCCGGGCGGGATTCCTCGGCCCGGATCATGGCGCGGGCGCGTTTCAGCGCCTCGAACCCGGCGCTATCGGCGATGATGGAGAGTAATTCCTCCCACGGGGCCGCACTGCCGCCCACCGCCTGCTCTCGATAGCTGGCAATCAGGGCGCGGGCGGCTTCCAGGGCTGTTGGGCGTTCAGCCTCGGCCCCGATATAAGCCTGCTGCAGCGCGTAATAGGCCTTGCGCGCGGGCGTTGCCGCCTCGTCCTCATGCATGATCTGCTTGCCGAACAGGAAGCGTGCCTGCGTGTTCAGCTCCAAGCGTGTGCGTGTCTTGAAGCGGATCACCGCGCCGTTCAAGATCATCGACTCGCCTTGTTTGAGTTCCAGTATCAGTGCCGACATTTTAGCCTTGCCAACCCGGGTTGTCCGGCTGGTACCCTTGCACGGTTCTGTTAACGTAAGATGAAATCGGCAGCGCCCGGGTGGCTTCCGGTGCATCTCCGCCGGTGCTAAAGCCGGTCCATGGCTGGACATTCGCAATTTAAGAACATCATGCACCGCAAAGGGGCGCAGGACGCCAAGCGCGCGCGCATCTTTGCCAAACTCATCCGCGAGATCACCGTGGCCGCAAAAGAGGGCCTGCCCGATCCCGCCGCCAATCCGCGCCTGCGCGCGGCCATAAGTGCCGCGCTGAAGGCGAATATGACGCGCGATGCGATCGATCGCGCGATCAAGAAGGCGACCGGCGCTGGCGGCGCTGATAATTACGAGGCCGTGCGCTACGAAGGCTATGGCCCGGCCGGGGTCGCCGTGATCGTGGAGGCGCTGACCGATAACCGTAACCGCACCGCCTCGGCCGTGCGCGCGGCTTTCAATAAGGCTGGTGGTACGCTGGGCGAGACCAATTCCGTCTCCTTCATGTTCAACCGGCTGGGCGCCGTGCGTTACCCGGCCGCGGCGGCCGATGCCGATGCCATGTTGGAAGCCTCCATCGAGGCCGGGGCGGATGATGTGATCAGTACCGAGGACGGGCATGAGGTCCTGGTGGGAATCGAGGGATTTTTTGCCGTGCGCGACGCGCTGGCCCAGGCCTTTGGCGAGCCGGCGGAGGCGCGGATTGAATGGCGCCCGAATATGAGCGTGGCGCTGGATGAGGAGAAGGCCGCCTCGGTGCTGAAATTGCTGGATGTTCTGGAGGATGATGATGATGTCCAGAATGTGTACGCCAATTTCGAGCTGCCCGAGGATGTAATGGCGAAGCTCTCGGCTTGACGCTCATCCTGGGCATAGATCCGGGGCTGCGCTTTACCGGCTGGGGGGTGTTGCAGGCCGAGGATAACCGGCTGCGCCATGTGGCGGACGGGGTGATTGCAACCGACGGATCGTTGGACGTGCCGCTGCGGCTGAAGGCGCTGGATGACGCGCTGGCCGAGATATTGGCGCGCTTTGCCCCGGATGAGGCGGCGGTGGAGGAAACTTACGTGAACCGCAACGCGACCGCGACTCTAAAACTGGGCTATGCCCGGGGGGTGGCGCTGCTGGCGCCGGCGCGGGCGGGGATTGCGGTGTTCGAATATGGCGCGAAAACGGTGAAAATGGCGGTGGTGGGCACGGGTAATGCCGACAAGGCGCAGGTGGGGCTGATGGTGCGCCGCCTGCTGCCGGGGGCGGCGCAAAAACGGGCCGATGCGGCCGATGCGCTGGCGGTTGCCATCTGCCATGCGCATCATCGCGCCAGCAACCAGGCCTGGAAGCGTCCCGCATGATCGCCCGGCTGCGGGGAATCGTCGATTCCATCGAGGATGGGCGCTGCGTGGTGGATGTGAATGGGGTCGGCTATCTGGTGCTGTGCTCCACCCGCACGCTGGGCGCGTTGCCCCAGGGCTTGGCGACACTTCTTGTAGAGACACAGGTGCGCGAGGAGGCGATTACCCTGTATGGCTTCGCCACCGCCGCCGAACGGGAATGGTTCCGGTTGCTGACCACCGTGCAAGGGGTGGGGGCGAAGGTCGCACTTGGGATTCTCTCAGGATTGTCGCCCGATCAGCTGATTGCCGCCATCGCAGCACAGGACAAGGCGGGGCTGACCCGCGCCCCCGGCGTGGGGCCCAAGCTTGCCGTGCGAATCCTGACCGAATTGCGCGAGAAGGCCAGCGCCATGCCGGGTGGCGGCGGCGCGGTGATGCCTGTGCTGCTGGTTAAGGGGGCGATGGCCGAGGCGCTCTCGGCGCTGACCAATCTGGGCTATAAGCGGGCCGAGGCCGAAGCCGCGCTGGCGCGCGCCCGTGATGAATACGGGGCTGAGGCAGCGCTGGATGTGCTGATCCGTGCCGGGCTGAAGGCGCTGGCGAAATGAGCGAGGAGCGCATGACATCGTCCGAGCGGCTGGAGGGCGATGCCGCCGAGGTGGCACTGCGCCCGCAATCGCTGGATGATTTCACCGGCCAGAAAGCCAGCCGGGAGAATTTAAAAATCTTCATCCAGGCGGCCAAGGCGCGTGGCGAGGCGCTGGACCATGTGCTGCTGCATGGGCCGCCGGGGCTGGGCAAGACCACGCTGGCGCAGATCGTGGCGCGCGAGATGGGGGTGGGCTTTAAGGCGACCTCCGGCCCCGTGATCCAGAAAGCCGGGGATCTGGCCGCCATTCTCACCAATTTGCAGCCGCATGACGTGCTGTTCATCGACGAGATCCACCGGCTGCAGCCGGTGATCGAGGAAATTCTCTACCCCGCCATGGAGGATTTCCAGCTCGACCTTATTATTGGAGAGGGACCGGGGGCGCGCACCGTGCGGATTGATCTGCCGCCCTTTACGCTGGTGGGGGCCACCACGCGGGCCGGGCTGCTTGCCACCCCGCTGCGCGACCGGTTCGGGATTCCGCTGCGGCTGGTGTTTTACACGCCCGATGAGCTGACCGGGATCGTGATCCGCCTCGCACGTAAGCTGGAGATGAATTTGAGCTATGAGGGGGCGCAAGAGATCGCCCGGCGCGCGCGCGGCACCCCCCGCGTGGCCGGACGGCTGACCCGGCGGGTGCGGGATTTCGCGCTGGTCGCGGGCGGGGATGAGGTGACCCGCGCGATGGCCGATGCGGCGCTGACCCGGCTGGATGTGGACCATAAGGGGCTGGATGCGATGGATATGCGCTATCTGCGCCGCCTGGCGGAGCATCATGGCGGCGGCCCCGTGGGGGTGGAGACGCTGGCCGCCGCCCTGGCCGAGGCGCGCGATACGCTGGAAGATGTGGTCGAGCCCTATTTGATTCAGGAAGGGCTGCTGCTGCGCACCGCGCGCGGGCGCATGCTGGGTGAGCCGGGCTGGCGGCATCTGGGCTTGGAGCCCCCGCGCGAAGGGCCGGCCCAGCTCGATTTTCTGGGCGAATAAACCCGCCACAGAATTGCCTTTTTACTCCCGGATCATGAGGTTGGAGCCGGAATTTGATCTACAATTACACCACCCGCATCTATTATCAGGACACGGATGCCGGCGGCATCGTTTACCATGCCAATTATTTGGCCATTGCCGAGCGCGCGCGCACCGAAGCCTTGCGCGAAATGGGGGCACCTCATGCGGAAATGGTGGCGACCCATGGCGTGATGTTTGTGGTGCACAGGGTGCAATTGCACTATCAGCGGCCCGCGCGGATTGACGAGATTGTCCGGGTTGAGACGGAATTCACGGAATTGGGCGGGGCCAGCGTAAAACTTCGTCAAAAATTCCTGCGCGACAGCGACTCGTTGGCCGTGCTTGATCTGGCGCTGGGGTGCGCGCGTGTGGCCGATGGGCGGGCCACGCGCATTCCGCGCGCGTGGGTGCAGCGCCTGAAATTATGAACGGGGTATGAAACATTGGATCAATCGGTAAACGCGGCGGCGATGGCCGCGCCGCAGGCGAATCTCTCGCTGCTTGGGCTGTTCCTGGAAGCGGATGTGGTGGTCAAGCTGGTCATGATCATCCTGCTATTCGCCAGCGTGTGGGTGTGGACGATCATCATCGAGAAAACCATGACGTTGCGCCGCATCAACCGCGAGGCGAACGCCTTCGAGGATGATTTTTGGTCCGGCGGCAGCCTGGATACGCTGTATGAGCGCGAGGGCATGGACCCGGCCAGCCCCATGGCCGCCGTGTTTGGCGCGGCGATGAGCGAGTGGAAGCGCACCGCGCGCATCGCGGGGTCCGAGATCGCCAAGACCAGCGTGAAAGAGCGCGTGGACCGGGCGATGAGCGTGACCATTATGCGTGAGATGGACCGGCTCGAGCGGTTCATGATCTTCCTGGCCTCGGTCGGGGCCACGGCGCCCTTTATCGGCCTGTTCGGCACGGTGTGGGGTATTATGCATTCCTTCTCGGCCATTGCCGCCATGCATAATACCGATCTCGCCGTGGTGGCGCCCGGCATTGCCCAGGCGCTGTTCGCCACCGCCATCGGCCTAGTCGCGGCGATTCCCGCCGTGCTGGCCTATAACAAGCTCTCCAACGATCTGACGCGCTTTGCCGCCCGGCTGGAAGGGTTTGGCGCGGAATTCTCGGCCATCCTCTCGCGCCAGACCGAGGAGCATAAGTAAATGGCAGGCGGTCTTTTAGGCACGGGCAATGGTGGGCCGGGCAATGGCCGCCGCCGCTACCGCCCGATGGCGGAAATCAACGTCACCCCGCTGGTGGATGTGATGCTGGTGCTGCTGATCATCTTTATGGTCACGGCACCCATGATCACCTCCTCGGTGAATGTGAATTTGCCGCAAGCCAACGCCAAACCCGCCATGAATGATGCCAAGCCGGTGACCATTACCGTGAATGCGCAGAGCCAGATCTATCTGAATAACAGCCAGGTGGAGATGTCGAACCTGGTCTCGACCCTCAAGCAGATCTCACAGAATAATCCGAATCAGCGCATTTTCGTGCGCGGGGACAAATCGGTGCCCTATGGCGAGATGCTGCAAGTGATGGCGACGATCACGCAAGGCGGGTTCACCAAGGTGGCGCTGCTGGCGCAGCCGCAGGGCAGCGGTAAGTAAGCGGGTACGGGGGAGCGCGAATTTGGACCGTGACCTGCGCCGCGGCGCGATCATCTCCCTGTCTTTTCATCTTGCCATCGTCATTCTGGCGATTGTGACGCTGCCGCCGCTCAAGCTTAACACCGCGCAGGAGGCGAGCGTGGATGTGGAGCTGGTGGGGCCCAGCGCCGCGCAAGAGGCATTCAAGGCCGGTAAGGTGCCCGCCCCGGCCAATACCCCCACAACCACACCAGGCCCGCTGGCAGTAAAGACGCCCAAGCCGCAGCCGATTGAGGCCCCCCCGCCGCCGCCGCCGCCGCCACCGCCTGCGCCCAAGCAGCCGCCAACGCCCAAGCCGCCAACACCCGCCCCGCCGCCACCACCACCGGCTCCGGCGCCCACACCCATGCCCACACCGCCGCCGCCGCCGCCCAAACCGCCGCAGAAGCAGCAAAGCACGGTGCCGCAGCCCAAATTGCCGCTGCCGCCCAAAAAGCAGCCGCCCGCCCCGGCGCAAAGCCCCACGCACCAGCGGCAGGAGACGAAGAACCCGGCCCCGCTGAGCCAGACGGTACAGAACACGCTGATGAAGCTGCAGGCGCTGCAAAAGCAAAAGCAGCCGCCGACCGCGCATTATAATCCGCAGCAGGGCGGCGCGCCCAATGGCGGCGGTTCGACCCAGAGTACGGAAAATACCGGGCTGAACGCGGCCGAACGCGCGGCCATTGGCGCGCATGTGCGGCCCTGCTGGACGGTGGATGCCGGTGCGCCGGGCCTCTCGGGCTTTGCCGTGCATCTGATCGTCACCACCGATGCCGCGGGTGTGGCCCGTGTGGCCGTGGTGGCGCCGGAGGACCAGGATAAGATGAGCGATCCACTGTTCCGGGCCTTTGCCGACCGCGCCATTGCCGCGGTGACCAATTATGAGTGCGCGGATTTTTCCAAATACCTGCCCACTTATATGCTCGGAAAACCGCATACCTTCCCCTTCTACTTTACCCCGTAAGAGGTTCGCCGATGAAGCGCTTGATTTTGCCGCCTTTTTCCCGCCGTCGAATCCTGGGCACGGGCGCCGCGACCCTGCTCGCGCCCAGTGCCATGGCGCAAAGCCTGCTTAGCGGTGGCAATGCTGCCGCCCCGGCGGCACCCGCTGGCGGCGGTAGCCAGACGATCAACGTATCCGGGGCGCAGAATGCGCCCATTCCCATCGCCATCATGTCGTTCGGCGATGCCGGCACGGCCGCCCAGATCACTCAGGTAATCACCGACGATCTCAACCATTGCGGCCTGTTCAGGGCCATCGATCCGTCAAGCTTCGTGCCCAATTCCATCAATAACGGCACGCCGGTGTGGCAGAACTGGTCCATTCTGGGCGCGCAGGGGCTGGTGACGGGCAGTGTGCAGGACCAGGGCAACGGCCAACTGCGCGTTGAATTCAGGCTGTGGAACGTACAGCAACAGGCCCAGGTGCAGGGCACGGCGTACACCACCACGGCGGCGAACTGGCGGCGCATCGCGCATATCATCGCCGATGCGGTGTATCAGCAGATGATCGGTGAGAAGGGATATTTTGATTCCCGTGTCGCCTATATCTCGGAAGCCGGGCCGGTGACGAGCCGCGTGCGCCGCCTGGCGGTGATGGATTATGACGGTGCGAACAACCAGTTCCTGACCGATGGCGCGTCCATGGCGCTGTCGCCGCAATATAATCCCACGCGCCAGCAGCTCGCTTTTGTCAGTTTCCGGGGACAGAATCCGCGCGTTTATTTGTTCGACCTGCAGACCGGCCAGCAGCGGGTAGTGGGTGCGTTTGGCGAGATGACCATCGGCCCGCGCTTTGCCCCCGATGGCAATTCGCTGCTGATGTCGGTCTCGCAGAACGGTGGCGCCGCGATTGTGACCGTGGGGCTGGATGGCAAGGGCATGACGCCGCTGACCGATTACAGCTCGATCAATGTCACCCCTTGCTATTCGCCCGATGGCAGCCAGATCGTGTTCAATTCCGACCGCGACGGCAATCAGCAGCTATTCGTGATGAACGCGGATGGCTCGAATGTGAAGCGCATTTCCTTTGGCCCTGGGCGCTATGCCGAGCCGTGCTGGTCGCCGCGCGGCGATTATATCGCCTACACATTCTGGGGCGAGGGCGGGTTTGCCATCGGCGTCATGGCGCCCGACGGCTCGGGCGAGCGCATCCTCACCCAAGGATTCCTGGTCGAGGGTGCGACCTTCTGCCCGAATGGCCGCGTGATCATGTTTTACCGCCAGACGCCAACCGGCAGCGGGCATGATTCGCGCCTCGTCACCATTGGCGTGGATGGGTTTAATGAGCGGCTGGTCGATACCCCGACCTATGCGTCCGACCCGGCCTGGGGGCCGCTGCTGACCTGATGATCCGCGGGCACAAGAAAAGATTTATCTAAAATGAACCTTTTTATGTGGCTTATACGCCACAAAACAGGCCCACGGGAGAAATTTGTTTCAGATCAAAGAGCCGATGGGGCGTGAGGGTTATTCCGGTTTCCGTTGAACCAATAACGGGAGCCTTCTTCTCATGAAATCTTCGTTCCGCATGGCCGCGGCCGGTGCGCTGCTCGCCGCCACGGCTTTCACGCCCGCCATGGCGCAGAATTTCCTTACCGGTCCCACCGGCTATCAGGCGGGCAATGTTCTGGTGCGTCTGGGCCTTATTGGCGTGATTCCCCAGAACATGGGCAGTGCTGTAACCGTGCCGGGCGCCAACCTCACGCTGGAGGGCACGCATGTTCATGCCAGCTCCACGGTCACCCCGGAAATTGACGCCTCGTACTTCCTGACGCCGCATATCTCGTTCGAGCTGATCGCGGCCACCAGCCGCCATAATGTGTGGGTGGAAGGCGGGGCGCTGCCCAAGACCAAGGTGGGCAGCGTGTGGGTGCTGCCGCCGACCCTGACCGCGCAATATCATTTCGCCCAGTTCGATGGCATCCGCCCTTATGCCGGTGTGGGCCTGACGGTGGCGTTCTTCTATGGCACCAGCCCGGCGGCGGGCTTTAGCTCCACCGGCTATTCCACCGCGGTCGGCCCCACGCTCGATGCCGGGTTCGATGTGCCGGTGCGCGGCAACTGGTCGGTGAATGTGGATGTGAAGCAAATGTTCATCACCACCGCCGCGCATGTGAATCACGGCACCATTCATGCCCTGACCGAGCTGGACCCGACCGTGGTGCGGCTGGGCATCGGCTATAAATTCTAAGCGCCGGATTCTCTGGCCAGGGCGGCAAAGGGGTGGCTAAAGCCGCCCCTTTTTGGTGTTTACGCTTGTCTTGGGCCAAAAATTGCGCCATAGGCTGGCCCGCCCGCATGGTGCGGGTAAATTCACACGCGGGGGCCTTTCCTGGGGTAAACCCAAAGGTCCGGTGCCTGAATAAGGTGCTTCCCCCGCGGAGGATAGAACCGGATGATTAAGGAAAGAGTATTGCCCATGGCACTGCCCGACGTTTCCCTGCGCCAGCTCCTCGAAGCCGGCGTGCATTTTGGCCATAACACCCGCCGCTGGAACCCGCGCATGGCGCCGTATCTGTTTGGCGTGCGCAACCAGGTGCATATTATCGATCTGCAGCAGAGCGTGCCATTGCTTGAGCGCGCGCTGAAGGTTGTGCGCGACGTGACCGCCGGCGGCGGCCGCGTGCTGTTTGTGGGCACCAAGCGCGCCGCGGCCGATTATGTGGCCGAAGCCGCCCAGCGCTGCGGCCAGTATTATGTGAACCATCGCTGGCTCGGCGGCATGCTGACCAACTGGAAGACCATTACCGGCTCGATCAAGCGCCTGCGCCAAATGGATGAGCTGCTGGCCGGCGACACCCAAGGCTATTCCAAGAAGGAAGTGCTGAACATGACGCGCGACCGCGAGAAGCTGGAGCGCGCGCTGGGCGGCATCAAGGATATGGGCGGCCTGCCGGATATTCTGTTCGTCATCGACACCAACAAGGAGAAGCTGGCGGTTGAGGAAGCGAACAAGCTGGGTATTCCGGTGATCGCCATTCTCGACTCCAACTCCGACCCCGAGGGCGTGACCTACCCGGTGCCGGGCAATGATGATGCGATTCGCGCCATCACCCTGTATTGCGACCTGGTCGCCAATGCGGTGCTGGATGGTATTTCGGCCGAGCTGGGCTCGTCGGGTATCGATCTGGGCGAGAGTGCGGAGCCGATTCTGGACGCGCTGCCCGAATCCGAGGCGCAGCCCAACGCTTAAGGTCGTGCTGGTGCCCATCGCACCTGCTGATTGAGAGACTGAGCGCGCGGTGGCTTGGCGCTGCCGCGCGCGGGAACATGAAGGAGCAGAAACATGGCTGAAATTACGGCAGCTTTGGTGAAGGACCTGCGCGAGATGACCGGCGCGGGCATGATGGATTGCAAAAAGGCGCTGACCGAGAGCAATGGCGAGATCGAGGCCGCGATCGACTGGCTGCGCAAGAAGGGCTTGTCCGCCGCCGCCAAGAAATCCGGCCGTGTCGCCGCCGAAGGGCTGGTGGGCGTAGCACTTGCCCCCGGTAAGGCCGCCCTGGTTGAGATTAATGCCGAGACCGATTTCGTCGCCCGCAATGAGGCGTTCCAGAATTTCGTCGAGACCGTGGCCAAGCTCGCCCTGGATGTGGGTGAGGATGTGGAGGCGCTGAAGGCCGCTGCCTATCCGGGTACCGGCCGCAGCGTGGCCGAGGAGACCGTGCATCTGGTCGCCACCATCGGTGAGAACATGAATGTCCGCCGGGTCGCGGTCATCGAGGTGCCGGGCGGCACCGTGGCGGCCTATGTGCATGGCGCGCTGAAGCCGGGCCTGGGCAAGATCGGTGTGATCGTGGGGCTGGAAGGCAAGGCTGACGACGCAGCCGAGGCGCTGGGCCGGCAGATTGGCATGCATGTCGCCGCGACGCGCCCCGAGGCGCTCTCCATTGCCGATGTGGACCCGGCAGCGCTGGAGCGCGAGAAGAGCGTGCTCTCCGAGCAGGCCCGCGCCTCCGGCAAGCCCGAAGCCATCATCGAGAAGATGGTCGAGGGCCGCGTGAAGAAATTCTACGAGGATGTGGTCCTGCAAGAGCAGGTCTGGGTGCATGACGGCGAGAGCAAGGTGAAAGATGTGGTCACCAAGGCTGGCTTCAAGCTCACCCGCTTCGTGCGCTTCACGCTGGGTGAGGGGATCGAGAAGGAAGTCTCTGACTTCGCCGCCGAAGTGGCCGCCGCCGCCGGGGTTTGACCGATTCCAAGACTGGACTAAACAAGGGCGGTCCGGACGCGTTGTCCGGGCCGCCCTTGATGTAAGGACGTGCCAATGACGCAGATTCCCCACTATAAGCGCGTATTGCTGAAAATCTCCGGCGAGGCCCTGATGGGCGGGCGCGATTACGGGCTGGATACCGAGACCGTGAACGCCATTGCCCAGGATGTGCGCGATGTTGTCGCCATGGGGGTTGAGGTTTGCCTGGTTATTGGCGGGGGCAATATTTTCAGGGGCGTGGCCGGGGCCGCCGGCGGCATGGACCGCGCCCAGGCCGATTACATGGGCATGCTGGCGACCGTGATGAACGCGCTGGCCATGCAATCGGCCCTGGAGAAGCGCGAGGTGCCCACCCGCGTGCAGTCCGCCATTCCCATGTCCTCGGTGTGCGAGCCCTATATTCGCCGCCGGGCCGAGCGGCATATGGAAAAGGGCAGGGTGGTGATTTTTGCCGCCGGCACGGGCAATCCGTTTTTTACCACCGACACCGCCGCCGCCCTGCGCGCCGCCGAGATGAAGTGCGACGCCATGCTGAAGGGCACGCAGGTGGATGGGGTTTATTCCGCCGATCCACGCAAGGTGAGCGATGCCGTGCGCTATGAGGAGCTGACCTATCTTGACGTTTTGGCCCGGGACTTGAACGTGATGGATGCTTCGGCCATCAGTCTGTCGCGTGAGAACAAGCTGCCGATTATCGTTTTCAACATCCATGCGCCGGGAGCCTTCGCCGCCGTGATGCGCGGCGAGGGACGCTTCACCCGGATTACCGAACCGCAAAAATAAGGGACGCGAGACATGACCGCCGATCTGAACGCCATCAAGACCGATCTGACCCGCCGAATGGATGGCGCGCTGGATGCGCTTAAGCGTGAGTTCGGGGGCTTGCGCACGGGCCGTGCCTCGCCAGCACTGCTGGAGCCGGTAAAGGTGGATGCCTATGGCTCCTTGATGCCGATCAACCAGGTTGCGACCATTGCCGTGCCGGAAGCGCGGATGATCACCGTGCAGGTCTGGGACCGCTCCATGATCAATTCCGTGGTCGCCGCGATCCGCGATTGTGGGCTGGGGCTAAATCCGCAGCCCGATGGCCAGATCGTGCGCGTGCCGCTGCCGATCCTGACCGAGGAGCGGCGCATCGAACTGGTGAAGGCCGCGGGTAAATATGCCGAGAGTGCGCGCATCGCCGTGCGCGGCGTGCGCCGCGATGGCATGGAGCAGATCAAGGCGCTGCTGAAGAAGTCCGAGATTTCAGAGGATGACGAGCGCAACTGGGCCGACGAGGTGCAGAAGCTGACCGATTCGTACATTAAGCGCATCGATGAAAGTTTTGCCGATAAGGAAAAGGACATCCGCCAGGTCTGATGGCCGATTTTCCTGCCCGCGCCGTGCCCGCCCACGTCGCCATCATCATGGACGGCAATGGCCGCTGGGCGGCCGCGCGCGGGCTGCCGCGTGCCGCCGGGCACCGCGAGGGTGCGAAAGCCGTGCGCCGGACAATCGAGGCGGCGATTGCCCAAGGCGTGCGCTATCTTACTTTGTTCGCTTTTTCTTCCGAGAATTGGCAGCGCCCGGCCGATGAGGTCGCCGATCTCACCTTCCTGATGAAGCATTATCTGCGCAGCGAGCTGGATGAGCTGCATGCGCGGGGCGTGAAGCTCAAGGTGATCGGCGAGCGCGAGCGTTTTGGCCCGGCCTTGACCGGGGAATTGGAAGCGGCGGAGCTGAAAACAGCGGCGAATACCCGCCTGACCCTGGTCATGGCGCTCTCGTATGGCGGGCGGGCCGATATTGTGCAGGCGGCGCGCCGTGCCATGCAGGCGGGGTTAAAGCCCGAGGAGTTGACCGAGCGGAATTTTGCCGGATTTCTCTCAACCGAGGGTATTCCGGACCCGGATTTGATGATTCGCACCTCGGGCGAGGAGCGGATTTCCAATTTCTTGCTCTGGCAGCTCGCTTATGCCGAGATTTTGTTCACGCCCGTGCTGTGGCCGGATTTCACGGCCGAGAGCCTTGCCGCCGCTTTGGCCGATTATGCGACCAGGGAACGGCGCTTTGGCGCCCGCCCGGCGTGAGCATGGCCAAGCAAGCGGGAGCTGGGCGCTGGACGGATTTGTCGCGCCGCGCGGCCTCGGCCCTGGTGCTGGGGCCGGTGGCGCTATTTTGCGTGTGGCGCGGCGGCGAGCCTTGGAGCCTGCTGCTTTTTGTGGCCATGGCCGGGCTGGGCTGGGAATGGGGGCAGCTTGCGCGTCTGAAACGACCTGTGGCGCTGGCTGTGCTGCTGGGGCTGGTGTGGCTGGCCGCCGATAGGGCCGGGCCCTTGGGCGGATTTGCCGCCATTCTGCTGGCCGGGCTCTTGGCCTGGGGAGTGTTTGGGCGTTTTGCCGCCGCCGGCGTGCCTTATGCGGGGATTGGGGGGATTTGCCTGGTCTGGCTGCGCCTGCGCCCTGAGACCGGGCTGACCGATACGGTGTTTTTGCTGCTGGTGGTGTGGGGAACCGATATTGGCGCCTATATCGCGGGGCGCTTGCTGGGCGGGCGGCGGCTGGCGCCGCGCATTTCGCCCGGTAAAACCTGGAGCGGCGCGCTGGGCGGGCTGTTGAGTGGGGCAGGTGCGGGAGCGCTGTTGGCCGCGGGGGTGCACCAGGCCCCAGGCCGTGCCTTTATCGCCGGGCTTGGCTTGAGCTTGTGCGCGCAGGTAGGGGATTTGCTGGAAAGCGCAATAAAGCGCAAACTCGGCGTTAAGGATTCGGGCCGGACGATTCCCGGGCATGGTGGCCTGTTCGACCGGCTGGATGGATTTCTTGCCGCAGCGCCCGTAGCCGCGCTGCTGGCCTTTTGCGTGCAGGGAGGCATGCCATTATGGGGCTGAAGCGTCTGACGATTCTGGGGTCAACCGGTAGTGTCGGGACGCAGACGCTCGATCTGGTGGCAGAAAATCCGGATGCCTATGCGTTGGGCGCACTGATTGGCGGGCGTAATATCAACCTGCTGGCGGCGCAGGCCCGGCAATTCCGTCCCGAAATCACCGTGATTTCGGACGAGGCGCTGCTGCCCGAACTGCGCGCCGCCCTGGAAGGGACCGGCCTTGCCTGTGCTGGCGGGCGCGTCGCCGTGATCGAGGCCGCCGCGCGCCCAGTGGACTGGACCATGGCCGCGATTACTGGCGTGGCCGGGCTGGAGCCCACCTTGGCGGCGGTACGCCATGGCGGCACCATTGCTTTTGCCAACAAAGAGGCGCTGGTTTCGGCCGGGGATGTGTTTTTGCGCGCGGTGGATGAGGCCAAGGCCACCTTGCTGCCGGTGGATTCGGAACATAACGCCATTATGCAGGCCATGGCCGATGGCAATGGCCGGGCGGTGGAGAAGATTGTGCTCACCGCTTCGGGCGGGCCGTTCCGCACCCATACGCTGGATGAGATGCGCGGGATCACGCGTGAGGCGGCGCTGCGCCATCCGGTTTGGTCTATGGGGGCGAAAATCTCCATCGATTCGGCCACCATGATGAATAAGGGCCTGGAAGTGATTGAGGCGGCGCGGCTATTTGCGCTGCCATCCGAAAAAATCGATGTGCTGGTGCATCCGCAATCGGTGATTCACGGCATGGTGGCCTATGCCGATGGCTCGGTGCTGGCGCAGCTGGGCGCGCCGGATATGCGCATTCCCATCGCCCATGCCCTGGCCTGGCCGGCACGGCTGCAAACACAGGCCCCCCGGCTGGATTTGGCGACGATCGCCAAACTGGATTTCTTTCCCCCCGATGAGGCACGTTTTCCCGCCCTGCGCCTGGCGCGCCAGGCGCTTATCCAGGGCCATGGCGCGCCCACGGTGCTGAATGCCGCCAATGAGGTCGCGGTCGCGGCGTTTTTGGAGAACCAGATCGGGTTTTTGGATATTGCCGGGATTGTGGAAGCGACGATGGAGCGTCTAGGCGCGCCCATGGTGGATGATCTGGCTGCGGTGCTGGCGTTGGATGAGGCCGCGCGCGCCGCCGCCCATGCCCTGGCCAGCCGCCGGGCGGCATAGTAGAACAGCCGGGTATGTTCGACACGCTGCGCACCATCCTGGCCTTTATCATCGATATTGGCGTTCTGATTTTTATTCATGAGCTCGGCCATTATCTGGCGGCGCGCAGCCAAGGGGTTGCGGTGGAGGTGTTTTCCATTGGCTTTGGCCCCGCATTGCTGCGCTGGGGCGGGCGCCAGGGCGGCACGCGCTGGCAGGTTTGCGCGCTGCCACTGGGCGGTTACGTGAAGATGCAGGGCTGGGGCGAGAGCGAGGCGTGCGCGCCGCCATTACCTGGCTCCTTTGCGGGGGCGTCGCTCGGCTCAAAAGCAGTCATTGTTGCGGCTGGGCCGCTGGCCAATTTGCTGCTGGCCTTCGTGCTCTATGCCGGGTTGTTCATGAGCGTGGGGCAGGTGGTCACCCAACCGGTGCTCTCCAAGATCGAGCCCGCTTCGCCCGCCGCCCTGGCGCATTTGCAGGCGGGTGACCGGGTACTGGCTATTGGCAGCGATAAAATAAATAATTTCAGAGAATTGCAGCAGGTTGTGGCGATGAACCCCGACCGGCTCATGGATTTTACCATCCGCCGCGGGACAGCCCAGCTGACCGTGCCGGTGCAACTGGGGCAGGCCAAGTTCGATGGCGCCAAGGTGGGGCATCTTGGCGTTGTGGGGGCGGTATCCACTTGGCGGCATTATGGGCCGGTGGCGGCGATTAGAGAAGCCGGGCGGGAATGCTGGAGCGAGATTGCCGGTTGGATCGCGGGACTTAAAATGCTGTTCGTGCAGCACCGAGGCTGGCACGATCTGACCGGGCCGCTGGGAATCGCGGAAATTTCAGGTCAGGCGGCAGCCATGGGCGTGGCCTCGATGATCGGGCTGATCGCGTTGCTCTCGATCAATCTTGGTCTCGTCAATCTTATCCCCATTCCCATTCTGGATGGCGGGCATCTGTTGTTTTACGCCGTGGAGGCCGTGTTGCGCCGTCCCATTTCGGCGCGGGTGCGCGAATTCGCCCTTATGCTTGGCGGCATGCTCATCGCCTCGCTGTTCTTTGTCATCACGTTCAACGACTTGGCCCGCATGGGCGCCTTTTCCTGGTTTACGCATTTACTACAAGGTTAAACATCGCATCGGGGCAGCGCACCTTGGCAAGCCGCGCCGCCCGTGCCAAACGCCGCGGGACAGATGAGTCCCGCTATGCCGGGACCCGTATTGGTTTGGGAGATTTTGATTGCTGAAGCCGCGCACCATCCTTCTGGCGTCCGTCTGTCTGCTGCCGGCCATCATGGCGCCCGGCCCCCACGGCTTGGCCAGGGCGCAGGCCGTATCGGCCAGCCTGCCCACCGGCGGCACCATCGCCGCCATTAAGGTTGAGGGCAATCACCGGATCGAAAGCTCGACCATTATCGCCTATATGGTCGCGCAGCCCGGAGATCCGTTCTCGAGCCAGAGCATCAACGATTCAGTGAAGACGCTTTATGCCACCGGCCTGTTCAAATCCGTCTCGGTCTCGCGCCAGGGTAATGACCTGATCGTGCATGTGGTCGAGAACCCAACTGTTGACCAGGTGTTCTTCTCCGGCAACAAGGCGATCACCGACAAGGATGCGAAGGCCGCCATAAGCCTTAAGCCGCGTTCGGTGTTCACGCTGGAAGAGGCGGCGAAGGCGCGCAGTGCCCTGCTCGAC
>JAKBBM010000108.1 GCA_021808545.1 Pseudomonadota bacterium | reverse complement strand
GAGCAGACCCTGCGCGCGAAGATGAAAATTCCGGTGTTTCACGACGACCAGCACGGCACCGCCATCATTGTGGGTGCCGCGGTGCTCAACGGGCTCATCGTGCAGAACAAGAAGATCGAGGAGGTGAAGATCGTCACCTCCGGCGCCGGTGCCGCCGCCCTTTCCTGCGTTGGCATTCTTACCGCGCTGGGTGCCAAGCCCGAGAACATCATCATGACCGACAAGGACGGCGTGGTGTATAAAGGCCGCCCGAATCTTGACCCAACCCTGGAGGCAGTGGCGCGCGAGACCGATGCGCGGACCCTGCCGGACGCGTTACCCGGCGCCGATATCTTCCTCGGGCTTTCCGCGCCGCGCGTGCTGAAGGAGGAATGGCTGCCTCTGTTCGCCCCGCGCCCGCTCATCTTCGCGCTGGCCAACCCCGACCCCGAGATTCTGCCCGAGATCGTGAAGCGCGTCCGTCCGGACGCGGTGATGGCCACCGGCCGGTCGGACATGCCGAACCAGGTGAATAACGTGCTCTGCTTCCCGTTCATCTTCCGGGGTGCCTTGGATGTGCGGGCCACCGCCATCACCGAGGGCATGAAGCTGGCCGCCACCCGCGCCATCGCGCATCTTGCCAAGGTTGAGGCGTCGGACAGCGTGGCCGCCGCCTATGGCGGGCAGGCGCCGGTGTTCGGGCCTGAATACATCATTCCAAAACCGTTCGACCCACGGCTGATCCTGCATGTGGCCCCGGCCGTGGCCAAGGCGGCGATGGAGGAGAACGTCGCCCGCAAGCCCATCGCTGATTTCGAAACCTATATGCACGAGCTGGAGCGTTTCGTTTACCGCTCCGGCCAGCTGCTGCGCCCGGTTGTCGAGGTGGCACGCAAAGCCAAGCCCCGGATCGTCTATGCCGAGGGCGAGGACGACCGTACCTTGCGCGCGGTGCAGAGCGTGGTGGACGACGCCATGGCCCAGCCCATCCTGATCGGTAATACCGAGGCGATTACAGCAAAAATCCATTCGCTCGGCCTGCGGCTGCAACCCGGGAAGGATTTGCGGATCATCGATCTGGACCAGGATCAGGCTTTGTGCGAGCGCCTGATGCAGGAATATTCCAAGCGCGTCGGCCGGCGCGGCACGCCGCCGGATGCCGCGGCCCGGCATGTGCGCAAGCGCCCCACCGTAACGGCGGCGATGCTGTTGCAACAGGGCGAGGCGGATGCCGCCATTTGCGGCGGCACCGGCGATTGGTGGCGGCAATTCAAATACGCGCTACCCATCGTGCCGCGCGCCTCGGCCTCGGGCCGGGTGTTCGCGCTCACGGCGCTTATTCTGCAAGCCGGGCCGTTATTCTTCTGCGACACGCATGTGAACGTGGACCCGACGTGCGAGGAAATCGCCGAGATGACGCTGATGGCGGCGGAAGCGGTGAAGCATTTCGGGCTAACGCCGAAGGTGGCGCTGCTCTCGCACTCCAATTTCGGCGCGTCCAACTCCCCCTCGGCCAGAAAAATGCGCGGGGCGCTGGCGCTGATCCGCGAGGGCAACCCAAATCTGGAGGTTGACGGCGAAATGCACGCCGATGCGGCGCTTGCCGAACAGATCCGCCAGCAGGCATTGCCGGATTCTACCTTGCGCGGCACAGCGAATTTGCTGATCTTCCCCAATATCGATTCTGCCAATATCGCTTTCAATCTGGTGAAAGCCACGGGGGAAGCGGTTACTGTGGGGCCGATGCTGATGGGGCTGGAAAAGCCGCTGCACATCGCCGTGCCCAGCACCACGGCGCGCGGCCTCATCAACCTCTCCGCCGTTGCGGCCATGGAAGCCGCGTTGGCCGCGGCAAAGTAGCCCCGCGTTCAGGCCGTCAGGTTTATTCCTGGCCCAGCCGCGCTTCCAGGCTGCGGCGGGCGGGTCGGCGGGGTGGTGGTGATTGAGACAATCTCGCTTTTCTGGTCTCGCACGGTGGTCACGGTGGCGCCATCCGCCAGGGCCGTCTTGCTGGTAGTGTCGCCGGACGCGCCATGCGTCAAGGCGGCGAGGGATGCCACGCTGATGCCCGGGATGCTCATCGCCAACTCCTGATGGTTAATAGCATTGAAGCAAAATTAACCCGGTGGCGGTTAACAGATACTTTCCCGCATTTAGAAAAGCTTTAGAATTTCTCTTGCGGCGGCCTCTGATGGCGTGCCCTCCGGCGCTTGCAGGCTGGCCAGGGCGGCGGCAAATCCGGCCCGCTGAGCCTCTGCCTGTGCGGGGTCGCGCAGCAGGCCAAGCAGGGTCTCGGCCAGGCGGTCCGCCCGGCAATCCTCTTGCAATAATTCCGGTACCAGCGCCCGCCCGGCGAGCAGGTTGATCATCGCCACATGCGGCACTTTGATCAGCCGCCGCCCGATGGCGGCTGAAATCGGGTTTACCCGGTAGGTGACGGCCATCGGCACACCCGCCATGGCAAGCTCCAGCGTGGAGGTGCCGGATTTCGTCAGCGCCGCCGCCGCCGCTGCGAAAGCGTCGTAGCGCCCGGCCACATCGCGCACGATAATCGGCTTCACCGGCCAATCTGCCGTGTGCGCCGCCACAGCCTCGGCAATGCCGGGGGCGGCGGCCACCACCGGCGTCAACCCTGGAACCTGTTTTTGCAGCAACGCCAGCGTGGCTTTGAACACCGGCAGAAGGCGTTTGGTTTCGGTCACGCGTGAGCCTGGCATTAGCACCAGCGGCGCGGCATCCGGCCCCAGCCCATGCGCGGCGCGAAAGCGGTCGGCATCACCCTTATCCGCGCCGGATTCCAGCACTGGGTGGCCGGTGAACACCGGGTGCAGCCCGTGCGGGGCGAAGAATTCCGGCTCGAACGGCAACAGGCAAAGCAGCTCGTCCCACAGGCCGGGGAAGTGCTTCACGCGCTCTTGCCGCCAGGCCCATACCTGCGGGGCGACGTAATGCACGCGCTTTGGCCCGCTGTTCCCGATGGCCTTCAGCACCCGCAGCGTGAAGCCGGGGCTGTCGATGGTCAGCAGAATATCCGGCTTCTGGGTGTGGATGGCCTCGATGGTCTGCGCCAGGCGCTTTTTAAGGTGCAGAACCTTGGGCAGAATCTCCGCCAGCCCCATCAGCGCCAGCTCCTGCATCGGAAACAGCGAGGTCAGCCCGGCCTCGGTCATGCGGGCGCCGCCGATGCCGGAGAAGTGCACATCAGGGCATTGTGCGCGCAGAGCCTGCATCAGCCGCAAGCCCAACACGTCACCGCTGGCTTCGCCGGCGATGATGAAGATATGCGTCACGGCTCAGCTGTGAAGTTGAAGGGCGGCATCAGGTGTGGGGCATAATGGGCGCCCCGCACCTGGCTGCCAAGTCCCTTCAGTGTGCCGCGATCAGCGGTTGCGCGGCGGCGATGAAATCTTTCAGCGCGCTGCGCTTGCCGGAGAGGCTCATGCCTGGTGTCTGTGCCAAAACCGGGCAGTACGCCGCGACCAGCGTGTTGGTGAGATCGGTGTTGCTGATTGAGCTGTTGCTGGCTTTCAAGGCAGCGATCAGCTTCTGGGTCAGGCTCGGCACGGCCGCTGTCGAAGCGCCGTCATAAATGTTCAGCAGTCCGTTGCCGGGGTCGGTTACCGTACCCGCGCCGCCAAACGGCGAGATGCGCGGGCAGCCCAGCTTATCCGCTGCCTGCGAAGCGGCGGGTGGCAGGCCGCCCACACCGCGCAACCGCATGACATCAGCAGCGGTTGCATCCGCACTGCCCTTGTTGCCCCAGGCGGTGCGGACATAGTTGGTGATGTCAGCGATCTGCTGGTCGGTGAATTGCGCGCCAAAAGCCGGCATTTTGGGGCCGTTAGGTGCCCAGCTGCCCAGCCCGCCCAGCATGGCGCCGATGGGGTTGTAGGGCAGAGTTGCGGTAATGGAGTCATTTCCGGCCAAGTTTGGCACGAAGTTCGGGCCCATGCCCCCGCCCGTGGCGCCATGGCAGCCCGCGCAGTTGGTGGCATAGAGGCTCTGGCCGCGCGCGATGGAGGCA
>JAKBBM010000107.1 GCA_021808545.1 Pseudomonadota bacterium | reverse complement strand
GGTTGATTAGCAAAACTTCAGTCACTGAAAAGGCTCTCCGGTATGCCGGGGAGCCTTTTTTTTGCCAACTGATCAGCTCATAAAGACCGCTTCAGGCTCCATGCCAGCCGCGGGCGCGCGCCAGAGCCTTGGTGAAGCGAGTACGCAAAGCCTCCGGCACCGAGCCATCCGGTTGGAACACCGCACCTGCTGCCCGGATCTGCCCACAATCCACCCCGCATAACTCGGCAAGCCCGATCGCAGTCAGCTCATGCATGGCGGGCACCCGTATCTCAACACCCGCAGCGCTCGCCAAAAATTGCGCGAAATAGCCGCTCTGGGAAAGCCCGCCATCAATCGAGATGCCGCGCGAGAGTGGCATCGCCGCCGCCGCCTCGCCGATCAGTTCTGCCGTCAGCAATGCAATGCCCTCAAGCACCGCGCGAGCCATGTCTCGCCGCCCAGTTTCGTGACGCATACCAATGAAAAGTGGGGCGGCCTCGCGGTCCCAGTAAGGGGCAGCCAAACCCGAGAGTGCAGGAACAAAGACCAGTCCACGGCTGAGCGCGGACGGCCCCTCGAAGCTGCCAAGCTCCGCAACGTCATCATACAACCCAATGCCGCGCGCCCATTCCAGCGCCGCACCGGCGTCGTAAACCCCGCCTTCCAGCGCGTATGCGCTGGGCCGCCCGCTTTGCCGCCAGGCAATGGTGGGCAACAATGCCGGTGAATGTACCGGGGTTGCGCCGCAGAGTGTGAGCAAAAACGCGCCCGTGCCGAAGGTGATTTTGGTATCGCCAGGCTCCCGGCAGCCATGCCCGTAGAGCGCCGCCTGCTGGTCCACGATGGAAACCTTCACGGGCACGCCCTCAATTGTTCCGAATCCGTGATCCACAGGCAGAATGGGTGGCAGAGCGGAAACCGGCACACCGTGCAGCGCGCAAAGCTCATCACTCCACACGCCGCGGCGCAAATCGAGCAGCCCTGTGCGCGAGGCTGTCGCCGCGTCGGTTGCGAATACGCCGCAGAGCCGGTCGAGAAAAAATGCATCCGTGGTGCCAAGGCGCAGCCGCCCGGCGGCGTGTGCGGCGCGGGCTGCTTCGCTGTGGCGCAGAATCCACCCCAGCTTGGAGGCGGAGAAATACGCATCCAGCGGCAAGCCGCTGATCTCTTTCGCGCGTGCATGTGCCGTAGCGTCCATTGTCTGCAACGCAGGCCCGGTGCGCGCATCCTGCCAGACGATCACGGGCGAGAATGCAACGCCGCTCTGTGCGTCCCAGGCGAGGCAGCTTTCGCCCTGGTTAGCGATGCCGATGGCATCCACCTGGCCAGCGCCACGCAGGAGTGTGCGGATATTGTTGAGGAGTTCCTCAGGGTCATGCTCCACCCAACCTGGTTGCGGGTGGTGTTGGGTGTGGGTGCACGTGCCGCTCAAATGCCAGCGCCCGCCGGTTTCGACGACGATGCAGCGCGTTGATGTTGTACCTTGGTCGATTGCGGCGACACGCATGGTTCAGCCCTCGCGGAAACAGAAGCTGATGCGCTGTGCGGCTTGCAGGCCAGTGGGCATTGGCACCAGCACTCGCCGCTCGGGCAAAAATTCGCCGCGCCGGGACCAGACCCGCGCACCATCGAGTTCCAACGATAATTCTCCCCGGACGCGGGTGGTAAATCTCAGCTGGAACTCACCAAGCGCCCCCCGTGCTGTATCCTCCGCGCGCACATATCCTGGCACCACAAGTTTGATCGGCGGCGCGAACGTCACCGCCACACGCGGCGCGGCAATTGGGTGCGCGAGGTCCCGCGCCACCGCAGCCCCCACGGCTCGCCCCTCGCGGAACGCCCAGCCCCCGGTTTCCACCGCCCGCAGCACATTGCCACAAGCGAAGTAGAGCGGGTTCGCGCAGCGCCCATCCTGGTCGATTGCCGGGGCTTGCGCGGCCTGTGCCAACCCCATGCCGGAGCTCAGGAATAGCGAAGCCTCGGGTACGAAGCGTCCGGTGACCAAAACACCGTCGCAGGCGAGATCACGCGTGATACCGCCATGACTGATCCGCACATTCTCAACCCGCGTTCGCCCCTGGATATCGAGGAGTTCCGCGCCACGGAAAAACGGGATACCGGCTAGGTTCGGAAACCAGGAGGCGGGCGTACGCGCCAGCGCGTAAGGCAACGTTTCCACCACCGCCACCGGCCGCGCGCCATGGCGCAGGCAGGTGAGGACGGCAGAGAATGTCACGAGCTCGGAGCCGAGGATCACGGGACTGCGAAACGGCATCAACCCGTGCAGCGCCACATAGGCCTGTAACGCGCCGGTTGAGAGCACGCCCACCGGGCGGTCCCCCGGCAGCAACCGCGCGGCACGAGAGGATTCACGCGCTCCGGTTGCCATAATGATCCGTTTGGCCTCAAGCTCAGATACCACTCCGTTGCAGGCCACCGTCAGGCGGGCATTCTCGTGCAGAGACACCACCGAATGCCCAGCGCGCACCATCACGCCATGGCGCTCTGCCTCTGCGGCCAGCCGCCGCGCATAAGCCGGGCCGGAATAAATCCGCCCGAATTCGCGCATCCCAAAGGGTGAATGGCTGCAATGGCGCGTTGCCCCGCCTAGATCTGCTTCACGTTCAAGCAGCATCACCCGTTCAACGCCATTGCGCCGGAGTTCAACCGCCGCCGCCACGCCCGCGGGCCCGCCGCCAACCACAATCACATCCGCCGCGCCGCGCATCAGCCACCCTCCGCAGGAACCGCAAGAGGTGTGCTCAACCGCCCTTGTGTCATCGCCGCCAGCCTGGCGTTGCAATAAAACCCCTGGCAACGCCCAAGCCCGGCGCGGGTGCGGCGCTTTAGCCCGCCGAAATCCCCCGGTGGCACCGCGCTCACCAGTGCGGCCTCGATCTCGCGGCGCGTAACCATCTCGCAATGACAGACGATCTCGCCACAGCCCTGCTGTTGCCAGTCGCGCGGTCGGCTTTCCGCGAGGTTAGGCACGCGAACCTGTGGCACAGACGGCGGCGCTGCGGGCAATGCGGCACCGAATTGCGCGTGCAGGCTGAGCGCATGACCGGCCAGCCCCAAAGCAGCCGTAAGCCCGGTTGAGCGGACCCCGCCCAGGGTGATGGCGCGTTGCTCCGGCCGGGATGCCACCCGATAAGCCTTGCTTTCTGTGGCGGGACGTAGCCCGGCATACACAGCCGTTACTGGCATCTCCTCCAGGGCTGGCATAATCTCAGCCGCGCGGCGGATGAGCGCAGTCAGAGTTTCTGCCTCCACAGTGGCGCGGGTACGGTCCTCCTGCTCCTCCGCCGTTGGGCCGACCAGCACATTGCCAAACGCTGTAGGGCAAAGCACGATCCCTTTAGTGGTCTCGCTCGGCACCGGCAGAATGATGCGCGGCACATGCCGGGAAGCCGCTTTGTCGAACACCACAAACTGCCCCTTGCGTGGCTTGATGGTAAATTCGGGCGTGAAGCCCAGCCGTGCATCCACCACATCCCCATAGAGCCCGGCGGTGTTCACCACCGCCGCGGCACGCACGGCACCGGCTTTTGTCTGCAACTGCCATGCGCCATCAAACTGCCCAGCCAGCAATTCTGCGTTGAACAGCAGCTTTGCCCCCAGCGTCACCGCCTGGGTGAGATAGGCAAGCGGTGCCGACCATGGGTCGATCACGTATTCCCCCGGCACCACAACCGCATCCAGCAGCCGCGTGGAGAGGCCAGGCACCAGTGCGCGCGCCGCCTCCGCGCCGAGGGGCCAAACATCCGCCACGTTGTTAAGCCGCGCCTGCGCCACGATGCCCTCAAGCCGTGCGGCCTCATCCTCATTCCACGCGCAGACCAGTGCGCCGGTTTGCAGCAGCGGCAGATTATACGCGGCATGAATCTCAAGATATTCCCGGTAGCCCGCCTGCACGAGCTGGCACTCCAGGCTGCCTGGCGGCGCGTCGAACCCGGTGTGCAAGATCGCGCTATTGGCCTTCGAGGCGCCGGCTAAAATGTCAGGCGCCGCTTCGATCAATACAGTTTTTGCACCCGCGAGGGCAAAGCGGCGCATGACGGCACAGCCTACAACGCCGCCGCCGATCACCGCGACATCGAACAGCTCATTCATGCCTGAGCACCCTAGCATTTTATCCGTTCACCCTTCGGGTCGTAGAGCGGCTCCAGGCTCACCCGGCAGGGCAAGCGGCGTGTCGCCACCTCCAGCTCGTAGGTGCCGTTGAGCACAAAATCCGC
>JAKBBM010000046.1 GCA_021808545.1 Pseudomonadota bacterium | reverse complement strand
GCGGCAAAGGATTACGGGCTCGATACACGCGAAATCCTCGTCGAACTCGGTCGACGCAAAATGGTCGGCGGACAAGAAGATATGATCGTCGACGTCGCACTCGATATTATTAAAAATAAAACATAGGTCTTGGGCCATGCGTGATCTGCTGGGTATGGCGGCGTGAACATGGAATGGCGGCATGGCTGGGCCGAGATTAACGGCCTGACTATGCATTATGTCGAGCAGGGGCGGGGGCCGCTGCTGATTCTGGCGCATGGGTTTCCGCATACATGGTTCAGCTGGCACCGGCAGATCCCAGCCCTGGCGGGGGCGGGTTGGCGCGTGGTGGCGCCCGATCTGCGCGGCATGGGCGATACCAGTGCGCCGGCCGATCCGGCCTTGTACGACGTGCCGCACACGGTGGGCGATTTGACCGGGCTGCTTGCCCATCTGGAGGCTGAGCGGGCCGTGTTCGCGGGGCTCGATTTCGGGCTGTTCTCGATTTACGATCTCGCCTACACGCAGCCCGACAAGGTTGCGGCGATCATCGGCCTCAACAACCCCGCCTGGCCGCACGACCCCGCGCGCTCCCCGCTGACCGAGGCGGCGCAGATGGGGCAGCGGCATTTTTACCATATCGATTATTTCACGGCGCGGCCGGGAGTGGCCGAGGCCGCGCTGGACGCAGAGCCGCGTGAATTCCTCAAACGCGTCTTTTACGCGCTCTCGGCCGATTATCATTATATCGATGTTTGGAACCATCCGCCGGGAACGCCCTATCTTGCCGCATTGCCCGAAGCACCGCCGCTGCCCTGGCCGTGGCTCTCGGCGCTGGAGCTGGAATTTTTGGTGCAGGCCTATGCGAAATCGGGCTTCCAAGGCGGGCTGAACTGGTACCGGGCGATGGATTTGCGCTGGGCCCAGCGCCGGCGCTTTGAGGGTGTGCCCAATCCGGCGCCCTTTTATTTTATCGCCAGCGAGAGTGATACCGATATCGAGGCCTTCCACGGCGCGGATCCGCTCGCCAAGCTGAAGACGCAATATGTGGATTTGCGTCGCGTGGCGACGGTGCCGCGCGCCGGACACATGCTGCAAATGGAGCGTTCGGGCGAGACGACGCGGCTGATGCTGGAATTCCTGCAAAAATGCCGCGATTTGGTCTGATTTTAAAAGTTTTTTTGGCCTCTCCTTTTTTATAAAAAAGGTGGAATCGCCGTGGGGCCTTTTTGAAAAAAGGCCCCACACCCCAAAAAACTTTTAAAACCTATATTCAGGCCGTGTGGTCGAGGATCGCGCGGGTGACACGGCCCGCGCGTAGCGCCTCCATCGCCTGCTCCACATCGTCGAGCTTCCAGCGCCCGCTGATCTGGTCGGCGATGTTCAGCCGGCCTTCTACCGCCGCGCGAATCAAGGCGGGGTAATCCTCCGCCGGGCGCGCGCCGCCATTCATGGTCGAGACGATCTCGCGCCCGCCCAGCACATCGTCCAGGCCGAAGCAGGCGCGCGCGCCAGGACGGGTCATGCCGATCAGCACCACGCGTCCGCCGCGCTTAACACCGTGAATCGCCGCCTCCACCGCCGTGGGCGCGCCGCTGCATTCAATCGCGATGTCGAGCGGCCCGTACGCGCGCAGCGCCGCGGCCAGCACCTGTGAATCGGCGCCGCGTTCGGCCCGCAGGAAATGTGTGGCGCCAAAGGCCCGCGCGGGCGCTTCCTTGGCGGGGCTGATATCCACGGCCAGAATCATCTCGGCCCCGGCCAGATGCGCTCCCTGAATAGCGTTGACGCCAATGCCCCCCGCGCCGATTACGGCGACACGGTCGCCCGCGCCCACATGCCCCAGCCGGTGCGCCGCGCAATAGCCGGTGGAGACGGCACAGCCAATCAGCGCCGCCTGCGCCGACGGCAACCCTTTGGTGCCATAAAGCTGGCTGGCCTTGACCACGATTTCCCCCGCGAAGGAAGAGACATTGGCGAAGGAATAAACGGGCTGGCCCTCGCAGCTAAAAGGCTGGGCGGGCACGAAGCCCCAGGTGACATCGCAATTAGCGGGCGTGCCGCGCTGGCATTCGCGGCAGGTGCCGCAGGGGGTTTGCGTGCCGACCATCACCTCATCGCCAACGCGCCAGCCCGTAATGTCCGGGCCGATCTCGGCCACCACGCCGCTGGCTTCGTGCCCCAGGATAATCGGCGTGGGGGTATAAGACGATTCCAGCATGTTGAGGTCTGTGTGGCAGATGCCAGAAGCCAGAACCTTAACCCGTACCTCGCCCGCTCCCGGCGGGCGGACCTGCAGCTGGTCCGTTACGCGCAAGCGTGCGCCATCCCAGATTATACCGCGCATTGGATCGTCTCCCATCTTGGCTTTTCTCGTAAATTCGAGATGTATGTTTGGGCCGCGCCACGCCGCGCGGCCAGCTGGTGGATGATGCGAAAGCCCGCACGATCCCGGAGCCGGGCGGTGCTGTCAAGGTGAAGACGCGGCCGCGTTGCCGTGGTGCCTGGCTCAACATTCAAGCGCCGGGTTTTATGGCCTGGTTTCTGGCTAATTTGGCTTCCAGCCAGCGCGCGGTCCAGCTGAGCGTGCCTGTCCAGCCCCGATCGATCCAGGCCAGCGGCACGGCGCAGAGCAGGGTTATGGCCATGCTGGCGAAAACCGCGATCATCGCGCTGCCCGCCATACCAAACCAGGCCAGGGCGGCAAGAAAGCTCGCCGCCCCCAGCGAGAGCATGATGGGGCCGTGCAGCAGGTAGATGGGAAAAGACAGCCGCCCAAGCCAGGCCGCCCAATGGCGGGAGAAAGTCGCCCGGAGCAGCGGGTTGCCAAGCAATAGCGCGATCATCAGGGCCGCTCCCGCATCCCAGACGAAATGGCTGCTGTCGCCCGGCGGCAAAGCGGCTTTTAACGGCGCGTGGATGAGCAGATTTTGCTCGTAGGTGAAGCTGAACATGTACAATGCCGCCCCGCCCGCAAGCCAGCTCCGCCAGCCGTGAAGCACGGGTAGTTTGTCTTCGGCAAATAAAATCGCCAGCAATGTTCCAGCCAGAAAATCGGTGAAATAAGTCTGCGGAAATCCGGTGCCGCATAGATAGGCGCCGCATCCCGCAAGAGTGAGGCGCAAGACCCAGCTGCGCAGCGCAAACAAAAGCGGGGCGGCCAGGAAAATGCCAAAAGAGCCGAGCAGCTCAATGCGCATGGTCCAGAGCGGTGAGTCGAACCGCACATCGCCTTGTGTAAACACACGCACCAGCCCATCGCGCAGCGCCTGCCATGGGGTTAGTTGGTGGATATTGATGGGGGAATTGCCGTGGCTGGCCAGCCAGCCCGCCCCGATGACATGCGCCGCCTGCTTATAATCATGCCCTGACCAGATGATGACCAGATAGGCGAACAGGCAGGCAATGACGGTAAGCCCCGCCAGGCGCGGCCAGCGTTTGAGCGTGGCGAAGATGATACGCGAAAGCCGCCTGTCCCGCGCGAAGGGCAGGCTGAGAATAAAGCCAGAGAGAACGAAAAACACCGATACCGCCGCACCGCCGTTGAGCAGTTCAAGGCCGAATTGAATGAGCGGGGCAAATACGCCGCACCCATGCGGCACCGTGCCGGCGCCGTGCGGCGTGAAGCCCAGTACCATGTGGTAGAGCACCACGATAATCGCGGCGATCCCGCGCAGCCCTTCAAGGGGGAGAAGTTTCCGGCCAGAGCGCGCCATTGGCCGTAATGTGCCATGCCGCATCCAACCCGCGGCTTTGCGGAATATTGAAAATGAGTCAGGCGTTACGAACGTGGCTTGTTATGAGAATAAATTTATGTGGAATGTGATTCAATTAGGGAATTTCAAGATAATTTTCCGACAAGAGAATTATGGATGAAAATGCCGTTGCCGATGGTCTTAACGTAAAGGGAATAATCTTTCTGCTTAAGAACCTGCTTTAACTCGTCGCTTATGTCGGTATTCGCACCGCTCACGACCTCAACGCAGATGACCTTGGGGTGGCTCGTGCTGAAATCAACGTCTTTCAGCACGGGCAGATCCAAACCTTCTATATCGATACTGAGAAAATCAGGAAAAATTCCGTTGCAATATTTATCCACGATCGCGTTTAACGTCATTGTCGGGATTTTAAGGACAGACCGGATTTTAAATTCAGGATTCATCGCGACAAAATCCTGCGCGGCTTTTGGATCAAACGTGTTCCGGCCTGAGAAATCATCGATACAATAGAAATCCAACTCTCCCTCAGCCAGGGAAATGCCGACATTCACATTCGTATCTCTGGGGCGCAACTTACGAAACGCGTCTATCAGATTGGGATTGGCCTCGACATTCACGCCGGAACTGCCCCGCGCATAGAGAAGGGCGGTATTTGAGATGTTGAACGGATGATGCGCGCCGATATCGAGATAGGCCGGCTGGTCAATCTCCAAAATCTTAAAGAGGTTCATGAGGATGAGATCCTCGCCATGCTGGGCATAGGTTATGTGCCCGAAGGCTTGATCGGCATGGCCTGGATAAGTGGTGTGAAGGGCGGATGTTTCCCGGCCGTTCAGCAGGCTCTCCCCTCGCTCCAATACCAGACCGGCCTTTTGGTTTATATGGATCAGCTGCTCAATGAGCTTGCCATGGAGTTTCAGGCGGAAATGTTTCAGCTTCTGTATAAAAGAGCGTAACGCCATATTGTTGGCTCCATTGTGGATTTAGACAAAACCACCTCTTTTGGCAGCGCAGAACGACGCCTGGCATGCCAAGCGGAATCCATTTTGGCGGTTGCCCCTGCTGCAAGGGCACGATTTTTTCATTTCATATTCCGCCGGCTTTGCCCATATGAATTTGTCAGGCTTGCGTGTTAAATTATGTGCAGAATCAAAAAGCTGAACCAGAAGGCTGGGCAGGGCCGGGTTGCGGGCTTGGCCTGTACTTGGCCGGGGCGGTGTTATGGGTGATGGTGCCGACACCCAGGATTGAACTGGGGACCTACTGATTACGAATCAGTTGCTCTACCGCTGAGCTATGTCGGCGAACCTTTAAATTTCAGGCGGTTCCGCCTGCGACCCGCCTTGTGTGGGCGGATATTGCATATCGCCCGGGTAAAATCTAGTCCCGGCCTTCGCGGCTTATTGCCCGGAATCGCGGGCCGCCAGGCTGCCGATGGCCGACCAGTCCATCTCCGCCCCGCCTTGCGCCAGCAAGGCCAGGAAGCGGTCGCGCAGCAGGCTGGCCAGCGGCATCGGCACCTGCAGAGTCTCGCCCGCCGCCAGCACCAGCCGCACATCCTTCTGCCCCAGCGGTGCCGCAAAGCCAGCGGGGGTAAAACGCTTATCCGCCAGTAACCCGCCATAGGTTTTGTAAACCGGCGCTGAGAACAGGGTGGAGGTCAGCATCTCCAAATAAGCATGCGGGTCCACCCCGCCCTTGGCGACCAGCGCCATGGCCTCGCCTAAGGATTCGATGACCGAGGCGATCAGGAAATTGCCCGAGAGTTTCACCAGATTGGCGCGCGCGGGGTCATCGCCCATTGGGAAGGTGCGTTGGCCGATGGCGGCAAAAAGCGGCGCGCAGATTTCAAGCGCCGGGGCGGCACCCGCCGCGACGATGAACAGCTTCGCCGCCGCCGCCGCATCGGGCCGGCCAAAAACCGGGGCCGAGACGAAATGCTGGCCCGCGTCTTCGTGCGCCGCCGTCAGGCGCTCAGCCAAGGCCACGCTGATAGTACTGGCCGAGATATGCACAGCCCCCCGGGGCAGGCTGGCAAGAAGCCCTTGTGGGCCAAAAGTCATGGCCTCTACCGCGGCGTCGTCCGCCAGCATGGTGAACGCGGCTTCAGCCCTCGCCGCCGCTGCGGCCGGGCTTGGCGCCAGAGGCGCCTCAAGCCCCTTCGCCTTGTCGGCCGAGCGGTTATACAGGCTCACCTCATGCCCGGCCGCGATCAGGTTGGCGGCCATGCCGCGCCCCATCTGCCCCAGGCCGATAAAGCCGACCTTCACGGCCGGCCGGCCAAAGCGGGCGGCATCTCGATGTCGATCTCCAGGGTCGAGACCTGGTCGCCCTTATCGAGCTTGACCAGCACCTTATCCTTGTCGATGGGGATATGCTTGGCGATCACCGCCAGGATTTCCTCCTGCAGCGTGGCGGCAAGATCTTCATGACCGGCCAAGGCGCGCTCATGCGCGAGCAGCAATTGCAGCCGCTCGCGCGCCACGGGCGCCGAGCGTTTGCGCGAAAACAGGCTCAGCAAGTTCATGCCATCGCCTTTCTGTTAAACAGGCGGCTGAACAAGCCAGGTTTTTCGGCCGAGGGCTGCACGATCTCGATTTTCTCGCCAAGCAGGCGCCGGGCGGCATCGGCATAGGCGCGCGCGGGCGCGCTGGCGGGGTTATGCAAAGTCACCGGACAGCCGAAATTAGAGGCGTTCAGCACCTCCTCGCTCTCGGGCACGATGCCCAGCAGCGGAATCGCCAGAATATCCAGCACATCCTCCACTTTCAGCATCTCGCCGCGCGCGGCGCGGGCGGGGCTGTAGCGGGTTAGCAGCAGGTGCTTCTCGAACTTTCCGCCATTCTCGGCATGCACGGTTTTGGAATCCAGCATGCCGATGATACGGTCGGAGTCGCGCACCGACGAGACTTCCGGATTGGTGACAACGACGGCAAGATCGGCAAAGCGCATGGCCAGCATCGCGCCTTTTTCGATTCCGGCCGGGCTGTCGCACAGCACCCAGTCGAACTTCTCGCGCAGCTCGTTAATGACCATCTTTACCCCTTCCTCGGTCAGCGCGTCCTTATCGCGCGTTTGCGAGGCAGGCAGCAGCGAGAGCGTATCCAGCCGCTTGTCGCGGATCAGCGCCTGGGCCAGCTTGGCATCACCTTGGACGACATTGACGAGGTCATACACCACGCGCCGCTCGGCCCCCATCACCAGGTCGAGATTGCGCAGCCCCACGTCGAAATCGACGATGACGACATTCTGCCCGGCCTGCGCCAGGGCAGCGCCCAGGGCAGCGGAGCTTGTGGTTTTGCCCACGCCACCCTTGCCGGACGTGACGACCATGACCTTTGACATGTTCTTGCGACTCCTTGTTCACTCCGGATTGTGCCCGGTTAATCCAAAGTTGAAAACTGCAACGCCCCGTGCGCCAGCTGGATCTGCACGGCGCGGCCGTTCAGCGCCTCGCTCCATTGTTCGGCGGTCTCGAACACGCCGTCGATACAGAGCATTTCGGCATTGAGCTTGCGGCAGAAGATGCGCGCGGCCTCGCCGGTTTTAAGCCCGGCGATCGCGCGTCCGCGCAACGCGCCATAAACATGGATGGAGCCGCCGGCAATGATCTCAGCGCCCGAGGCGACGGCGCCGATAATGACGACATCCCCATGTTCATGAATCACGGCCTGGCCCGAGCGCACCGGTCTGTCCACGATCAGCGACGGCAGCGCTGGCGGCTCCGGCGGCGGCTCGGGGGCGGATTCGGGCGGATCGTCCGGTATGGCGAGCGCGCGGCCCTCGGCGGTCTGGCGTGAATCTTCAAGCCGCTGGCGCAGATTGGCCAGATGCGCCCAGGAAGAGCCGGCAAGGCGCGCGGCATCGGTCCCCTCCACGGCCACCAGCCGCATGCCGCGCTCCTGCAGCGCGTCGAGCAGGGCCGGCAGATTGGCTGTCTCGTCATCCTGCACGGCGGAGAGATTGGCGATGACGGGACGGTCGGTAAAAAACCCGGTGGCGCGGCGGAGCTGTTCATCCAGCGCCGCGAACCAAGCCTCCAGCGGGGCCTCGGGCACCACAATCAGCGCCATGAAACTGCGCCCGCGTATGCGCACGGCGGGCAGGGGAAGGGGGGAGGAATCCATGCGCAAGGCTAGCGATGGGGTTTGCGCTGTGTCAATCAAACTCGCGGTCATGTTGGCGCGGCCGCCCGTCAGCCTGTCCTTTAAGCCTTCCGCAATCAGGCGCATTTAACCCTTTCCCGCGACGGGCATGCCGCCCACTTAAACATTGACAGTGGTAAGTCTTTCCGGCCTAGCTGGAAGGGATGTTTAAATTTCTTTGAATTCAAAGGCTTGTTGGTAAATCATGGCGGGATTGGAAAGAGCCGTGCCGCGGCATGAACCTAGCACCTTGCGGCCGCTTATCCGGCAGGACCAGTTGAGCGCGATCCGCCGCAACGTGTTGGCCGGGGTGCCGGTTAACAGCCTGATTGGTGCCATTGCCTTGTTCGTGGCCATCCACCATCAGAATGGGCTGTTGGGCGGCGCGTGGTTCGTGGCCAGCAGCCTGGTCAATATGGTGCGGGTTGGCCAATGTTGGCGGCTGGGGCCGGTGCTGGCCGCGCAGGCGCTGCGCGATAAGCCGCGCGCGGTGCGGCGCGAGTTAGACCTGTTCTGCTTCACCGCGCTGATTTCGGGGCTGGTGTGGGCGCTGATTCCATTTTTATGCAATGGCTATACCGACCCGCAGGCCCTGTTCTACCTGACCGTGATTTGCGGCATCACGGCGGGGGCCATAACGCATGGCACGCCTTATGCCCGCATGCCGGTTTTTTTCATTCTGCCGCCCTTGCTCTCGGTATTTTTGTGTCTGCTGCGCGCGGGCGGGTTCGACCGTGATTGCCTGGCGCTGACGGTGCTGATCTACATGGCCGCGCTGGTCCGCGTCGCGCGGCACAGCGAGGCGGAGTTTTGCCGGGCGAGCCTGATCAAGCACGAGGCGGTGATTTTGGCGCGCTCGCTGCGCGAGGCGCACACCAAGGCGCTGATCGTGGCCCGGCAGATGAGCCACCGCGCCACGCATGATGCGCTAACCGGCCTGCTGAACCGGGCTGGGTTCATCAGCGCGGTAGAAGACCATATGCGCCGGACGGGCGCGCGGTTGTGCCTAATGCTGTTGGATTTGGACGGGTTCAAATCAGTCAATGACGTGTTTGGCCATCATGCGGGCGACCGGGTGCTGGTTGAGGTGGGGCGGCGCCTGGCCGAAACATTGCCGGCAAGCTTCACGATCGGCCGGCTGGGGGGCGATGAGTTCGCCATATTCTGCGATGCCGCGGGCACGGGCGCCACGCCGGCCGAATGGGCGACGCGGCTGATCGCCTCGATCGCGGTGCCGCTGGCCTCGTTCGATGCGGGGCGTCTGGGAGCTTGCATAGGGCTTTATATCGGCCAGGGGCACGATGTAACCGAGTTTTTGACCTGTGCCGATGAGGCGCTTTATGTCGCCAAGGATGCGGGCCGCAACCGTTACCATGTGTTTGACGACAGGCTGCGCCGCCGTCTTGGCGTGCGGCGCGACATTGAGCGTGACTTGCAGCGCGCCCTGGCGGAGGGGGCGCTCGAGGTCTGGTATCAGCCCATATTCAGCGCGGATGGCGACAGGCTTGTCAATTTTGAGGCGTTGCTGCGCTGGAAACATCCGCGGCATGGCTGGGTGGCGCCGCAAGAGCTGATCGCCACGGCCGCCATGGCCGGTTTGGCCGAGCCGCTGTTGCGGTTCGTGTTTGGTGAGGTCTGCGCCACGATCCGCGCGCTGGATGAGCGCGGGCTCACCCATATCCGGGTGGCGATGAATATTTCCCCGCGTGAGATTTCACGCCTTGCGGTCGATGACATCCTGCTGGATGGGCTGCGCCAAGCCGGTTGCCCAGCCGCCATGCTCGAAATCGAGATTACCGAGGAAACGGCGCTGGATATACGCTCGGTGCAGGACAAGCTGGTCAGCCTCTCGCGCGCGGGCGTGCTGATCACCATCGATGATTTTGGCGCCGGCTGCACCACCTTGGCCATGCTGCGCCAGCCTCATATCAGCAAGATCAAGCTCGATGGCAGTTTCATCAAGGATATCGCGCACTCGCCCGGCAACCAGATTCTAGTGCAATCGGTGTTCAATCTTGGCCGCTCGCTGGGCCTCGATGTGGTGGCCGAGGGGGTTGAAACGGAGGAGACGCGGCAGGTGCTAAAGCGGCTGGGGTGCGACCTCATGCAAGGCTATTTGTTCAGCCGCCCCGCCCCGTTTGGCGCCATGCTCGCCTGGTTACAAGACCAGGAGCGCTGATCAGCCCAGCAGCCGGCCGATGACCCGCGCCGTATAATCGACAACCGGGATGATGCGTCCGTAATTGATGCGCGTGGGGCCGATGACGCCAATGGCGCCGACGATGCGGTCCTGCGCGTTGCGCGCGGGCGCCACCACCATCGAGAGGCCCGCCGTGCCGAACAGGCCCGACTCGGCGCCGATGAAGATACGCACCCCATCCGACATTTCCGCCAGCTCCAGCAGGCGCAGCATGGTTTCTTCCGCTTCCAGCCGTTCGAATAGGCTCTGGATGGCGGCAAGCTTTTCCAGCTGGTCCACATCTTCCAGCAGCCGCCCTTGGCCGCGCAGAATTAAAGAGCCGCCGCGCCCCTCGCTGCCCCAGGTGGCGAGCCCCGCCTCGATCACGGCGCTGGTCAGCTCGTCCAGCGCCGTGCGGTCGGCGGCCAGCTTGGCATCCACGCGCCGGCGCAGCTCGCTCAATGTCAGGCCCGAGAGCTGGGCGTTGAGGTAGTTGCTGGCCTGTTGCAGGGCCGAGGGCGGCAGGCCGGGCGGGGTTTCGATCACCCGGTTTTCCACCTGCCCATCGGCCGAGACCAACACCACCAGCGCCCGCCCGGGCGAGAGCGGCACGAATTCGATATGCCGCACCGGCCCGTCGCCTTTGGGCGCCAGCACCAGCCCGGCGGCGGCTGACAGGCCCGAGAGCAAGGCCGAGGCCTGGGCCAGCGTGTCCTGCAAGGAGCGGCCCGATTGCGCTAAGGCGAGGTTGATGGTGGCGCGTTCCTCCTCGGACAATTCGCCAAATTGCAGCAGCCCGTCCACGAACAGGCGCAACCCCCGCTCGGTTGGCAGCCGCCCGGCCGAGGTGTGGGGTGAGAAGAGCAGCCCGGCATCGGTGAGGTCCGCCATCACATTGCGGATGGTGGCGGGCGAGAGCTTATGCGGCAGCAGGCGCGAGAGCGTGCGGCTGCCCACCGGCTCGCCGGTTTCCACATATTGTTCCACAATCTCGCGCAGTACCGCGGCGGAGCGTAGGTCTAGCCCTGGCGGCAAGCGGGGCGGATTTGGCTTGGGTCTATGGTCCATTGCTTGTGTCTCGGATAATAGCACGGCGGAACTGGATGAAGGAAAGAGAGCATGCGTCCCTCGGGTAGAAATTTCAACGAACTCCGTACGATTTCAATCGAGACCGGATTCTCCCACCATGCCGAGGGCTCGGCGCTGATCCGCATGGGCGGCACCGAGGTGCTGTGCACGGCAAGTGTTGAGGGCAAGGTGCCGGGCTTTATGCGCGGCCAGGGCGAGGGCTGGGTAACGGCCGAATATGGCATGTTGCCGCGCGCCACCCACACGCGCGGCGACCGCGAGGCCGCGCGCGGCAAGCAATCGGGCCGCACGCAGGAAATTCAGCGCCTGATCGGGCGGAGCTTGCGTGCCGTGGTGGACCGTAAGGCGATGGGCGAGATCAGCATCACGCTCGATTGCGATGTGCTGAATGCCGATGGCGGCACGCGCTGCGCTTCCATTACCGGGGCGTATGTGGCCATGGCGCTGGCCTTCCGTAAGTTACAAGCCACCAATGTGCTCAAATCCTACCCGATTATCGGCCAGGTGGCGGCGGTCTCATGCGGGATTTTCCAAGGCAAGCCGGTGCTGGATCTGGATTATAACGAGGACTCCTCGGCCGATGCGGATGCGAATTTCATCCTCACTCAGGGTGGTGGAATCGTCGAGATTCAGGCCACGGCCGAGAAATCGACCTTCGACGATGCCGCTTTCGCCGCCCTGCTGGGCCTGGCGCGCGCGGGCACCGAGCAGCTTTTCGCCGCCCAAAAAGCGGCTTTGGGCTGAACTCTCAGCCTTGCGGCGGGGTGAGCGTGGCGCGTCCGCGCTCGCCCAGCCGCACCAGAGCGAATAAGAGCAGGCCCAGCATCAGGCAGGTGCCAAGCCCAAGCCAAGGGGCGCTGGGATTGGCCCGGGCCTCGGCCAGCAGCCCGCCCAGCGTGGGTGTGCCGGCGGGCAGGCCAAACCCCAGAAAATCCAGCCCCGCCAGCAAACTTATGGCCTCGGCCACGACAAAGGGCAGGGTGGTAAGGGCGGCGATGGCGGCATGCGGTAGAATATGGCGCAGGATGATCAGCGGCGCGGGCAGGCCCAGCAATTGGGCCGCGCGCACATAATCGGCCGTGCGCGCGCGCAAAGCCTCGGCCCGTACCAGATTGGCCAGATGCATCCACGAAAACGCCAGCATCACGCAGAAGAGCAGCGCCAGGCTGGGGGAAAACAGGCTGCCCAGGCTAAGCAGGATGAAGAGCAGCGGCAGACCAGACCAGATTTCGGTGAAACGTTGCAACAGCAGGTCAGTCAGCCCGCCGCAATAGCCCTGCAGCGTGCCCAGCAGCACGGCCAGCGCCGCGCTGCCCAGCCCCAGCGCCAGGCCAAAGAACAGGGAATTGCGAAGCCCATAAAGCAGCCGGGCCGCACTATCGCGCGAGAGCGGGTCGGTGCCCAGCCAATGCCGTGCCGAGGGCGGGGCTGGTGCCGGACCCGCCTGCCAGGCAATGTTGCGCGGGCCGTAAGCAATGGGCGGCATGAATAGCCAACCATGCGCCTGGATGGCGGCGCGCAGGGCGGGATCGGCATAATCGGCCGCGGTGGGCAGAAATTCAGGACCGAATTTATCGCCCGGCAGGGTTGTGAAGAGCGGCAAATAGAGATGCCCGCGCCAGACCAGCAGCAGCGGGCGGCTATTGGCCAGAAGCGGCGCGCATAAAGCCAGCCCCAGCAGCAGGCCGAGAAGCAGGGGCGCGCGGCGGCGGCTCTGCTTCAGCGTGCCAGCCCCAGGCGCGGCAGGTCGATCGCGGGGCAGCGATCCATCACCACCGCCAGCCCTGCTGCCTGCGCCAGACGGGCGGCCTCGTCATTCACCACGCCCAGCTGCATCCATATGGTTTTGGCCTTGAGCCGGATGGCGTCTTGCACGGGCGCCATCACCTCGGCCGGGTTGCGGAACAAATCCACCATGTCCAGCGGGGCGGCCTCATCCAGGCTCGCCACCACGCGCTGGCCTAGAATCTCCTGGCCGGCCAGGCCCGGGTTAACCGGTATCACCTCATAACCCTGTGCCAGCAGATAAGCCATGACCTGATGCGAGGGGCGCTGCGGTTTGGCCGAGGCGCCGACCAGCGCGATCCGCCGTGTGCTGAGCAAAATCCGCCGCAAATCATCGTCATTCATCTCTCTTCCCCAAGCTCACCGCCCCGGCTAAGCCTTGCCCATGAAACAAGGTCTCATCGCCTGCGTGCTGCTCTCGCTTCTTAGCATTGTCCTGTGGGCGCTGCCCAACCGCCCGCAAGCCAAAGACGTGACCATGCCGGATGCGAAATTCAACTCGCTCTCTTACGCGCCCTACCGGGCCGGGCAGTCGCCACAGGATGGTACTTATCCCAGCCCGGCGGATATTGCATCCGACCTCACGCTGATTGCCAAACATGCGCGTGGCATCCGCACCTATTCCGCGCTTGAAGGCACGCTGCCCGAGACCATGGCGCGCATCGCCGCGCATGACGACATAGCGGGACTGGCGAAAAAGGCCGGGCTTAAAATGTGGCTCGGCATATGGTTGAGCGCCAACCCGGCCGACAATGCCAAGGAGATGGCGGCCGGAATCGCCGAGGCCAACGCCTACCCCCACACCATTACTCGCGTGGTGGTGGGCAATGAAGTGCTGTTGCGGCGCGATCTGTCGGTGAATGATCTGATCAAGGATATTGATTATGTCCATGCGCGGGTGAAGCAACCCGTGGCCTATGCCGATGTCACGCATTTCTGGCGCGAATTCCCGCAAGTGGCACCGCATGTGAATGTGGTGATGCTGCATTTCCTGCCCTATTGGGAAAATAAGCCGCTTGGCGTGAATGCCGCACTTGCGCAAATCCAAACCGGTGTCGAACAGTTCAAGAAACTCTTTCCAGGTGAAAAAATTTCCATAGGCGAGACGGGCTGGCCCTCGCGCGGGCGCTGGCGCGGCCCGGCCGCCCCTTCGCGCGTGAATGAGGCGGTGTTCTTGCGCCGGTTTGTCACCCTCGCGGACCGGGAGGATGTGGATTACAATCTGATCGAGGCGTTCGATCAGCCCTGGAAATATGCGGATGAAGGGGTGGCGGGGGCCAATTGGGGCATTTGGAATGCGCAGCGTAAACTGAAATTTCCCCTCAATGGCCCGGTTGTCGAACATCCGGCCTGGCCCCGCTATGCGGGGGTGGGGCTATTATGCGGTTGGGCGCTGGCTGCACTGGCCGGGTTCAGGGGCTGGCGTGTGGGTGTGGCGGCGTTTGCGCTGGGCAACGGGCTGGCGCTGGCCTGCCTTGGCACGCTGCCTTTGCTTTACAATAACGGGCTGCGGCTGGATGCGCTGGTGAATTTGCCCCTGCAGGCGCTGTTGGCGGCGCTGGCCATGCGCCGCGCGGCGGCGGTGTGGGCCGGGCGGGACGCGCCCCTTGCAGCGTGTGGGGCGGACATACTGGCCGGCTGGCGGCGCGGCGGTTTTCCGCTGGCCTATGACTCGCTATGGCTCTTGTTCCTGATTTCGGCCGCGGTGTTCGAGGCGCTGCTGGTGTTTGATGGCCGTTACTTCGATGCCCCGCTGCCTGTCTTTATCATCCCCGTTCTGGCGGCGGCTTTGCGGCTCTGGACGCGCGATTTGCCCCGCCTGGCCGGCTGGGAGGATTGGCTACCCGCCCTGGCGCTGGCGGGGCTTGCCGTGGCCGATATGGGCGTGGAGGGACTGGCGAACCTGGAGTTTCTGCTCTGGAATCTGGCCGCCCTGCTGTTGGCCGCGCCGGTGCTGCGCGCGGGGGTGGGGCGCTAAAAACTCGGCGGTGAATTGGCGCTGATCAACATGCAGGGCTCGTTATACGGGTTGCGGAAGCGGTGCGGAATGTCCGAGCGGAAAGAATAGGCATCGCCCGGATGAAGCACCCGTTCCTGCGCCCCCACCGTGACCACCAGGCTGCCGGAGACGATAATACCGCATTCCTCGCCCGTATGGCGCAGCATGGCCTCGCCCGTATCGGCGCCGGGCTGGTAGGTTTCGCGCCGCATTTGCAGGACCCGCTCCTGTGTCCGTTGTCCGACCATGCGGATCGATATATCCGGATCGCGCGCGATCTCGGTCAGCTCATTGGCCTGGAAGAACACATGGTCCGAGGGCGAAAAATCGAGGGTGAAGAATTCCGCCAAGGAGAGCGGGATACCGTCCAGAATTTTCTTTAATGAGGAAACGGACGGGCTGACCCGGTTTTGCTCAATCAGCGAGATCGCGCCATTGGTCACCCCCGCACGGCGCGCAAGCTCACGCTGAGTCAGGCCAAAAATCTGGCGCACCAGCTTTAGCCGGATGCCGATATCGTCGGCGGTGTCGTCCTTGGCGGCGGGGGAGGAGAGATCCATGTTTAGGATTTTCAACAGTTGCGGGCGAGATTCGTCCAAATGCCCGCATCGCCGCTCCGGAACAAGGGAAAAATGCCCGGCCAGAACCCGGCAGGGGGGCTGGTCCAGCCCGTCTGCAGGGGAGACGCGGCTTTAGGCCTCCACGGTGCTGCAGCTGCGGGCCTGGATCATCGCCAAGAACTCGCGCCGGGTGGTGGGATCGTCGCGGAAGGCACCGAGCATGCGGCTGGTGACCATGCCGGCCCCCGGCTTATGCACCCCGCGCGTGGACATGCATTGATGGTTGGCCTCAATTACCACGGCCACCCCGCGCGGCTGCAGCACACCCTGGATGGTATTGGCGATCTGGGCGGTCATTTTTTCCTGGATCTGGAAGCGCCGGGCATAGGCATCCACCACCCGGGCGAGCTTGGAGATGCCAACGACCCGCTTATGCGGCAAATAGGCGACATGCGCCCGGCCGATAATGGGGACCATATGGTGCTCGCAATGGCTCTCGATTCGGATGTCGCGCAGCACCACCATTTCATCATAGCCTTCCACCTCCTCGAAGGTGCGGGCCAGGATCGCTTCCGGGTCTTGGGTATAGCCCTGAAAAAACTCCTCATAAGCGCGCGCGACACGTGCCGGCGTATCGCGCAGCCCCTCGCGCGTGGGATCCTCGCCCGCCCAGAGCAGCAAGGTGCGGATCGCGGCTTCCGCCTCGGCCCGTGAGGGTTTTTGTGGCACCTGTCCAGCCTGGTCGAGCGTGGCGGCGGCGGTTTGCATGGTCAAAGCGGGTCTCCGTGGCAGATTGGCAGATTTATTGTTAGCATTGGACCGTAAGCGCCCAAGCCAGATATGGGGGATTGGTAATGAAGCTGCAACTGGCCAGGATGATTAATGCCGCCGGTTGTCACCATGGGGACTGTCCAGGTTGAAAGCGGGAATTTCGACATCGAACAGCGCGCCGCTAGGCATTTCCCGCATATGGTACTGCCCAGCCATGAAGCCCGATGGCATGGCCAGGACAGCGCCCGATGTATAATTATAATGCTTTCCAGGCGTCAGGATGGGTTGCTCGCCCACCACGCCTTCGCCATGCACATGCCGGATGCGGCCATGCGCATCGGTGATCCGCCAGCTGCGCCGCAGCAGCTGAATGGTCATGGTCCCATGATTGATGATACTGACATGGTAAGCCCACACGAACTGGCCTTCAGCCGGGCTTGACTGGTCATCGAGGTAGAAAACCTGGACCTCAACCATGATATCGCGGGTTGTGGCTTCAAATCCCTGCTTCATGAGCCGAGCCTATCGCACTCATGCCCGGCAGGACAAGCGTGGCGGGCTGGCTATGCCACGGCCCGAGGCGCTGCTACACCAGGGGGCATGGAGATGATTTCGCTATTGGCCCGCCGTGGCGCGGTTACCGTGTGTATCTTGCTTTCGGCTTGCGCCGCCGGGCCCATGGGACGCAACGGCCCCCCGGCCGTAAAAACCGGATATGGCGATTTTCTTGCCGCGCGCTATGCCGCCGTGAATAACGATCCCGCCGCCGCGGCCGAATTTTACATCCGTGCCCTGAAGGCCGCCCCCGATAACCAGGTGATGGCTGGGCAAGGCTTTTTGGCCAGCTTGCTGGCGGGCAACCCACGCGCCGGCGCGCTGGCGGCCAAGCTGCCCGATAATGCGCTGGCCATCATGCTGCGTGGCAACGAAGCGGCGCTAAGCGGCGATTTCACGCAAGCGGGAGACATTTTCGCGTCCCTGCCGGCAGACGATATTGGCGGGCTGCTCAGGCCGCTTCTGCTGGCCTGGAGCCAGCTTGGCCAAGGCAATGTGCAGGCCGCGCTCAACCGGCTGGGGCCCTATTTCAATAATGGTCCGTTCGGCGCGGTTTATGTGCTTAACGCCGCGCTGATCGCCGATGCCAACGGTGACAAGCAGGACGCCGCCCAGCTTTACCAGGCCGTGTCGCAAGACCAGCCTAATTTGCGCCTGGCGCAAATCCTGGCGAGTTGGGACACTCGCCAGGACGATCCGGCGCAGGCCAAGGCCGTGCTGCAGGCACTGATCGCCGCGCATCCCGACCTGACCCTCGCGCTGCCGGCCCTGCGGCATACGCTGGACAAGCCAGTTATCGCCACGCCAACGCAGGGCATGGCCGAGGCTTACCTGACCCTGGCCGGCTCGCTTGGCCCGCAGCAGCGTCTGCTCCGCCAAGCCTTCCTCCGCTTGGCCCTGCAATTGCGCCCTGATCTGTCGGCCGCGCGGCTACTCCTGGCCAGGACCCAGGCGCAAAGCGACGATCCGCGTATCTCCCCCGAACCGGCCCAGATCAAAGAAGCGCTGGCCACCTTGGCGGCGGTGCGGCCAGATGATCCCTACCATGTGCTGGCGGTGCTTCAGGAGGTGGATCTGCTGGCGCAGAACAATCAGCCCCACCAGGCGGTGGCGCGCCTGCAGCCCTTATTGGCAACCTGGCCCGACAATACCGGGCTGCTGGCCGATGCGGGCGATGTTTTGCGCGGGTCCGGCGATTATGCGGCGGCACTGCCCTATTACACAAAGGCAATCGCGGCCTTGGGCGCAAATCCACCGGATCAGGCCTGGAGCTTGTTCTTTGACCGGGGCATCTGCCTGGACCAGAGCGGCGATTGGAAGGCGGCCGAGCCCGATTTGCAGCGCGCGCTGCGCATGGCGCCCAACCAGCCTTATGTGCTCAATTATATCGGCTATAGCTGGGCGCTGCGCGATCAGAATCTGTCCCAAGCCGCGGACATGCTCAAACAGGCCGTGGCGTTGGACCCGAATGATGGCGCGGTGATCGATTCGTTGGGATATGTTGAACTCAAGCGAGGCGAGACCGACAAGGCCCTGAATTTGCTGACCCAGGCCGTGCATTTATCGCCCGATAATGCTGAGGTGAACAGCCATCTGGGCGATGCGTTCTGGAAGGCCGGCTACAAGCTGCAAGCCGTTTATCAGTGGCGTCGGGCGCTCTCATTGGGGCCCGACCCCAAGTTGAAGGCGGTGCTGGAGGCCCAGCTCGCCCAGCACGCCCCGGCGGAGTAGCCTTGTATGTTGTCTTGTTTCGCGCCGGCCAAGGTTAATCTGTATCTGCATGTCACCGGCCGGCGGGAAGATGGCTACCATCTGCTCGATAGTCTGGCCGTGTTTCCGGCCGTGGGCGATACGCTGACCGCCCGGGCCGACGCTGTTTTATCGCTCACGCTCGCGGGGCGGTTTGGGGCGAGCTTGGCGGCGGAGCCGGATAATCTGCTGCTGCGCGCCGCCCGCGCCCTGGCGCCTGGGCGTGGGGCGGCGCTGGGGCTGGAGAAAAACCTCCCCATTGCCTCGGGTATTGGCGGTGGTTCAGCCGATGCGGCGGCGGCGCTGCGCGTGCTGAGCCGCTTATGGGGCATGCCAAAGGCCAACCTGCCGGCCCTGGCCCTGGGGCTGGGCGCGGATGTGCCGGTTTGCCTGGCCAGCCGCCCGGCCCGCATGCAGGGAATCGGCGAAATTCTGGCCCCCGTCCCAGCCCTGCCGGATTTTGGCATGGTGCTGGTCAATCCTGGTGTGGCGGTGCCGACCCCTTCTGTGTTCAAGGCGCGGTCCGGCGATTTTACGTCTCCTGCCATCTTGCCCGAATCCTGGCCCGATGCCGCCGCCATGGCCGCCGATTTGCGGCGCTGCGGCAATGATTTGCAGGCCCCCGCCATTGGCATCGCGCCGGTTATTGGCGAGGTTCTGGCGGTGCTGGACGCTCTGCCGGGCTGCTTGCTTGCGCGCATGAGCGGCTCGGGCGCGACATGTTTTGCCTTGTTCGCCAATGCGGCGGCGGCGCAAGCCGCGGCCCAGACCATTGCACGGCCAAATTGGTGGTATTGGGGCGGGGGGCTTTACGAGCCGCCGTCAGACGAATAATGAGAGGCCGCGCTTATTGGGACGTCGCCAAGCGGTAAGGCAGCGGATTTTGATTCCGCCATGCGGAGGTTCGAATCCTCCCGTCCCAGCCAGTTCTCTAAAATTTAGCCGCGAGGCAGCAGCAACAGGGCGGTGCAACCCGCTCCCGGCGCGCTTTCCAGCGTTAATGTACCGCCCGCTTGCTGGGCAAAGCAGGCGGCGATGGCAAGGCCAAGCCCGCTCCCGCTCCCGCCCTGGCGGGTGGTGAAAAACAAGTCTCCCGCACGGGCCAGAATGTCCGCCGCCATGCCATGCCCGCTATCGCGCACTTCAATTGCGATCCGGTTGTCAGGCCTGATGGCGGTGCTCAGCACGATGTCGCCGCTTTGGGCCACCGCCTCCATCGCGTTTTGCAAAAGTTCGCGCAAGGCCAGCTCGGCATGGCAAGGATGGCAGAGCAGAGTCGCGGCCCCGCCGGTTTCATCCCGCAGCGTGACCCGTTCCGCCAAATGCATGGTGGCAAGCGTGTCGCGCAACAGGCGTTCAACCGGCACCGCCTCATGCGATGCCGCGCCCTGGCCCGAAAAGGCCTGCAAGCGCCGTGTGAAGGTAACGGCCCGCCCGCCCGCATGGCAGGCGGTGTCTATATAGCCGCTGAGTTTTGCATCCCCCGCGCCGCTCAGCCGGTATTGTAGCATCTCCAGATTGCCGAGAATGCCGGTGAGGATATTATTGAGATCATGCGCGACATGCGCGGCAAAACCAGCCACCATCACGGCCGGCGCCTCGATGGTTACACGCGGCATGATAGACCCAGACAGATCGGGCTTTGAGGCATGATGGCTGGCATCCTCCAAACAGCGCCTTGGTCTGGGCTGGAGAGCTGAAAAAACCCAAACTCAGCTACATAACAAAAGCTTTTACATTTTGTAAACGAAAAGATGGCGTGCATGGGGCTCAAACACTGTTGCCCATAAACCGCAGCAGACCAGCACTCGAGGAATCGCAGGCGCTTTCATCGCCGTCCTCAAGCGCCGACAGGAGTTTAAGGGCGAGCTCCTTGCCTAGCTCCACCCCCCATTGGTCGAAGGCGTTGATGTCCCAGATCGCGGCTTCGGTGAAGATCCGGTGTTCATAAAGCGCGATGATCCGCCCCAGCATCGCCGGGTCGAGCTTGCGGTAGGCGAGTGTCAGGCTCGGCCGGTTGCCGGGGAATACGCGGTGCGGGTTGCCGCCCGCCTCTTCCAGGGTGCGGCCCTGCATCAGGGCCGTGGCCTGGGCCAGGCAATTGGCGATGAGCAGTTCATGATGCTGGGCGAGGTCCGGCTCATGCCCCTCGGCCGCGATCAGGAATTCGCACGGAATCACGTCGGTGCCCTGGTGCAGAAGCTGGTAGAAGGCATGCTGGCCGTTGGTCCCGGGCTCGCCGAACACCAGCGGGCCGGTGGGGCGGGAAACGGGGTCACCCGCGCGGGTGACACTCTTGCCGTTGGATTCCATGTCGAGCTGCTGCAAATAAGCGGGCAGGCGGACCAGGCGCTGGTCGTAGGGCAGAATGGCGCGGGCCGGGTAACCGCACACATCGCGGTGCCAGATTCCAACCAGCGCCAACAGCACCGGCAGGTTTCGCGCCAGCGGCGTGGTACGAAAATGCGTGTCCATCTCATGCGCGCCATCCAGGAAGGCGCTGAAATGGGCGGGCCCGATGCCGATCATCACCGGCAGGCCGATCGCGCTCCAGACCGAATAGCGCCCGCCCACCCAGTCCCAGAAGCCAAAGGTGCGTTCTGCCGCGATGCCAAAGGCCGAAACCTTATCCAGCGCGGTGGACACGGCGCAGAAATGCGCCCCCACCGCCGCCTCGCCCAGCGCGGCGACGATCCATGCCCGGGCCGAGTTGGCGTTGGTCATGGTCTCGATGGTGGTGAAGGTCTTGGAGGCGACGATGAACAGCGTGCGCGCGGGGTTAAGCGATTTCAGCGTGTCGGCCAGATGCGCGCCATCGACATTGGAGATGAAATGCAGGCGCGGGCCGTCATGATACGGGGCCAGGGCGGCGGCGACCATGGCCGGGCCCAGATCGGAGCCGCCAATGCCGATATTAACGATGTCGGTGAAAGGCTGGCCGTTGGTAGCGGCAATGGCGCCGGTGCGCACAC
>JAKBBM010000106.1 GCA_021808545.1 Pseudomonadota bacterium | reverse complement strand
CCGGATGGCCGACGATGAAATCCGACGACAGCGCGATATCTGGCCTGGCCGCGCGCAGCCGTTCCACGATGCGGCGGAAATCGTCCGCCTTGTGCTTGCGGTTCATGACATTCAGGATCCGGTCAGCCCCCGACTGCACGGGCAGATGCAAAAACGGCATGAGCTTGGAATTGTCGCGGTGCGCCGCGATCAGATCGTTCGCCATGTCGTTCGGGTGCGAGGTGGTGTAGCGGATGCGCGCCAGCCCCTCGATTTCGGCCAGTTCGGCCATCAGCCGGGCCAAACTCCAGCTTTTTCCATCCGGCCCCTCGCCATGATAGGCATTCACGTTCTGGCCCAAAAGCGCGATTTCGCGCGCCCCCAGGGCGGCCATGCGCCGCGCCTCGGCCAAAACGCTGGCCACGGGGCGCGAGGCTTCCGCCCCGCGCGTGTAGGGCACCACGCAAAAGGCGCAGAATTTATCACACCCTTCCTGGATGGAGAGGAAAGAGACCACCCCTTGCGGGGCAGCTATATCGGGCAGATGGTCGAATTTCTGCTCGGCCGGAAATTCGGTATCGATGACCACGCCTTGCTGGCGGTGGGCGCGCGCGATCAGCTCCGGCAGCCGATGATAGGCCTGCGGCCCCACCACCAGATCCACAAACGGCGCGCGGGCGCTGATCAGCTCGCCCTCGGCCTGGGCGACACAGCCGGTCACCGCGATCATCATGCGCCCGCCCTGCTCTTCCTTCAGGCGGCGCAGCCGGCCGAGATTGGAAAACACCTTTTCCTCGGCCCGTTCGCGGATATGGCAGGTATTCATGATCACCATGTCCGCCCCTTCCGGGCTGTCCACGGTGGTATAGCCCAGAGGGGCGAGCAGATCGGCCATGCGCGCGCTGTCATACACGTTCATCTGGCAGCCATGCGTCACGACATGCAGTTTGCGGGTCTGGCGGTCCGTCCTGTTTGGGTCCGTCGCGGTCATACGTGTAAATCCATCTGGTTTTGCCAGACGGAAAAGCGCGGGAGAGATGGACAGGTCAAGCTCAATTCGTTGAGAATCCCCTTTTCGTCTCTGGTATTGCGCAATGTTTCGCCATGCCGTGTCAAGGAAAAACCTATGACAATCCGCCCTCCGGCAGCCGTCCCTGGCGTAAGGCGGCGGCATTTTCGGCAATCCGCGCCTCCAGCGCCATGGTAAGCGCCTTGCGTCCGCCGCGTTCTGCCGGGGGGAGCGGGGTATCGAGCCAAATGGTCGCGCGCAAGCCGCCGCGCCGGGCCAAACCCCAAAAATGCGGGGCCAGATCCATATCGCCATACCAGGCAATACCGGCCCGATCGGCCCGGCGCACGGGCTGGCCGTCCAGCTCGTCATACACGATGGTGACAAGCTGCAACACCGGCTGAGGCGTGGCCGTGGCCAAGGTCAGGAAGGCAGCGGCAAAAGGCCGCACTCGGTTGCCATCGCTGGTCGTGCCCTCGGGGAAGAGGATGATATTATCGCCCGCCGCCAAACGCTGGCGCAGCGCCGCCTGCTCGCGCCCCACATGCCGCCGGTCGCGCGAGACGAACACAGTCCGCCCCAGCCGCGCGATCCAACTCACCACCGGCCAGCGCCCGACCTCACCCTTGGCGACGAAACAAGCCGGCAGCACCGCGCCCAGCGCGATAATGTCCAGCCAGGAACTGTGGTTGGAGACGAACAGGACCGGCCGCGTATCTGCCACCACCCCCACAACCCGCAACCGCAGGCCAAGAATCAAGGCCATGCCGCGCCAATAAAGCCGCGCAAAGCGGACCTTGCCGCGCCCGGGCAAGACCAGCATCAGGGCCTGCACCGGCATGGCGCAGGCCGTCCAGCCCAGAACCAGCACCAAACGGAGAACGGCCCGGATCAGGGCGCTTTGCCTTTCAACATGGTCCGCAGGTCGAGCAATATCGGGTTCGGGTCCGCCGCCAGCACCTCGCGCACCACAGCCACCCAATCCCCCACATCCTCAACCTTGCTCGGATTGTCGCGCAGCAATTCACGCTTGATGAAAGGAAAGCCCGAGAGCAGCAATTGCCGCCATAAGTCAGAGGTCGGGTTCAACGCCACACGCCGCGCCATGGCATCGCGGATGCGCAGCACCTGCAACTTGCGGGTGACCTGTATGGGATCGTTCTTGCCCAGCTCCGTCTCATCCTCGGCAATCAGCTTCTCCACCTCCGCGCGGTTCACCAGCTTGATCAGCGCCTCATATTCCCACAGCGCCGCACAGCGCAGCCCGCCTTTGAGCATCGCCTGGGTCACGCCAACCTCGTATTCCCGCACGATATATTGTTTCATCGGCACCGGGCGCACGGACCGCCAGAATGTCTGGAAGGCCGGGGCGCGAATGGCCTTTGGCCCAAACGCCAGAAAGAAGGATTGCAGATGGTAGCGCACCTGCCAGGTCTCGGTCAGGCCCCATACATCCACCTTGGCGTAATTCAGGCGGCGCAGCGTATCGCCCAACGGCGCCAGCGGGCCAAACACGCTGTCATTGGCGCAGATGATCTCCTCTGTTCCGGCGCGCGGCAGGCCTAGATAATCCAGCGCATCGCGCCAGGCGCCAAAATCATAGCCGATATTTCGCCGCAGGATGATCCCCGCGCAAAGCGGCTCCAGCGCCGCTTTGGCGTCTGCCCGCAGCGTTGCGGCATTGGAGACAAACACCACATCCCGCCCATTATCGCGGAACTCCCGGATGTAATCGAGCAATTGCGGCCGCACCAGGCCGCGCGAATCGAAATGCATGAACAGCACCACGCGCGGCCCAAGCGTAATCTCCCCTTCCGGCCAAACCCGGATGATTTGCCGGGGGCTGCGCAACCGCCCCACCACCACGGCCAGCGGCACTACAATCCACCATCGCCATAAATGTACCGGGACTTTTAAAGCCTTCTTGAGCGTTCTTTTCATGGTGTTGAGCCCTTCAGCAGCACGCGCAGATCATCCGGCGCGCCGGGATAGGTTCCAATAAAGTCGCGCAGCAATAACATGGCCTCCTCATCCCGGTTGAGGCGCTGCAACGCCAGCACCTCACCGCGTAAAGCCGGCCAGAACAACGCCAGCGGCGTCTCACCCGGCGACATCAATTTCACCAACCCATCGCGCAGCCGCGCAAAGCTGGCCGCACTGCGCCGCCAATCGGCTTTGTCCTGCAAATACAGCATGGCGGCGGCAAACAGCGCATCCTGCCCCATCGGCGCAAAAGGCGGACGCAGCGTGATCAACACCGGCTCCACAAACGGCAACAGCTTTCGCGCTGTTTCGAACGCCGCGCCATTCACCAGCGCGGCAAAGCTGGCCAGGGTCAGCTCTTGCAGCCGCGCCTCGGCCAGCCCGGCTTCGGCCAGTGCCGCCAGCAGCTTCGGGATCTCCCGCGCCGCCCCACCTGGCTGCATCGCCAAAATCACCAACGCCACCTTGGCATCCAGCCGTGCGTGCGGCGCGCAATGCGCCAGCCATTTTTCCACCTCCGGCGCCAGCGCCGCCGCCCCGGTGAAATCCGCCTCATTCACCAGCCGCACAAATGCATCAACATAAAACGCGCCAAGCAAGGCGGCATCGCCGCCTTCAGCCTCCAGCGCCGCCAGCCGCCGCACGGCCACCGCCGCACGGCCGCGCTGTAAATCGAGCAGCATGGCGGCCCAACGCGCATCCATCGCCGCCGCACCTTGGCGGCCTTCCGGCGCCGCGCAAACCGGCGCCGCCGCTGCCAGTGCCTCGGCTTCCTCATACCGTCCGGCATTCACCAGCCCGGTAAACGCCCCCAGCACCAGCGCCTCCCGCCGTGCCGCGGGAATTTCGGGCGCGGCCAGCAGCCCCGGCACCTGAGCCGGATCACCCGCCCCCAGCGCCAGCACGGCGCGCGCGATAGCCGCATCCACCGCCAAGTCCCCGTCTACTTGTGCGGTGAGATTGGCCACGTCATGCGCCGCCATGAAATCCTGTGCGTGCCCGTAGCGGGCGGCATTAACCAGCCGGATGAAGGCATCCAGCAGCAGCGCCGCCTTGCGGCTGTGCTCCATATCCAGCCCCGAAAGCCGCACGGGTATGTCCGCCGGATCGCCCACGGCCAGATCCAGCACCGTGCGGGCCAGTCCCGCATCCCGCCCGGCCTCGGTCCCAGCCCATTGGCGCGTAAGCGCCGCAATCTCGTACGCTGCCTCCGCCGCCAGCGCCTCCTCGTAGCGTGAAGCGTTCACCAGCCGCGTGAAGGCGCCCAGCACGGGTTTATCCGCCGTCTCGCCAATGTCGTGCAGCGCGGCAGCCACGGCAAACACCCGGCCCGGCTCCTGCCCCGGCGCCAGATGAAAATTGGCCAGGCTGAGCAGCGCGTTGCGCGCCAGCCCAGGCGGTATGGCGGGGCTGGGCCGCGCCGGCAGCGCCGCCAGCAACCGTTCCGCCGGC
>JAKBBM010000105.1 GCA_021808545.1 Pseudomonadota bacterium | reverse complement strand
GCACAGACCTCACGATCACCGGATCGGGCGTGATCAACGCGCCCCTTTATGGCGTTTATGCCGCTTCCGGCGACGCGACAATGCTGAATGAGGGTGTCATCCATGCCAATACACTTGGCGTTCTGCTCAACATAACCACCGCGTCTGCCCTTTCCGGCCAGGCCGGTCTGACCAACAGCGCCAGCGGCTTTATCTCAGGCGGGAGCATCGGTGTTGCTCTTGCCAGCACAATCCCCACCCAGCCCTATTTCACAAATGCCGGTACGGTGCAGGGCGCTGATACGGGCGTTTATCTGCATAACGGCGTGCTGCAAAATAGCGGCACGATCACGGGAACCGGCGCCGGCGTTGCGGCACGATCCGGTACCATAACCAATACCGGGCTGATCTCGGGCAGCCGCTATGGTGTGTATTTATACGGCCCGGCGATAAATTTTACTGATACCGGAACAATATTGGGCGGCCTGTACTCAATTGACGCGATCAACACGGTCACGCTCTCTCTGGGCAACAGCGCGGTGCTTGACGGCACGGTGCTCGACCACACGGGCGCTGGCGTTCTCAATCTCTCGGGCACGCAGGGCACACTCACGGGTTTGGGGACGCGCGTGCGCGGCTTCTCGACGATCAATCTCGCCCCCGGTGCCAGCTGGACGCTGGAGGAGGATGCGGCGGGGCTTGCCACGGGGCAGACCATCAACGGCTTTACCCTTGGCGATACGCTGGTGCTGGATGGTTTTTCAGCCGCAAGCGAAACGCTGACCAGCACCGGCTTGGTGCTGAATAATGGCAGCTACACCGAGACACTCGACATCGCGGGCTCTTTCTCCACGGCGGATTTCACCATCACCGATACGCTCGCCGCCACCACCATCACCACCGCCGTCGCCCCCCTGTTTCTGCCGGGGCACGCGCCTTGCCACCGCGCGCGGCAATGTGCGGGTGGAAGATTTACGCCTCGGCGATCTCGTGCGCACCGCAACCAACGGCGACCAGCCTATCCGCTGGATCGGCCGGCGCGGCTATGAAGGGCGCTTCATCAAAGGCAATCGCGATGCCTTGCCCGTCTGCATCCGCCGCCGCGTAAAACCGGCCATCATCACGCCCCTGGCTGTATTTTTTACAGCCCCTCCCCTCGCGCCGCCGCATCGCGCGCTTCTGTGGCCAGCGCGTCGGCCCGCTCATTCATCGGGTCGCCCGCATGGCCGCGCACCCAGCGCCATTCCACCTCATGAGGCTTGGCCGCCGCCAAAATCCGCTGCCACAAATCCATATTCTTCACCGGATCGCCGGTGGAGCTGCGCCAGTTCTTGCGCACCCAACCCGTATGCCAGCGGGTGATGCCGTTTTTCAGATATTCACTGTCCGTATGCAGCACAACGCGGCAGGGGCGGGTGAGCGCCTCCAGTGCTGCTGCGGCGGCTGTCAGCTCCATGCGGTTATTGGTGGTCTCGGCCTCGCCGCCCGAAAACGTCTTCTCAACGCCCTTATAGCGCATAATCGCCGCCCAGCCGCCCGGGCCCGGATTGGGCTTGCAGCCGCCATCGGTCCAGATCTGCACCACATTATCGGGTAAATCAGAGGCCATAGGCCGCCTCGCTCTCAACCGCGAGATGAAAGCGTAGCCGCCGCACATAATCCATCGGGTCCTTGCGCACGACCAGCGCGCCCTCCGGCGTGTTCAGCCAGTCATACAGCCGGGTGAGCAAAAACCGCATCGCCGCCCCTTGCGCCAGCACGGGCAGGGCGCGGCATTCGGCGGGCAAGAGCGCGCGCTGCCCCGTATAACCGCGCAGCAACGCCCGCGATTTGGTGATGTTGAAGGAAAAATCCCGCTCAAAACACCAGGCATTGAGGCAGATGGCAAGGTCGTACGCGTACAGATCGGTGCAGGCGAAATAAAAATCGATCAGCCCGGAGATCGCGCCATCCAGGAAGAACACATTATCGGGGAATAGATCGGCATGGATATGCCCCGCCGGCAAATCCCGCGGCCAGGCGCTTACAATCCGCTCCAGCCAGCCTGTCAGCTCCTGCCCCAGCCCGGGCTGCACCGCATCCGCCCCGGTGCATTTACCCAGCAGCGAGCCCCAGGCTTGCGGCCCCAAATCATTGCGCCGGGCCGGCATGAAGCCTTCGCCCGCCAGATGCAGCCGGGCCAGTGCCGCCCCCAGCGGTTCGCAATGCTCCTGCAGCACGCGGCGCGGCCATACGCCGGGCAGAAAAGTCGTTATCGCCGCGATTTTCCCGGCAAGCGGGTTCAAATTACGGCCATCACGTGCGCGCACCGGCAACGGGCAAGACAACCCATTAGCCGCTAGATGCTCCATCAACCCCAAAAACCAGGGCAGGTCGGCGGTATTCACCCGCTTCTCGTACAGGGTGAGGATAAAATCCCCCTGCCCCGTGCGCAGCGCGTAATTGCTGTTCTCCACCCCCTCCGCGATGCCGCGATAAGAGACGAGCGGGCCGATTTCATACCGGGCGAGGAATTCGCTCAGCGCCTCATCCGTAACTTCCGTGTAAACTGCCATGCCCGTAGATGACCGGCGCGGAAAATTCTGGCAAGGGAGGCAGCATGAAAGATTCGCGCCTTTCCGTCCGTTTTGTTCCTCTGCTTGCCCTGGCTGCCCTTGGCGGCTGCGCTGGCGCCAATAGCGGCCCCACCCCGCCCCTGCAGTGCCCGCAAACCGCGGTGCTGCAACAAGCCCAAACCATGACCATGTTCCTGCCCGGCCATGAGGGCGATGTGGGGGCTAAACTCACCACGGCACAGATCACCGGGGTGGCTGGCAGTTGCACGCTGGAAAAAGCCAAGCACGCCGTGCTGGTAAAGGTGCAGGCCGGCTTTGCCGCCAGCAACGGCCCGGCCAATCAGGGCAAGCCGCTCACCCTGCCTTTCTTTGCCGCAATCGTGCGGGGCGACAAGATCATCGACAAGCAGACCTACAACATCACCCTTAAATTCAAGGGTAATGAAAGCCAGGCCCAGGCTATCAGCCGGGATGTGAAGATCGAGCTGCCCAACATACCCGCCAGCGCCGACAGCCAGATCCTCATCGGCTTTCAGATGACGCAGAGCCAGCTTGCCTATGCGCAAACCCACACAGCGCCTTAATTAGCCCCAGCTAGGGGCTCAGTGCGGCCCTGAATCTGGTTTTTCCGGCTTACCCCGCACCTCGTCCCGCGCGGATAAGGAAGCTGGCGCGAGCAACCGGCGCAGCTTGTGCCACAAATTGTAAGACAGGGATTCATCATCCCCTGCCTCTTCCCACATCGTATAGGCCCGCTCACGCAAGCGAGCCTTGGAATCGAGCCGTTTCATGGTTCCCTCGCTCAAATGGGCGCTTGTCTTGCTTTGTTCGCGCCATTTCCGAAGATATGCGCGGCACACGCCGCGCATTCTTCAGACTTAGGTAACCAGAACGGGAAAACAATAAGCACCCGGGCGCTCAGCCCTTACGAAAGGTCACCACCCGGCCCATCGGCTCGCCCTCTACCATCCCCTCATACATCACCACCTGGCCGCGGATAATGGTGGCCATGGGCCAGGCGGTACAGGGCGTGCCATCAAACGGCGTCCAGCCGCACTGGCTCACAATCCAGCTATTCTCGATCTTGCGGTTGGCCTTCATGTCCACCACCGAAAAATCGGCATCATACCCGGCGGCAATCCGCCCCTTGCCGACGGCGCCATAAATCCGTGCCGGCCCGGCCGACATCAGATCCACCAGCCGCAACAAAGAGAGCCGCCCCGCATTCACCTGGGTCAACATCAGCGGCAGCAGGGTCTGCACGCCGGTGAGGCCCGAATGGCAGGTCGGCCAGGGGCGTTCCTTGGCCTCGCGCGTGTGCGGGGCATGGTCGGAGGCAATGGTATCCGCCGTGCCGTCGGCAATCGCGGCCCAGGCCGCGTCCTGGTGGCGCTGGTCGCGGATTGGCGGGTTCATCACCGCATAGCCGCCCAGCCGCTCATAGGCTTCCGGCGCGCTTTGCAGCAGATGGTTCACCAGCACCTCCGCACTCATCAAATCCTTATGCTCTTTCAGGAAGGCGAATTCCTCGGCCGTGGAAACATGCAATATATGCGCGCGCTTATTGGTCTTGCGCGCCAGCGCCGCCACCCGCCGCGCGCCGCGATAGGCACATTCCACATCGCGCCATTCGGCGTGGCTGCTATAGGGATCGTCGATTTTAAAGCGGGATTTGCGCTCGCGCAGCCGGTACTCATCCTCGGCATGGAAGGCGACGAGATGGCGCGAGGCACGCAGCACGCGCTCGATATTCTCATCATCCTCGACCAGCAGATTACCGGTGGACGAGCCCGCGAACACTTTAATGCCGCACACACCCGGCATGGCCTCGAGCGGGCCCAGACCGTCGGCATTTTCCTTGGTCGCCCCCACATAAAAGCCAAAATCGCAATAGGCGCGGCCGGGGATGT
>JAKBBM010000045.1 GCA_021808545.1 Pseudomonadota bacterium | reverse complement strand
GGCGGGTTTCTTCGCCGTTGCGCTCTTGCGCGTGGCTGTGGTGGCCTTCTTCGCGGCGGCGGGTTTCTTCGCCGTTGCGCTCTTGCGCGTGGCTGTGGTGGCCTTCTTCGCGGCGGCGGGTTTCTTCGCCGTTGCGCTCTTGCGCGTGGCTGTGGTGGCCTTCTTCGCGGTGGCGGGCTTCTTCACCGTTGCGCTCTTGCGCGTGGCGGTGGTGGTTTTCTTCGCGGTGGCGGGCTTCTTCACCGTTGCGCTCTTGCGCGTGGCTGTGGTGGCCTTCTTCGCGGTGGCGGGTTTCTTCGCCGTTGCGCTCTTGCGCGTGGCGGTGGTGGTTTTCTTCGCGGTGGCGGTCTTCTTCGCCGTTGCGCTCTTGCGCGTGGCGGTGGTGGCCTTCTTCGCGGTGGCGGGCTTCTTCACCGTTGCGCTCTTGCGCGTGGCGGTGGTGGCTTTCTTCGCGGTGGCGGTCTTCTTCGCCGTTGCGCTCTTGCGCGTGGCGGTAGCGCTCTTGCGGGCGGTGGCCCTTACGGCGAGAGGTTGGGCCTGTTGGGTTTGGCTGGTCGTTTCATCGCTCACTAGGATGGCTCCTTGGTGTTTTACAAATGGTAAATAACGTACACATGAGTCTTGTGGGTCTTCGGTGCGGTGGGTTGTGCTTCCCTGGTTGCGCACGCGGCTTCATGCCGGATTTCACATCGACAAGGACTTGGCATGAATCGTACGAATCTTCATAAGAATCGCTATTCTGCTTCCCGTCGTGTGCTGTCAATAAAAAGCAACGGAAAACCGTGCAAATAACATATTTTTTTGCGGTATTCCGTAAAAATGATACATGAAACAATTCCCGAAGCGCATTTGGCGCTGGGTGCCAGACCATGTGCATGTCTTAAAAGGCCGCGCGGGCCGCATGAGATGTTGCATTGTCTCGCACTGTTTGTCCTGCTTTTCGACAAGAGCTATGCTCCCCCGTAGGATCAGTATGGCTGGGTTTCGGCTGGTCCTGCTGCTATCATGCGATTCCGCCAAGCCATTGCGTGCATGGCCATGAGCATGACATGGCGGCATCCCGAAGCCTGGATCATGGCGCGAGAGGCTCTGATGGCACACGCAAAAGGCCATATGACGCGGATTATTCTGGAAGGTGAATCGCTGCACCGCATTTCTGCATTGCAAGAGGCAGACCGGGCGCAGGCGGTGCATGACCTGCAGATGGAAAATCAGTTTTATCCGCTGGCGTATCCCGATTTGCAGAGTATTCTGCACCTTTCCATTCAGGAAGGTCGGCTTGTTTTCGACATACGCGACGCCAACGATCAGCCGGTGCTTGCCCTCATGCTGGCGTTGGGGCCATTTCGGATGCTGATTCGCGACTACCAGATGCTTCTCGATTCTTACGCGCAGGCCGTGGCAGAAGGGCGCGAGGCGCGGATTCAGGCCATCGATATGGGGCGCAGGGGGCTGCATAATGAAGGTGCTGAACTGATGATGGAACGGCTCGGCGGCAAGGTGGCGATTGATTTTTCTACCGCGCGGCGGCTATTCACCCTGGTCTGCGCGTTGCATCAGAAACTTTAGGAATACAGGATTATGAAGATAGACGGCACGCCCTACCGCGCCATCTGGGTGGATGAGACCGATCGTTGGTCGGTGCGCATCATTGACCAGACGAAGCTGCCTTGGGCGTTGGATCTCGTGCGGCTGACCACGATGGAGGAAATGGCGCATGCGATCAGGGCCATGCTGGTGCGCGGCGCGCCGCTCATTGGCGCATCGGCCGCTTATGGTGTCGCGCTGGCCATGCGGGCCGATCCGTCCGATGTGAATTTGGCGCACGCACTTGAGGTTTTGGGCAATACGCGCCCCACCGCGGTGAACCTGCGCTGGGCACTGGCACGCATGCGCGACGTGTTGCACAAACAGCCTCCGGCCGCGCGCACGGCTGCCGCCTACGAAGCCGCCGCCGCCATTTGCGATGAGGATGTGGCAACAAACCATGCCATCGGCACGCATGGCCTGAAGCTGATCGCCGAGCGCGCCCAAAGCGGACGGCGCGTGAATGTGTTGACCCATTGCAATGCCGGTTGGATCGCGACGGTGGATTGGGGTACGGCTCTGGCCCCCATTTATATGGCGCATGATTCCGGGATTGATGTGCACGTCTGGGTTGAGGAAACGCGCCCGCGCAACCAGGGCGCTTCGCTCACCGCCTGGGAGCTGGCCAAGCATGGCGTGCCCCACACGGTGATTGCGGATAATGCGGGCGGCCATATGATGCAGCGCGGCGATGTGGATCTGGTGATTGTCGGCACCGACCGCGTGACCCGCACCGGCGATGTCGCCAACAAGATCGGCACCTACCTGAAGGCGTTGGCCGCGCGCGATAATGGTGTGCCCTTCTGGGTGGCGTTGCCCTCTTCCACCATCGACTGGACACTCCGTGACGGCTTAACGGAAATTCCGATCGAGGAACGCTCAAGTGCCGAGGTCACCACCATGACCGGTCGCGCGCTGGATGGCGCGATCACCACCATCCGCATCGTGCCCAAGGATAGTCCCGCCGCCAACCCCGCTTTTGATGTAACGCCAGCGCGGCTGGTTTCAGGCCTGATCACCGAGCGCGGTCTGTGCGAGGCGAATGAGGAAGCGCTAACCACCATGTTCCGGGATCTTGCGTAAGCTTATTGTCTTTTTCCTGCTTTTGGGCGGCTGTGCGGTGCGCAATCACGCGCCGCCTTTCGCCAACAAGCCTTATGCGCCCTTTTCGCGCGCGGCCGCGGTTGCCATTGCGCGGGGGGAGTGGCGCTTATGGGGCAGGCGCGTGGATGATGATGCGGGGGCTGGCTACGTGCAGCGCGCCGCCACCATGGCCGAGCGGCAGACCGGCCTGTGGCAGCGTGTGGGACTTTATTGGTGGATCGGGATGAATGCGGGCACGCCGGATTCGCGCTGGACCGGCAAGCATGATGCCCAGGGCCATGTTTTTCCCGTGGCGCGCAATGGCGATTATGCCTGGTCGGCCGCGTTTATCTCTTATGTGATGCGCATGGCAGGGGCGGGGCGCAACTTCCCTTACGCCGCCGATCACGCTCATTATATAAACGCGGCGGCGCGCGCCGCGCGCGGCGATGCCAGCCATCCTGAACTGATCGCGGAAAATCCGGCGCATTACGCGCCCCGGCTGGGCGATCTGGTTTGCTTTGCGCGTGGGGCCGCGCGGAGCATGCGTTTTGCCGATCTGCCCACGGCGCATCCGTTTCCAGCGCATTGCGGCATTGTCGTTGACGGGGCGCCGCATGTCATCGCCATCATCGGTGGCAATGTGGACGATTCGGTGACGATGACGCATTTGCACGCCAACAACCAAGGCGAACTCTCGGGTAACCGGGAGAACTGGTTCGTGGTGCTGCGTGTTCTTTATACGGTCAATTAATTTACGCTTGTTTCCAGGCCGTATGTCGCCAGAACGGCATGCATCCAGCGCCTGACCGGATCGTGCGGTTCCAAAAGCGCTGTCCGCGTGCACAAGCAGGCCCATTGCAGGGCGCCGAACATAATATGGTCGGCATAGGCGGGGGCGGCGCCTGATACGAAATTTTGCTGCCGCAGCACAGCGTGAAAGGGGGCCAATGCGGTATGCAGCGCGGCCTCGGCGGCGGGGCGGTTTTGCGCGATGTCTTCCAGCGTCCGGCCAAAACGGCGCTCCCGGCTCTCGCGGAAATAGGCCTGATCGGCTGGGGACAGATGGGCGTGAACATCAGGCAGAATCACATGGGCGATGGCGGGGTGGAGCACGATCTCCACCCAGTTTTTTATGAATAGGGTCAGCGCCTGGGCGGTGGCATCGCCAAACAGGGCGGGCTCATGCGGATAAACCTCGTCGAGATATTCGGCGATGGCCTGGCTGTCGGTGATAACCTGCCCCCCATCCACCAGCACGGGCACCTTGTCCTGGCCCGAAAAGGCGATGGCCGCCTTGTCGGTAAAATGCCAGGGCACGGTTTCGTAAGCGAGGTTTTTATGGGCCAGCGCCAGCTTCACGCGCCAGCAATAGGGGCTAAAGCGCAGTGTCTCATCGGCCGCGGCCAGCTCATAGAGTTGCCGCATCAGCGTGCGGTCTGCCCGAACAGGATGGCACGCGCTTGCGGTGTAACCGTGGGTGTGGCGTTGATCTCTTTTGCCTTCGCGTAGGCGCGCTGCACGGCTGGACGTTCTGCCATGGCTGTAAACCAACGTTTTAGATCTGGAAAATCATCGAGATTCTGGCGCTGGCGCTCATAGGGCACAATCCAGGGATAACAGGCCATATCGGCAATCGAATAATCGCCGGCGATGAAATCGCGCCCCGCCAGGCGTTTGTTCAAAACGCCATAAAGCCGGTTGGTCTCTTTTACATAACGCTCGATCGCATAGGGAATTTGTTCCGGCGCATATTGCACGAAATGATGGTTCTGCCCCGCCATCGGCCCCAGCCCCGCCATTTGCCAATACAGCCATTGCAAGACCTCATATTTGGCGCGCGGCGCTTGGGGTAAGAATTTTTGCGTTTTCTCGGCTAAATATTCCAATATCGCGCCGGACTCGAAGATGGAAAGCGGCGCGCCGCCATCGGTGGGCGCCATGTCGCGGATCGCGGGAATGCGGTTATTCGGCGCGATTTTCAGGAAATCTTCCTCAAACTGCGCGCCCGTGGCGATGTTGATGGGGATGATTTTATAAGGTGTTCCTGTTTCTTCCAGGAAGATCGTGATTTTGTGGCCGTTTGGCGTGGTCCAGTAATAAAGCTCGATCATGTCGCGGCGTGCTCCCTTGTATTTCAGCCCAAAGCTTTGGAGGCGATTTCGTAAGTATTGGGGCTCACGTTTTCCCGCGCAAGGATACGCTCTAATGCCGCGCGCATGAGTGCCTGCCGGGCGGGCGCAAAACGCCGCCAGGGGCCAAGCGGTGTCACCAGCCGGGCCGCGATTTGCGGGTTGATCGCATCCAGCCGCAGTATGATATCGGCTAGCAGCTCGTATCCGCCGCCGGATGCATCGTGGAATCGCGCCGGATTGGCGGCAAAGGTGCCAATGAGCGCGCGCACGCGGTTGGGGTTGCGCAGGTCGAAATCCTCATGCTGGCTGAGGGCCGCCACACGTGCGAGCGTATCGGGCGCAATGCTGCGCGCCTGCACGGCGAACCATTTATCCAGCACCAGCGGCGTGTTGCGCCAGCGGGCATGGAAAGCGGCAAGAGCCTCATCGCGCGCGGGATCAGGATGGTCCGTCAGCACGGCCAGGGCGGCGAGCGTATCGGTCATATTACCGGCATGTTCATATTGCGCGGCGGCCACGGCCACATCGCCGCCGGCCCCCAGATAGGCGAGTGCGGCATTGGCGAGCGCGCGCGCGGCCATGGCGGGGCCGCTGCCATCGGCGGGGTTGGTTTGCGCGCAGGCTTGCCGCACGGCCATGAAATCGGCGCGCAAGGCCGTGCCCAGGGCGTTGCGTGCCGCCTCGCGCACGGCGTGGATCGCCTCCGGGTCGGCGACCGTCATCGCATCCGCGAGCAGGCTTTCGGCCGGCAGGGGCAGCGTCTCGGCGGCAAAGGCGGGGTCGCGCGCACTTTCCCGCAAGGTCGCGGCGATGGCGGTTTTCAGCCCGGGATCGAGCGTGAAATCCTGCCCCGCCTGATGCGCGGCGATGGCGTCCAGCAGCACCTGGGTCGCGTATTGTTGCAGCGAATCCCAGCGGTTGAAGAGGTCGGTATCGTGCGCGGCAAGAAAGGCGAGATGGTCGCGGTTCTGCCCCAGCAGTTTTATCGGCGCTGAAAATCCGCGGAACAGAGAAACGATGGGCCGGGCGGGCATGTTGGGGAAGCTGAAGCATTGTTCGGCTTCGGTCAGGGCAAGCGTTTCGGCATGTAGCTCGCGCCCGGTCTCATCCAGCAGCCCCATGGCGACGGGGATGAGAAAGGGCAGCTTCTCGGGCTGCCCCGGTGTGGGGGCGGTGTGCTGGCGCAGGGTTAAATGGTAGGTTTTCGTGGCCTCATCATATGCTTCCGCAAAACTCACCTCCGGCGTGCCAGCCTGGGCGTACCAGCGCATGATTTGCGAAAGATCGCGCCCAGGCGCGGCGTCTTGCATCGCCGTCCAAAAATCCTCGACCGTGGCGGCGGAATTATCGTTGCGGGCAATATAAAGTTCCATCCCCCGGCGGAAGGCCTCGCGCCCGATCAGGGTCTGGTACATGCGCACCACTTCCGCACCTTTTTCGTAGATGGTGGTGGTGTAGAAATTATTGATCTCCAGATAGCTCGCCGGGCGCACGGGGTGGGCGAGCGGCCCGGCATCGTCGCGGAACTGGGTGGCACGCAGCATCCGCACATCCGTAATGCGCTTAAGGGCGGCGGAGAATTGATCGGCCATATATTCCTGGTCGCGGAAGACGGTCAGCCCCTCTTTTAGCGAAAGCTGGAACCAATCCCGGCAGGTGACACGGTTGCCCGTCCAGTTATGGAAATATTCATGCGCGATCACGCGCTCCACATTCTGAAAATCCGTATCCGTCGTGGTCTCGGCACTTGCCAGCACATAGGCTGTGTTGAAGATGTTGAGCCCCTTATTCTCCATCGCCCCGGCATTGAAGTCGGAAACGGCGGCGATGTTGAACATGTCGAGATCATATTCGAGGCCAAAGCGATCTTCATCCCAGCGCATCGCCCGCTTCAGCGCGCCCATGGCGTGGGCGCAGCGTGTTTCATCGCCGCGTTCAACCCATATGGCCAGATCCACCCGCCGGCCGGAGCGGGTGATGAATTCATCGCGCAGTGCCACCAGATCCGCCGCCACCAGCGCGAACAGATAAGAGGGTTTGGGGTGCGGATCCTCCCATTCGGCCCAGATTTTGCCGCCCTCGCGCCCATGGGCGGTGCGGTTGCCGTTGGAGAGCAGGACCGGAAAGCGTGCTGCATCCGCGCGCAGGCGCACCTTGTAGCGCGCCATCACATCCGGTCGGTCGGGAAAATACGTGATCCGGCGGAATCCTTCCGGCTCACATTGGGTAAAAAAACCGCTGCCGGACATATAAAGACCGGAGAGTTCGGTGTTCGCCGCAGGGTGGATCTGTACGCATGTTTCCAGCACGAAAACATCCGGTGTCTCGTGCAGGGTTAGGCCGGTTTCATCCACGGCGTAACGATTCTCGCCAAGATTTTCACCATTCAGTGTAATCGAGCGCAGGCTAAGCCCCCGCCCATGCAGCCGCAGCGGCCCCGGGGCTTGGCGGCGCATGGCCAGGCGCGCGCCCACAATGGTGGCCTTGGGGTCCAGATCGAAATCCAGCGCGACCTCATCCACGGCGAAGGCGGGTTTTTGGTAATCGGCAAGGCGGATGGGGGTGCGTGCGGCGGTCTGTCCGTCGGCCATGGGCAAAAATCCTGTTCCTTAAGACTGGTGAAATAGGGGCGTGCCACGCATATGGTAGGGCATGCCGGATGGTTCATCTCTTGCGGTACGGTTTTATTCACGGATTGCCGAAATCGGGCAAGCCGCGTGGGATGCGTGCGCGGGCGAGGCCAATCCGTTTGTCTCTTACGGGTTTCTCGCGGCGCTGGAGGAGAGCGGCGCGGTTGGCCCCGGCACGGGCTGGCATCCGCGCCATGCCGCCGTGCAGGATGAGGCGGGAGACGTTGTGGCCGTGGCGCCAGTTTATGCCAAAACCCATTCTTACGGCGAATATGTGTTCGACCAGGGGTGGGCGCAGGCCTTCGCGCGCGCGGGCGGACAGTATTATCCCAAGCTGCAAGTGGCGGTGCCGTTCTCGCCGGTGCCGGGGCCGCGCATTTTAAGCCGCCAGCCCGATATCGCCGTGCCCCTCATGGCCCGTGTGCTGGAGGCAATGGCCGAAGAGTTGGATTGTTCTTCCGTACACGTTACGTTTTGCACAGAACCAGAATGGAACGCGCTGGGCGAGGCTGGCTGGCTGCGCCGGACGGGGATGCAGTTTCATTGGGAAAATCACGGCTATGCGGGGTTTGATGAGTTTCTCGCTGCCCTATCCTCGCGCAAACGCAAGGCCATACGGCGCGAGCGCGCGGCAGCCCGCGTGGGGCTGACCTTCCGCACCTTAAGCGGTGCTGAACTCACTGCTGATGTCTGGCGGATTTTTTACGATTTTTACTTGGCCACCGTGGAGCGCAAATGGGGCGGGGCGTATCTGACGCCGGAATTTTTTCCCTTGATGGGGGCGCGGCTTGGCGCGCGGGTGGTTCTGATGCTGGCCGAGCGCGAGGGCAAACCCATCGCGGGTGCGCTCAACCTGTTGGGCGATGGCGTTTTGTACGGGCGCAACTGGGGCTGCACCGAGGACGTGCCCTTTCTGCATTTCGAACTGTGTTATTATCAGGCGATCGAATATGCCATCGCGCATGGGCTCGCGCGCGTTGAGGCCGGCGCCCAGGGCGAGCACAAGATCCAGCGCGGCTATCTGCCCCGGCCGACCTATTCCGCCCATTATATCCGGCATGAAGGGCTGGCCCAGGCCGTGGCGCAGTTTCTGGAGGTTGAACGCGCGCATATGGATGAGACCATGGCGCTGCTGGCGGCCGAAGGCCCCTACCGGCGCGACGGCGTGTGACAGAGAGCTGGCAAAATCGTGGCCGGGCAAGTTTTTTGTGCTTCGGGGCTTTTCTTTCCTGGCTGTTGCCGTTATAGGGTCCGCCACCGCGATGCTCATGCCGTCAGGCCTGGGCGCCGAAGGTTTGGGTGCATAGCTCAGTTGGTAGAGCAGCTGACTCTTAATCAGTAGGTCCAAGGTTCGAATCCTTGTGCACCCACCATCAAACCAACGCCAGTGCCGTTCTGAAAAATAATTTCAAGTTTCATCGGCCTTAAAAAAGCTCAGATCTCCTCGACCGCGTTGGCCAGGATCGGCATGGATGAAGTCTGTGCCGGATCTCATCTCAGTCTTGTGGCGTATTTGTTGTTTCGGGATTTTGCCATCATCCGTACACGATATGTGCGCAGCCGCCTTGTGTGCGGCGCGGGAAAAAAGCCTACCCCATAAAATCGACGTGGGGGAATTATGTCACACCTGAGGCTGAAGTGCCGAATAGTTAATATAACGTGGTGAAAAACAATCAATCATGCGGTAAAGCGTAAGAAATTAATTGGGAGCTCCGCGATGAAGACCTATTTGGCGTTGGCCGCCTTTACCTGTTTGATCTGTCCTGTCGCGGCAAAGGCAAAGCCTGTGAGTGGCCTTTATGTCAGCTTGGGTGGCGGAACCAGCATTCTCGCGCCGGTCAATGCCAGCTTCGGGCAATCCTTCTCGACAGGGCCAGAGACGACAAGTAGCTTTTCAGTTTCTGGAAAAAATCAGTTCCGTCCTTCTTATGCCGGTGAGCTAGGCATTGGCTACGGCTTTGGCAATGGCTTCCGTATAGAGCTGGATGGAGATTTGAACCGCTATACCCGCCATGCGATAGATGCGGGGCTTAGTGTTACGTCGGGCGGCGTAACCAAGAATCTTGGCAGTGGGCATGTCCGCGCTACCGGCGGGCTGAATCAGTATGGCCCCATGCTTAACTTTATTTACGATGTGCCGACAGGGACCCTGTTGCAGCCTTATCTCGGGGTGGGGGGCGGCTACCAATGGGTCAAGCTGAATTCGCATTTCGTGGTTCCGCTCGGTGGACCGATTTATACGGCCGGCACGCGCGGATATTTTGCTTATGACGTCATTGTGGGCGCGTCATACCAGATCAAAGCCGTGCCGGGGCTGGCCGTCACGGCTGAGTACCGTTTCATGCAATTGACGGGGACTGATAATTTTAAGCTTGTGGCGCCCAGCGGTGGTATCCCGGCAGGCATCAACACCAATGTGAAATTTGGTGAGCAATCCAGCCACACCATTCTGCTAGGGCTGCGCTACCAGCTGTTCAATCCGCCGCCCGCCCCTCCCGCAGTGCCAACACCGGCGCCCGCGCCCGTTGCCGCCCCCGCCCCGGCGCCGGCCAAGACGTATTTGGTCTTCTTCGATTGGGACAAGGCAACCCTGACATCGCGCGCGACCCAGATCATCGCCCAGGCGGCGTCTGACTCCAAGACGCAGGCTGTGACAAAGCTGGATGTTTCGGGGTATACCGACACGTCCGGTCCGGCTGCGTATAATATGGGCCTCTCCAAACGCCGCGCCATGGCCGTGGCGGCCCAACTGGTCAAGGATGGCGTCCAGGCATCGCAGATTGAGATTCACGCTTTTGGTGAAACGCATCTTTTGGTGCCCACCGGGCCGAATGTGCGTGAGCCGCAGAATCGGCGCGTTGAGATTGTGCTGAAGTAAACCCCATGGGGCACGCCGCTTGAATTCGTAATGATAAGCTTGCGGCGTGCGCCTGGTTTTATATCCACTCACGCATGAAGCCCTGCGTCTTCATGTTTGATGGTGGGGCGTGCCCCATGATCTGGGGTTATGGCTCTTTGTGGGGAATGAGTTCGTCATAAACGGCCAAGGTCGCCGCGCAGATAAGCTCATCTGAAAAATGCGCGGCCACGCGCGCGCGGCCCGCCTGGCCAAGCCTGGTGCGCAAGGCGGGATCGTCGATCAGTTTCTTCAGCGCCTGGGCCAGGACCATGGGGTCGTGCGGTGGTACCAAAAACCCGGTTTCGCCATCGCGCACCGCCTCGCGGCAACCGGGGATGTCGGTCGCCACCACCGGCTTGGTGGATGACATGGCTTCCAGCACCGCTTTGGGCAAACCTTCGCGATAGGTGGAGGGCAGGCAGAATACATGTACCTCGCGCAATAGCTGCGCCATGTCGCGCACCTTCCCCAGCCAGCGAACCAGCCCTTCGGCCTCAAAGCCGTGCAGCTCGTCTTCCGTCAGGCTGTCATGGTTTCCAGGGTCGGGCGCGCCGGCAAGCAGAAATTCCGCTTGGCCTTTCAGGATGCGCGCGGCGGCGACGAACTCGGGCACGCCCTTTTCGCGGATCATGCGCGCGGCGAGCAGAATGCGCACAGGCCCGGCGATTTCCGGCGCCGGGGCGAAGATGTGCATATCCACGCCAGCGCCGCGGATTAGCCGGGCATTTTCAGCTTTTACCATGTGTTTTTCGGCAAGCCCGGCCAGATCGTCGGGATTTTCGAAGATCACCCGGCTGCGCGGCGGGTTGAGTGTGGCACGCAAAGCCAGGGAAATTGCGGGCCGCAACAGCTTTGCCAGCATTTTGTCCGATGAGAATACGAAGCCCAGCCCCACGGGCGCGTTGACCATGGCGCGCACGCCGGCCAGCCTGGCGGCCAGCCCCCCCAATATGATGGGTTTGAGCGCGATATGATGGACGATATCGGGCTTGATGTTCCGGTAGAGCCGGGCGAGGCGCAGCACGCGGCGCAATTCCTTGAACGGGTTGAGCCCGCGCCGTTGCAGATCAAAGGGGATGACCTCAATGCCCGTTTCCGCGATCCGCGCCGCGGCCTCGCTTTCGCGCGCCACCAGCACAACCCGCCATCCCGCCTTTTGCGCGGCCACGGCCCGCACCCAGAAATGCGAGGCGAAAAACCAATCTTCGGTCAGCAGGAACAGGAGCGTTTTTTGGTGGGGCGCGGTCATGCCGGGGGGTTTAATGCAAAGCGGCGGCACGGCCAAATAGCGCCTTGGCCCGGCTTTATATGTCGTTAATCCCAGCTTGTGCGGCCTGCCAGCGCCAGGCATCGCGGCACATATCCTCGATATTTAGTCGGGCTTTCCAGCCCAGAACCCGTGCCGCCAAAGACGGATCGGCATAGTTGGAGGCCACATCCCCCGGCCGGCGCGGGGCGAAGTGCAGCGGAATAGGCCGCCCGGTCGCACGCTCAAAGGCGCGCACCAGTTCCAGCACCGAAATGCCGGTGCCCGTGCCCAGATTAAGGGTGAGGGTTTCATCGTGTGCGCCGATATATTCCAGCGCCAAGGCATGGGCCTCGGCCAGATCCATGACATGGATATAATCGCGCACGCCGGTGCCATCTGCTGTTGGATAGTCGGTGCCGAACACGTTGAGGTGCGGGCGCAAGCCTGTGGCCACCTGGGTGATGTAGGGCATCAGATTATTTGGCACGCCGCGCGGCATCTCGCCGATCTGGGCGCTGGGATGCGCGCCCACAGGGTTGAAATAGCGCAGATTGGCGGCGGCTCGCAGGGGGCCGGTACGGGCCAGATCGCGGATCAGATCCTCCATGACCAGCTTGGTGCGGCCATAGATGTTTTCGGCCCGGGTGGGCGCGTCCTCGCGCACGGGCGCGCTGTCGGGTTGGCCGTACACCGTGGCCGAGGAGGAGAACACGATCCGTCCGACATTGGCCGCCCGCATGGCCTGCAGCAGCCGGATCGTGCCGATGATGTTCATGTCGTAATAGAGCAGCGGGTCGACTTCCGATTCGCCCACCGCCTTCAGAGCCGCGAAATGGATCACGGCCTCCACCTCATGCGCGCGCAGGGCGGCGGTCAACGTTTCCGTATCGCGTATATCGGCCTCGATCAGCGTCATGGCCTGGCCGGTGAGCCGCGCCAGCCGGGCGGGCACATCCCGCTCGGCATTGGCGAAATTATCCACGAGCACGATTTCGTGTCCCCGCCCGGCCAGTACCGTGGCGGTGTGCGCGCCGATATAGCCAGCCCCCCCTGTCAGCAGAACGCGCATGTCAGATCCGTGTGATGGTCCATTTAATGTGTTGCGGGCCGTCCTGATGGCCAGGCAGCAGAATCTGCTCGGCCCGGCGTGGCTCGGCCTGGCCGAAATACACGCTTTCCTCCAGCTTGGGCACGGCGCCTTCGGCCCGCAGGCGAAAGCCAAGGCCAGAGGGCGTGCGCAGCAGCACGGTCTCGTCATCTTGCTGCAGGCTGGCGGTCACGTTGGGGTGCAGATGGAAGCGGATGGCGAAAGGCTGTGGCACCGGTGCCTCTATCAGATCCTCGCCCTGCAATTCCTCGCCACTTTCCGACAGGCCGAGCCGGCGGTGATGGATGGCGCCAAATAATTCATGCCAGCCATTATGGTTGGCTTCCAGCCAGTGCATGCCGGCCAGGTTTTGGCGGTGGGCATGCACCTGGGTGGGGCGGCGGCCCAGGCCGCCGGTTTCCAGAATTTCGGCCGAGGAGACATCGCCCAGCGTGAGGGTGGAATGGGCCGCCGTGCCACGCAGGGCGGCGGCCCATTCACCCGCCAGGGCTGGGGCGGCGCCGCAATTCACCACCAGGCGCTCCTTGCCGCAGGAAAATTCAAAGCCGAGCGTACCGGCATGGGCCAGCCGGTCCAGCCCTGGCGGGGGCGGGCAGCCGGCATCCATGATCAGTATGCTTTTGGCCACGGCGATCCGGTATAGGCCGCTGGCGCCAAGCGGGGCCAGCGCGCCGCGCGCGCGCCCGGTTTGGGCGAGTACCAGGTCGATCAGGCTGGGCAAGTCCTCCTTGCTGCCGTTAAACAGGGCCAGCCCGCCATCGCCATGGCGCAGGCTGCGCAGGGCGGCGGCGGCGCGTTCTATGGCGCCGCGCAGTTCGGGCGGCGGCGGCGTGCCGGCGGCTTGCAGCAGCGCACGCAGCTCGGTCAGGTCCTGCAGCGCTGCCAGATGCGCCGCCGGACTACGCTCGGCATGGCAGCCATCGGCCAGAAATTGCCGCTCCAGCTCGGCGGGTAAAAATTTCAGCACGCGCGGCAGGTAGGGCACATGCTCGCCCATGGCGATGGCGGCGGCGGCCAAACCTTTCAACGCGGTTAGCGCCCGCTGGTCCAGATATTCCGGCGGCAGCGTGGCGGCCAGACGGCGCGCATCCTGCACCAGCCGGCTCATCAACCGCTGGCGGAAATCATCATCGGCCGAGGCCGCGAAGAAATCGTAATGGCCCAGCCAGGACGCCAGCCGCGCGCCCAGCACATCCGGGGCGTTGGCGGCGGCATCGGCCCGTGATGTGTCCATGAAATCAGAGACCAAGGCGCGGGCGCGGGCGCGGGCGGCATCGGTGCCCAGCGCGCGCAGATCCCGCAGCCAGGTAAAGCCCAGCGCATGCGCGCGCAGCAGGGGCGTGGCGCCGGCCGTGGCAAAAATCCCAGCCGGCATGGCCAGTACCGCGCCGGCATAGTCAAGTTCGCCGCGCACCAGCCGCGCGCCCCGGCTGGGATCGCCTGGCCAGGGGTCGCGCAGCGACAGGGCAGGCGCGTCGGGGGCGGTTGGCGCGCGCAGATTTTGCAGGCGCGTGAGCAGGGTGCGGACCTGCCGCCCCAGACCGGGTGAGGAGGTGCGCCCGCGGCGGTTCATCCGGCTTCGGTCAGTTGTGGCCGGGGCGGCGGCGGTGTGCGCAGCGCCTGGATGGCGGGGGCATAATCGGGGGCGCCATACACGGCCGTGCCCGCGATCAGGCAGGTGGCGCCCGCGGCGAGGATTTGCGGCGCGGTCTTGGCTGTGACCCCGCCATCGACCTGCAACACGATATCGCGCCCTGAATCGTCGATCAGCTGGCGCAGGGCCGCGATCTTGGACAATTGCGAGGCCAGGAAGGCCTGCCCGCCAAAGCCGGGATTCACGGTCATGACCATGATGATGTCGGTAATGTCCAGCACGTTCACCACCGCCTCGATTGGTGTGGCGGGGTTGAGCACAACCCCTGCTTTTTTGCCGAGCGAGCGGATGAGCTGGAGCGTGCGGTGCAGATGCGGCCCGGCCTCGGGATGCACGGAGATATGGTCCGCCCCCGCTTCGGCGAAGGCAACGATATACGGGTCCGCCGGGGCGATCATCAGATGCGCATCCATCGGCAGGCTGGTGTGCTGGCGCAGGGCTTTAACCACCAGCGGCCCGAAGGTGATGTTGGGCACGAAATGCCCGTCCATGATATCCAGATGCAGCCAATCCGCCCCGGCCTGCTCCACGGCGCGGACCTCCTCGCCCAGACGGGCGAAATCAGCGGCGAGCAGGGAGGGCGCGATCAGCGGGCGAGTCGAGTCGGTTTTCATGGCAGAGCCTTGTAACCGGGGGCGGGTGTTAACCACAAGCGCGCAGTTTTAATCCTGTCTTAATCCTCATCCGCCGGTGTCAGCTCGTTGAGCAGGCAGGGGGACGAAGCGCATTCCACCAACTCATCCGCTGTGGCGGTGCCGTGCGGCTTGACCAGCCGGGCGATGAAGAAGCCATCCATGCCGCCTTGTTCGGCCCATAGGGCGGGGTCGGTGCGGATATCGCCTTGCTTGGTTACCGCCTCGGGCAGTTCGGGCAGGGTGAGCGGGTCGCGGGTGAGCCCGAGGCGGGCGCAGGCGGCATCGATTCGCGCGGCGCCCTCTTCGGGCTGCAGCGAGCAGACGGCATAAATCAGCCGTCCGCCAGGGGCCAGCATGTCCGACGCGGCGTCCAGCAGCTTGTCCTGCTGCGCGGTTATGGCGGCGATGTCGCGCGGCTTGCGCAGATGCAGCAACTCAGGATGACGGCGGATGGTGCCGGTGGCGCTGCAGGGGGCATCGAGCAGAATGGCGGAAAAACGCTGGGCCGGGCGCCAGGACGTGGCATCGGCCAGCACCAGCTCGGCGGGCAGGTTCAGCCGCTTTAAATTCCCACGCAGCGTATTGAACCGGGTCTTGTCGCGCTCCACGGCGGTGACCCGTGCCCCCATGGCGGCCAGCTGCGCGGTCTTGCCGCCCGGGGCCGCGCATAAGTCCAGCGCGCGCTCGCCCGGTTTGGGGGCCAGCAGCCTGGCGGGCAGGGCGGCGGCGGCATCTTGCACCCAGATGTGGCCCTCGGCGAAGCCGGGCAGGCTGGTGACCGCGGTGCCGGGGGCAAAGCGCCAGGATCCGGTGGGCAATGCCGTGCCGCCGGACGGCGTGAAGCCCGGCCGGACGGAAATATCAAGCGGGGCCTCATGCGCCTGTGCTGTGGCGATGACGCGGGCACGGTTGCCCCAGCTGGCCCAGGCCCAGGGAGGCGTATCCAGGCGCGGCATGTCCAGCTCCTCCAGCGCCTGTGCGCCGGTACGCACGATCTTGCGCAGCACCGCATTCACCAGCCCGGCGAAGGGGCTAAGCTTCTGCCGGCGCGCCAGATCCACGGCCGTGCCGACGGCGGCATGGGGCGGGGCGTCGAGAAACAGAAAAGCCGCCACCCCCAGCCGCAAAATCTGCCGCACGGCGGGCGGTGGGGCGCGGCGCAAATGCGGCTCCAGCACCGCATCCAACGTACCGGCATGGCGCAGCACGCAAGCGGCCAGCCGGTGGGCGGCCGCGCGGTCGCGCGATTCCATGGCGGGCAGGCGGGTTATGGCCGCATCAAGCGGGGCGCCCTTGGTGAGGACAGCCTGCAGCAGGGCAAAGGCGGCATCGCGGGTTGGGTCGGGAGGGGGGGTGGTCATGTATTAGGGAACCCTGGTGGAGCTGAGGGGAATCGAACCCCTGACCTCATCATTGCGAACGATGCGCTCTACCAACTGAGCTACAGCCCCGGCCTTGAACGTGGGTTCAGGGTCCATGTGGGGGCCGCATGTCGCGCATTTGAAAAGAGAAGTCAACATTGCCAGGGGCAGGATAGGCCTCTAGGTTCGCGCCGCGCGCAAAATTTTTTTAGGATCAATCATGGTTGCTGCTCTTTTCTGGCTCGTCGGCGAGGTGATACATCTCATGATCCTGGCCATCATCGCGGCGGCGGTGATGAGTATGCTGATCGCCTTCAATGTCGTGAATCCGCGCAGCCAGTTTGTCTATACCGTGGCGGATTTTCTCAACCGCGTCACCGATCCGGTATTGCGGCCCATTCGCCGGTTTCTGCCCTATTTCGGCAATATCGACATTTCGCCCGTGGTCGCGATTTTGCTGCTGGAGGCGCTGCAAATGGTGCTGAGCGATGTGTATGGCCGCATTGTCATGGCGGGCATGGGCTTTTAGGCGGTCATGCGCCTCCCTATAATCTAAGCTTTCTCGCCAAGGGGATCTGGGCTTGCGGATTATTATCGCCACCGTTGGCGTGGCTCGGCGCCATGCCGTGCTGGTCATTGCCGCCTTTCTTGTGCTGGCCGGGCTGGGGCTCAATTATGCCCGGCAGAATCTGGGCATAGACACCAACACCGACCATCTCTTCGCCAGCACGCTGCCCTGGCGCCAGGCGCAGATCAAGCAGGACAAGAATTTTCCCCAGTTCAACAAGCTGATCGTGGCTGTAGTGCGCGGCGCCACGCCTGAGGAGGCGCGCGAAACCGCGAGCGCCCTGAACACGGCGCTGAACGCCGACAAGACGAATTTTATCGATTCCAGCTATCTCGCCGGCTCGCCTTTCTTAACGCGTGAGGGGCTGCTCCTGCTGCCGGTGAATGATCTGGCCAAGCTGCTCACCTCCATTGTCTCGGCCCAGCCCTTTTTGGGGCAATTGGCGGCCGACCCGTCGGCGCGCGGGCTGTTCACCGGCCTTGGGCTGATCGCCAAAGGCGTGCAGGCGGGGGCGGACATAACGCCGTATAACAGCGCGCTCGCCCAGGTGGCGGCGAATTTGCAGGCGGCGGCCCATGGCCATCCCCAGCCACTCTCCTGGCAGAGCCTGATTGGCGGCGGGGCAGGCGATGGCGATGTCGAGCTTGTGCTCGCGCACCCCAAACTCGACCAAGGCGCGCTACAGCCGGGCGGGGTGGCCACGGCGGCCCTCATGCGCATCGCGCATACCTTGCCGGACGTAAAGGCCGGGCGTGTGAGCGTGCATTATACCGGACAGATCCCGATCTCGGATGAGGAATTCGCCTCGCTCACGCAAGGCATGGTGGTGGGCGGCATTGTCTCGGTCGCGCTCATCGCGCTGTGGCTGTATCTGGCGCTGCGCTCCTGGCGGTTGATTCTGCCCATCCTGCTCACCTTGCTGATGGGGCTGGTGCTGACGATCAGCTTCGCCGCCGTCACCGTGCGGGTGATGAACCTGATCTCGGTCGCCTTCGCGATCCTGTTCATCGGGCTTGCGGTGGATTTCGCTATCCAATTCTGCGTGCGGCTGCGCGATGTGCGGCGAAGCGTGCCGGAAATCGATCAGGCGATGAGCCAGACCGCGCGCCAGGCGGGTGGGCAGATCGCGCTGGCCGCCGCGGCCACGGCGTGCGGTTTTCTCGCCTTTGCGCCAACCAGCTTTCTGGGCGTCGCCGAACTGGGCGAGATCGCGGGCGCGGGCATGCTCATCGCCCTGATCTGCACGCTCACGTTTCTGCCGGCCTTGTTGCATATATTCCGTCCCCGCGCGGAGCGCGCGCCGGTGGGGCTGCCTTACGGTGCGGCGGCGGATGATTTTCTTCACCGGCATAAGCGCTTGGTGCTGGGCGGGTTCGCGGCCCTGGCCATTGCCGGCATGTTTGCTGGCGTCGCACTCAAATTCGATGCCAACCCCCTGCACACCAAGGATCCGAACACGGAGAGCATGCGCACTCTACGGACCTTGATGAATAATTCGCAGACCAACCCGTTTTATGCGGAGACGCTGGCACCTGATCTTGCCGCCGCCCGGGCGTTAAGCCAGAAGCTCTCGGCCCTGCCCGAGGTCGCGCAAGTGATTTCAGGGGCGAGTTTCGTGCCGCAAGACCAAACGCAAAAACTGGCCATGCTGGCCCAGGCCCAGACCATTCTGGCACCGACCCTGCAGGCCGCCAGCACGCCCCCCGCCACGTCCGCCACCGCGGCGCAAATCCGTACAGCCATGACCAAAGCCCGGGCGGAGATTTTAGCGGTGCAGGAGAAGTTGCCTAAAAATTCACCGCTGCGCGAAATTGCCACCACGCTGAAACAGCTGGAAGGCGCGAATGACGCCCTGATTATGGCGATGAATGGCGGCATTACCCGCTTTCTGCCGCGCGAGCTGGTGCAGCTGGATACGAGCCTCTCGCCACAACCGATCAGCGTGCAAAGCCTGCCGCCTGCCTTGCGCGCCGCCTGGTTCCTACCGGATGGGCAGGTCCGGGTGGCCGCCTACCCGGCCGGCAATTTGGAGCAGAACACAAAAAGCATGCGCCGCTTTGCCCAGGCGGTGCTGCATGTCGCGCCGCAGGCGGGCGGGCCGGCCATTTCCACCATCGCCACGGCGGCAACAATCATCTCCGCCTTCCAGGAAGCCGCCTTTCTCTCGGCGCTGGCCATTACCGTCATCCTGCTCCTGGTGTTCCGCAATTTGCGCGACACGGTTCTGGTTCTGGTCACGCTGGCCTTATCGGCGCTGCTGACCGCTCTGTTCGCCTGGATGGCGGGCTTGTCGATCAATTACGCCAATATCATTGCGTTGCCTTTGTTGCTGGGTGTTGGTGTCTCGTTCAATGTTTATTTCGTGATGAACTTCCGCGCCGGGATCGACCGCTTCTTGTCCTCGGCCACGGCACATGCTGTGTTGTTTTCGGCCTTGACCACTGGCACCGCTTTTGGCGCCCTGGCCTTTTCGGCCGACCGGGGCACCGCCAGCATGGGCGAATTGCTGTTGCTGAGCCTGGTTGCGGTGCTGATCGCTACTTTTTTGTTTCTGCCTGCCTTGCTCTACCTGCTGGAGGATGCGGCAAATGCTCGAAAAACGTAGTTTTTCGTTGTCCGGCCATCGCACATCGGTGGCCTTGGAGCCTGAATTTTGGGCTGTTTTGGGCGAGATCGCGCGCAGAGAGGCAATTTCGCTCTCGGCCCTGGTCACGCGGGTTGACGCGGCCCGCCAGCCTGGTCAGCCCTTGGCCTCGGCCCTGCGCGTGTTCGCCCTGCGGACAAAATAACTCTGCCCGGCGCTTGATTCGTATCAAAGCCGGATCAGCGCGCCCTATATAAGACCAAGACGTAACAATGGAGCAGAGATATGATGCGTTTCGTCTTGGCTTGGGGCTTGGCCCTGGGGATGGGGAGTGTGGCCTTGGCGCAAAACGCCACGACGAATGGGGCCACCGCCACCGCCACCGCGCAGCAAAACGGCACGACCCAGACAGGGGTGGCCAAGCCGCCGCAGGGTACGGTGGCGCCGGCGCCACATAAAACCAACCCGGCTGATAACAGCGCCATTGGCGCCAATGTGCCGACCTTGCCGCAAATCGCCCTGCACCCCACGGGCACGGTGGGCAGCACCACCGCGATTGCGGGGCCGGGTGGGACGACCCGTTCGGCCGTTGGCGGGAATTAAACATAAAACAGGCGCCGCCTCATATATGAGACGGCGCCTGGAGAGGTTTCAGCAGGCGGCCCGGTCAGCCGATATGCAGCGACGCCTGGGGCGGTGTGGCTGTGGTGGCGGTGTCCTCGCTCCGGCAAATACATTCAACGAATTTGCCATGATGTTCACGGAACACCCATCCATCCTCGATGTAGAATTTTTCCTGCGCGTTACTGTCTGACGGTACATAGCCATTGCGTAACGCGATGATCCGGGCCTGGCCAGTGAGTGTTTGGATTGATGTCATCTTGGACACTCCTTTTGCTTAGAGGCCCATCATACAGATAGAGGGCGGTGAAATTCAAACCATAAAACACATTCTTGTCAAAATTTCACCGCAATTTCGCCCTTCATTTTTCCTTAATAAAGTTCTCTCCTTACGATTCCGCATTGCGGAAATAAGGCTCGACCTTGCCTTTAAGTTTCATAGTCAAGGGCTTGCCGTGGCGGTCTACGGTTTTACCAACGGCCACTTTCACCCAGCCCTCGCTCACCGAATATTCCTCGACATTGGTTTTTTCAGCGCCGTTGAAGCGGATGCCAATGCCGCGCGCGAGCAGGGCTTCGTCGAAGAACGGGCTATCAGGGGCGATGGAGAGCCGGTCCGGCGGGGTGTCACTCATAGCATATGTCCCAATTTGCGCTTGAGTTTGGTGAAGAAGCTGGCCTTGGGCGCGTTGCTCAGCGCCACGGCGGGCACGCTGGCCAGCTGTTGGCCGCCGGCGCTGAAGGTGATCGTGCCCAGCACTTCGCCCTTGCTCACGCCGGGGGTGAGGTCGGCGGTGTAGGTGATGCTGTGGGTGATCGTCTTGGCCTCGTCCTTGGGCAGGGTGATCACGATATCCTTTTGCGCGCCCACCGGCACGCTGCCGGCTTGCAGCAGGCTGCTTTGCAGCAGGCCCAGCTGCGCGCCCTTGGTGGCGATTTGCGCATCGGTGAAGAAATGCTGGCCATAATCGAGAAGCGCCTCGATGGCCGAGGTGCTGGATGCCCAAGTTGTCCCGCCCATGACCACGGCGATCAGCCGCATATTGCCGCGCTTGGCGGTGGCGTCGATGCAATGGCCGCTTTCATCGGTCAGGCCTGTTTTCAGCCCATCCACGGTCGGGTCCACCTTCAGTACCGGATTCCAGTTCGCCTGGGTGATATTGTCCCAGGTATAGCTCGGCTGTTTGGCGATTTGCAGGATCTGCGGCTCGTCTTGTAGAATCACCCGGCTCAGCTTTGCCACATCCATGGCCGAGGTGCGCAGGTCCGGGCTCGGCAGGCCGGTTGGGTTGGTGTAGGTGGTGTCGGTCAGGTCCAGTTTCTTGGCCGTATGGTTCATGATCTGCACGAACGCGTCCTGGCTGCCGGCCACCTGTTCGGCCAGGGCGATGGCGGCGTCATTGCCGGAATCGATGAGCAGCCCGTGCAGCAGGTCATTCACCGTCACCTTGGAATTGGGGTCGATGAACATGGTCGAGCCTGGCGCATGCCACGCCGCGACCGAAACCGGAACGATCTGGTCCATCTTCAGGCTGCCATTATGCAGGGCCTGGTAGACGAGGTGCGCGGTCATCAGCTTGGTCAGGCTGGCGGGCGGCACGCGCAAATGCGGGTCGGCCTCGGCGATGATGGCGCCGGTCTTGGCGTCCATCAGCACATAGGAGGTCATGTCCGGCAGCATGGGCGGGGTTGGCGTGGCCTTATCGGCGATGGGGCTGCTGGGCACGGGGGCCGGGCCGGTGGGGGCGGGGGTTGCGCCAATTTTGCCGGCTGGGCCGGCGGGGGCGGCCAGGGCCGTAGGCCCCACGGCACAGGCCAGGGCCGCCACGAGCGCGAGGCGCGAAAAGCCAAGTTTCAGGGACATGGGTTTGGTCTCCTCCATGCGAAGTCAAGCCGTTGCGCGCCCTCTCTGCACCAGTTTCTTGACAAGCCGCAAGCACCCAGGCCATGGGGGTGCATTAACCTAATGTAATATTAACGTCATAATAATTCCGGTGTGCTTGAGGCGACGGGCAGCGTTTTCTTGACAAGCTGCCCCCGCCGGGTTTGATGCGCCAAGATTTTCGGGAAATTTGAACGGCATGGCGCGGCAGCAAAAGGATTCCGGCGGGTTTGTGGAACTCGTCAAAACCATCTTCTGGGCGGGGCTGATCGCGGTCGGCATTCACACATTCTTGTTCGAGCCGTTTTACATCCCCTCCGGCAGCATGGTGCCAACTTTGCTGGTGGGCGACTACATCGTTGTTAACAAATTTGCCTATGGGTATTCGCATTACTCGCTGCCCTTCGCGCCCAACCTGTTCTCGGGCCGGATTTTTGGCAGCATGCCCAAGCGCGGCGCGGTGGTGGTGTTCCGCCCGCCGGGCGATCCAAGCCAGGAT
>JAKBBM010000104.1 GCA_021808545.1 Pseudomonadota bacterium | reverse complement strand
CCGTGTGTTTGGCGGACGTTGCAATGAAGGCGCGGTGGTGGTTTCGCGCTCGGCCAACCCGGTCGATCCCGCGCCGATTGATGATGGGGAGCAGGCGGTGAGCGCTGTCACCAGTTACAGGCAGGCCATTGGGATCCATCCTGAAAGCCCGAAAGAGACGCTGCCTGACGACCGGCTGGCATCGCCAAGCTGGGTATGAACGCCGATTGGCAGCCCCTGTCCTTGGCGCTTCTTGCCAGCTTGGCCGAGCTGCCAATGTGGCAATCTTTCCTCGCGGCGCTGGCGGCGCGTTTTAACGCCGATGGCGCGGCCTTGGTGTTTGATTCCCCCATGCCCGGCGATGATGTTCAGATGGTGTTCGCGCATGGCTTGGCCATGGAGGACGCCGCCCGGGGGTGGGCCGCGGCTTTCAGCCAAGCGGAGATAGGCGTGCCCTGCCAGTCCGAAACGTTGCTGGGCATGGCGCTGGCTTTCATGCAAGGGCGCCGGGCCTGGCTGGTTCTTCGCCGCGCGCCCGGTACGTTGCCATTTGGCCTCGTGCAGGCCAAGCGTTTTGGCATGATCGGACCGCTGGTGCAGGCTGGTTTTGCCCCGTTTCTTACCCAGATCGCGTTGGCGCGTGAACAGCGTATCCAGGCCGAGGTCGTCAGCGCCAGCGATCTGGCGGTGCTGGCGCTCGATGCGCATTGCCGCTTGCTCTACGCCAACCCGCAGGCCCGCGATATGCTGGCCCGGCGCGATGGGCTGTATGAAGCTCATGGACAGGTGCATTGCCAGGCCTTGCAGGACGATGCGCGTTTGCGCCAGCTCGTGCGCTATTTTGCCGGCGCCCAGCGGGCCGCGCCAACGCCGGGTTTGTTTGAACCGCTAACGGTGGCGCGGTCACGGGCGGCGCATCAGCTGTTGACGGTGCTGGTGCGGCCCGGCCCATCATTCGCCCCTGTCTCGGTGCCGTTGCAGCGCAGCGCCATCCTGATTGCCCGCGATCCTGCCCGGCGGCCAAGCCTTGCGGTTGAAACGCTCGTACATCTTTTTGACATGACCCCTGCCGAGGCCGCCTTGGCCAGCCGCTTGGCCGCGGGGCTGTCGCTCGAAGAGGCGGCCGCGCAGCTTTCGATCAGCCGCAATACCGCGCGGTTTCAGTTGCAGGCGATTTTTCGCAAGACGGACACCAACCGCCAGGCGGAATTGGTGCGCCTGCTTTTGGGCTCGGTCGCGACCTTGTCGGTTTAACCATAAGCCCGCCTTCGCCATGGCGCCGCGTTCGGGCCGCCGCCATCGCGCGGATTGCCCGATGGAGCGCCTCTGAGGACGACAGTCTTTTCGTGGCGAATTAACACGCCTGAAGCGTGCCCACAGGGCGGCAAGCTGCAGGCATGCGAGCTCATGGTTATCAATGATTGTCCACGCAAAGATGGCGGCTGGATGGTTAAGGCCAGCCTTGCCCGGCACCGACGTCAACGCGAACCACGTCAATCCGTCCTTCACGCATTTTAAGCGTGACCTCTGGGTTATGGTCGGGGGCGCAGCAGATAAACAAATCCCGTCCCTCGGCGCCGCCCAGCATGCAGGCATAAGGATTGCCATCCTTGATCGGAATTTCCGCCACGATCTTTCCCCCTTCGCGCACGAGCAGCAGGATTTTGTCCCAGGGAACCGCCACCCAAACATGCCCGTCCGCGTTTAGGCATATGCCATCGGGCGCATGCTCGCCCAGATTCGCAAATTGCCTGCGGTTTAGTAGCTGGCCGTTGGGCGCGATATCGAAAGCCGTGAGCCGGAATCCCATCGTCTCTGCGACGATCAAGGTTTTGCCGTTAGGCGTTATGACTGTGCCATTGGGAAGATAAAGATCGTCCGCGGCGATGGTTATATGCCCCTCGGGGCTGATGTCCGCAAGACATGTTGGGCGCGGGTCTTCACCATTGTAAAAATCAAAGCCGACATTACCGGCATAGGCGCGGCCGGCACCATCGACCACCATGTCATTGCTGTAGCTGTTATGGACGGCGGTTAAATCGGCATGAGGCGTCAGCTTGCCATCCGCGCCGCGCCTTAGCACACGGCGCTCTTTCATGGAGACGACCAAGAGATCCCCATTGGGCAGCCAGCCCATGCCCGAGGGGCCGCCAGGCACGTGAAACCTGTCCTGAATCGTGCCGGCCGGATCCAGCGCATAAACAGATCCCTCATGCTGGTCTGAAAACCATAATAGCCCATTATGCCAGCGTGGCCCTTCAGGGTAGGCAAAGCCTTTCGCGATCGTTTTTGGGATTAGGCGCATATGTGAGAGTCCGCTCCAAGGATAATTTTCATGTTGTTGCGATCGTAATTTATCGGTTTAGCGAAGACCTTTCCACGATAAGCCGGCGCATGAGAAAATAAACCTGAATTTTTAATATTATTCGATTGAATTATGGTCCTGGACAAGTATAATCTGTTTTAATATTAAAGGGGGTGGCACAAAAAACCATCTTACAAGAAACATCTAAGATAAGCGGTTTTTGTGGAAATCATGATGGTTGGTTCCTCATCAGCCTATCCGTGCGATAGCCGGAAGAATGTCTTGCGAAGTTCAAGGCGGCACGACCGGCGGCCAGTACATCATTAAAGATTATGTTTCTGCGCGGACGCGTTGATTTTTATAAAAACCTCACGGGTCAGCCCGTTCATAAAAAAGGCCTGGTGTGGAATTTTACACTGCACAGCTTTGTTTTTTGTTGATGTGGGAAGCTTTTTAAAAATAAAACCAGAGGAAACGGACGGAAATGAAAAGAAGAACTTTTGGTGTTTTCGCGGCAGGTGGAATGCTTGGTGTCGCGGGTGTGGCGAAAAGCGCGCTGGCGGCACCGGTGGCCTCTGCCTTGCCGGCGGGGCTGACGCCTTTTGGTGCCGAGCAGGCGGGCAACGCGGCTGGAACCATTCCCGCTTGGACCGGCGGCATGACCTCAGTGCCGGCGGGCTTTGATTGGGATCCTGAGAAGACGCTGCCGCCGGATTTTTTCGCAAAAGATGCCATGCTGTATGAGGTGAATGCCGGCAATCTCGAAAAATATACCCATCTTTTGTCGGATGGCGTGATTCACCTCATTCAAAAATCCGGCTTTGCCGTTCAGGTTTATCCGTCGCATCGTCCTCATGCGATGCCGGAATGGGTTTACAAAAACATCGCGGAAAACCTTACGAGGGCCAAGCTCGATCCTCATGGTGGGCGTTTTGGCTTTTCGGGGGGCTATGGCGGGGCGCCATTTCCCGTTCCCGACACCAGCCAACCGTTTAACGCGGGGCCTCAAATTGTCTGGAATCACGAAACTGCGTGGAGCGGACATTATTCAACCAAAGTGCTTTCCGCTTGGGTTGTGCAGTCTGGCGATGCGCCGGTTATGTCATCTTACGGAAAAGACCGTTTTTTAAGTCCTTATTACAATCCAAATGGCTCGCCGCATGATTTTGACGGGTATATTTATAAGTTCGCTGGAAAAACCTATGGTCCTGCGACAAAGGTTGGGGATCAGACGTGCTATTTCGCTTCGATCAACACGCTTAAGAAACCAAATATCGCCTGGCAGTTGCTGGCCGGACAGGGGCGCGTTCGTAAGGCACCTGAAATTGCGTATGATACGCCAAGCTCTTTCGTTGATGGCATCTCGAATTATGATGAAACAAATGGTTTCAGTGGCGCCTTGAACGAGTATAATTGGAAGTGCATCGGGAAAAAAGAGATCCTCGTACCATACAATAATAACAAGCTGTTTCATGTGTCCGTGCATGACGCGATGGGGCCGAAATTCATTAACCCGGATTTTGTGCGGTGGGAGTGGCATCGGGTCTGTGTTGTTGAAGCCACCTTGCATCAAGGTCAGCGGAATGTGATGGCGCGGCGCCGGCTATATGTTGACGAGGATACCTGGACAGTCACGGTTTTTGATGAATGGGATGCGAGAGGCAATCTCTACCATACAGGCATGAACACGTTTGCGATATTTCCGAATCTTCCAGGTGTGATCAGGCAGAATAATTTTCTGTATAATGTTCAGACGGGCGATTACGTGATGCAAGGCTCCTGGGGCAATCCGCCGCTTAATCAGCCCTATACTTTCAAGCCTTTCCCGGACTCTGTTGTTGAACCACAGGCGATGGCGGCAGCGGCGGCTTATTAAAGCCAGACGGCATAATCGGGAGAAGCCTCGCTTTGGGGCTTCTCCTATCGGCCTTCATGCTCTGATGGGGGCTCCATCCTTTGGCGGATGGGCCGAATGTGCCTGGGCGTGGCAGGTTGTTGATTTCCGCTGAGAAGTGACCCGGGAAGGCCGGATTTTTCCACTGAGATTTGACCCATGTTTGACTGTTTCCCCGTCTGGAATTGGCGGGGGCGAACGGAGTGTTGGACATGGCGTTTTTGAGCATTATCCGCCGGTGGCATAAGTGTGAGCACGTGCCGATCCGGGAGATTTCACGGCGGCTTGGGTGTCGCGGAACACGATCCGCAAATACCTTCGGTCTGATCAGATTGAGCTGAAGTTTCAGGTGCCGGACCGGCCGAGCAAACTGGACCCGTTTGCCGAGAAGCTGGCGGCGTGGCTGCGGCGTGAGGGAGGCCGGCCGCGC
>JAKBBM010000044.1 GCA_021808545.1 Pseudomonadota bacterium | reverse complement strand
CGGCCGTAACCCTTATCGTCTTCGCGCCGCTTGGCTTTCTGACCGGCGTGACCGGCGCGTTCTTCAAGGCGCTGTCGCTGACCATGGCCTCCACCTTGCTGGCCTCCTGGCTGCTCACCGCTTTTGCCGTGCCGCTTTTGGCTGGCACCATCATTGATTTTTCCGCCTGGCGGGATCCCGCCCGCGCCGATTCGTGGCTGGCGCGCACACATCAAGCCCTGCTCTCCAGGCTGTTCGCAACACCCTTGCTGCTGGCCGCTGGCGTGGCGCTGCTACTGCTGGCGGGATGGGGCGCTTACGAGAACGTACCCACCGGTTTCATGCCGCATATCGATGAGGGCGGCTTTGTGCTGGATTATCAGACAGCCCCTGGCACCTCGCTGGCCGAGACCGCGCGCGAGATTGGCCAGGTGCAGCAGATTTTGCGCGCCGATCCGGCGGTGGCGAATTTCTCCACCCGCATTGGGGCTGGGTTTGGCGGCGATCTCGCCGAGCCGAACCAAGGCGATATCGTGGCCCGGCTGGTGCCGCTGGCGCAGCGGCCAGGGATTGAAAAAGTGATGGCGCGGATTCGCGCCGCCATCGCGGCGAACGTGCCGGGGGTGGATATGGATATCCATCAGCTCATCGGCGATGAGATCGGCGATCTAACCGGCGTGCCGCAGCCCATCGAGGTGAAGCTTGCGGCAGCCGATCCGGCTCTGCTGGCGCCCGCCGCGCGGCGCGTGGCGGCGGCATTGGGCAAGATTCGCGGTGTGAATGCAATTTTGGACGGCATTACCCCGGCGGGCGATGCGATCGACATTAAAGTGGATCCCGCGCGGGCCGCGATGCTGGGGCTTAACCCGGCCAGCGTGGCGCAGACCGTGCAAACGGAACTGGCCGGCACGGTAGCAACGAAGTTGCAAAGTGCCGTGCGCCAGATTGGCGTGCGCGTGCGCATTTCGCCCGCGGCACGCCGCAACACAGATGACCTCAAGGCCCTGCCCATTGCCACACCCGGCGGCAAGCTGGTGCCGTTGGGCAGTATTGCCACGTTCAAGATCGTTTCCGGCCAGCCCGAGGTTACGCGTGAGAATTTGCAGCAGGTGGTGGATGTAACCGCGCGCATCACCGGCCGGGGGTTGGGCGGCACCATCGCCGATGTACGAAAAGCCCTGGCACAACCAGGTATTCTGGGACCAGGTGTAACCTATAAGCTGGGCGGGCTGTACCACCAGCAGCAGATCGCTTTTGCTGGACTGCTGCGCGTGTTCCTTGCCGCCTTGCTGGCCGAATTCGTGCTGCTCCTGTTCCTGTATGAGCGTTTCACCTGGGTGCTGGCGATTATGGCAAGCTCACTCTTGGCCGCGAGCGCGGTGTTTATTGGCCTGTTTGTAACCGGCATGCAGCTGAACATGACGGCGCTGATGGGGCTGGTGATGATTGTGGGCATCGCCACCGAGATGGCGGTGTTTTATGTCTCCGAAGTGCAGCATCTGCAGACCACGATGCCCTTGCGTGCGGCGCTGAGCGCGGCCAGCGCCAACCGGCTGCGCCCCATCGCCATGACCACGCTGGCCGCGATTCTCACATTGTTGCCGCTGGCGCTGGATGTGGGGCAGGGGGCGGGCATGCAGCAGCCGCTGGCCATTGCGATCATTTCCGGCCTGCTCGCGCAATTCCCACTGGTGCTGCTGGCGCTGCCGGTGCTTCTGGCGCGCTTGAGCCGCGCGCAGACATGAAGAGATATATGAAAATTATTTTGCGGGAAGATGGTTTAACGTTTTCCGCATCTGAAAAATTATAACAAAAAGATATTATTTCAAACGTAACGGCTGTTTCGTTTATGACATTTTGATGACATTCAATTTTATTATATGCAGTCATGAAGAGGGTTTTTATTAAATTAGCCTATTGCGGCGGCGCTCAAAAATTTCTATCCCCAGCCGCGCTGTGATGGGGGTTTGAACTATGCGTAAAATCATCGCTGGGGTTGCCGCGCTTATTCTTGCGGGCATTGCCGCCTTTATGTTGTGGCCGGCATCCAATTCCGGTTTGGTGCTGTATGCCGGGCTCGATTACGCCCCCGCCGTGGCCAGCGCCTTCACCAAGGAGACGGGGATAAAGGTTCGCGTTATCCGCCTGTCCACCGGCAGCTTGCTTGCGCGTATGGTGGCGCAGGGGCACCATCCGGATTGGGATATTGGCTGGTTTGATGGGTCCACCGCCGCGGCCTCTTTGGATGCGGACCATTTGCTCGCGCACAATCTGCCCGCGCCACAAAATCTCACGCCGGTGGGGCAAAGCCTGTTGAGTGCCGATGGCGCCTTTATTCCCACCGGTTTCACTTTGGCTGGCGTGTTTATTTATAATCCCACGCGCTTGCAGAGCCCGCCCACCGGCTGGAGCGATCTCACCAATCCCGCTTATCAAGGCATAACGGGGATGAATGATCCCTCGATCTCCGGCCCCACTTACCCGATGCTGGCCGGCATGCTGGATAATGCCGGCGGCTGGCCGCAAGGGCAGGGCTTCGTGCAAGCGCTCAAGGCCAACGGGCTGCATATGTATGATAAGAACGATGCCACGCTCTCCGCCCTGCAGGCGCAGGAGATCAAGCTCGCCATCGTGCAATCCTCCGCCGCCGTGTTCTTCGCCGCGCATCATCCAGGGCTTAAAATCGCCATCCCCGATCCGGCCTATACGCTGCCCAACGTGATGGTCGAGGCGGCCGGCTTGTCCGCGCGCAAACGCGCCGAGGCCGCGCGCTTCATGGCGTTTGTCATGCGGCCCAACATCCAGAAGCTGCGCCAAGCCAAGGGTGAGGCCGATGGCGATTACTGGCCAGTGACCACCAATGCCCCGGCACCGCTGCCCGGTCTGCCGGATCTCTCCCAGGTGAAAACCGTGACGTTGAACCCGGCCGTGTGGGGGCAGCGCGAGGATGAGATTAATGCGTGGTTCGCCAAGCTGATGACCGGCGCATGAGCCTGCTGCGCGCCCTGCTGCTGGCGCTGCTGGCCTTTCTGTTCATCTACCCGCTGGCGCGGCTTTTGGGCCTGCCGCTGGTTATGGGCGGGCATGAAGGGGCCAGCCTGCCGGCCGTGATTAATTCTGTCGGCTTCGCGCTGGTCACGGCGCTGATTGCGGCGCCATTGGGGGCCGTGCTGGCGCAGGCGTTGGAGACGAATGCAGGCTTGGTGACGCGGTTGCTGGGGCTGGGGCTGTGGCTGCTCTTCTTCACGCCGGGTTATGTGCTGACCACCGGCTGGCTTGTCATCTTCACCAATCCGGCGATCCGCAACGGGCTGTTCGGCCAGGCCTTCATGGGACCGGGCGGTTTGGTTTTTTTATATGTGATGAAGGCGCTGCCCTTTGCCGTGTTCGTGGCCCGCGCTACTTTCGCCGAGGCCAGTGCCTCCCTGAGCGAGGCGGCCCTGGTGCTGGGACTGGCCCCTTGGCGCCGCCGCTTACTCGGCCTGCGTTTGGCGCTGCCGGCCATGGCGGCGAGCTTCACCATCGCCGCGATCGAGACGATGCAGGAATTCGGCATTCCGGCGACATTGGGTGTGACCGCGAAAATCCCCATCCTGACCTATGCGATTTATCAGCGGCTCGACACCACGCCGACCGATTTTACCGGCGCCGCGTTGCTGTGCTGGTGGCTCATTCTGGCCGCGGCCCTGCTGGCGCTGTTGCAGCTTGCGGTGCAGCGGCGGCATCAGGCGGCCCTGGTGAATGGCCGGGCGCGGCGCGCGGCGCGCCAGCTTCCCAGCGGGTTGGCGTTGGCGGGGCTGGGGGTTACCACCGTGCTGCTCTGGACATTGGGCTTGGCGGCACCGCTGCTGGCGCTGGCCGGTGTGGCGCTGAGCGGCAACGGGGATGGGTTTGGCGATCTGGCCGCGGTGCCGCGCTCGCTCGGCTATGGCGTGCTGGCGGCAAGTTTGGCGCTGGCGGTCGGCATTATGGTGCTGAAGCTGCAACAGGGGCGCTCCTTCTGGTTCAGCGCCGCGTTGCAAGGGCTGCTGGCCGCCAATATGGCGGTGCCGGGCCTTGTGCTGGGGGCTGGCTATGTGATTGCTTTCAATAACGATTATCTGCCGCTTTACGGCACGGTTCTGCTGCTGGTGATTGCCTATGCGGCGGGGGCGCTGCCAGTGGCGATAAGGCTGCTTGGCACCGCCATCGCCCAGCTTGATGGTAAATTGGAGGAGGCCGCGCGCATCTTCGCCTTGCCGCGCGCCACCCGCATCATCGATATAGAGGCGGCATTGCTCGCCCGGCCCGGCCTTTACGCCTGGTTGCTGGTTGTCGGCACGGTGATGTTTGAACTGCCGATTTCCGAGCTGCTTTATGTGCCGGGCAGCATGCCGCTTGGTGTCGCCATCGTGGCGGCGGATATGAAGGCCCATTATGGCACGGCGGCTGAGCTTGCTTTGCTGGGCATGGCGGTGCTGGCGGGGCTTGCCGCCGTGCTGACATTGCTGTTGCGCCTGGCCGATGCGCCCGCCTTGGAGAAAAGGATCACGCCATGAGTTCCAGCCTGCGCGTGGAGGGGGCGAGCCGCAAGCTCGGTGGCCGTCCGGTACTGCGCGATATCAATCTCGATCTCGCCCCCGGCGCCTTTTTGGTGCTGGCCGGTGAATCCGGCTCGGGCAAGACCACCATGCTGCGCATGATCGCGGGGCTGGACCGGGCCGATACCGGGCGCATTTTCATCCACGGCGCGCTGATGGACGATGCAGCGGGCAGCTTTGTCCCGGCTGAGCGGCGCGGGCTGGGAATGGTGTTTCAGGAATTCGCCCTTTGGCCGCATTTGAGCTGCCTTGAGAATGTGGCCCTGGCGGTGCCCGCCACTGTGCCCAGGCGCAACGAGGTGGCGCGCGATCTGCTGGCGCGCATGGGGGTGGAGATGGTGGCGGCCCGCAGGCCTGCCCAGCTTTCCGGCGGGCAGCAGCAGCGCGTGGGCATTGCCCGTGCGCTGGCGGCCCGGCCCCGGCTATTGCTGCTGGATGAGCCGCTCTCCAGCCTGGATATGGAAACCAGAGAGAGACTGCGCGAGGAATTGCGCGAGAGCGTGCGCGCGGCGGGCATTGCGGCCGTGCTGGTCAGCCACGACCCCGAGGATTGCTGGAAGCTTGCCGACCATATCGCGGTGCTGGAGCAAGGGGTGATCCGCCAGCAGGGGCGGCCACAGGATTTGTGGCGGGCGCCGGCCTCACCCTATATCGCGCGCTTTACAGGCGCGCTGGGGGGCATGGCGGTGCCGGTGGCGGCACGCGATGGCCAGCCGGTGCTGGCGCTGCCGGGCCTGGCGCTGCCTTTGCCCGGTGCCGTCCCGGCCTCGGCCCAGGCACGGCTGTTTTGGCGCGCCGATGCGATCCGCCCCGCTCCGGCGCAAACCGGCATCGCGGCCGAGGCGCTGTCGGTCGATTTCGATTCCGGGCGGTTCCGGGTGCGCTGGCAGGTGGCGGGGCTGCCCCAGCCGCTGACCGGCTTTGTACCCGCCCCCGTGGAGACCGGCCCGCAGCATATTGCGATAGATCCCGATAAATTATTCCTGTTTCACGAAGTTGGAGAAACCTGCCCATGATGGCCGCCTTGATCGCCACATTTGTCACTGCCTCGGTCGAATGGGTGGAAGCCTATACGATTATTCTCGCGGTGGCGCTGTCCATTGGCTGGCGCCGCGCGCTGGGTGCTGCTGGCACGGCATTGCTGGTGCTGGCGGTGTTGACCAGTTTTGGCAGTTTCGCGCTCACGCGGATTCACGACTTTATGATTCTGCAACTCGTTGTTGGCGTGTTTTTGACCCTGTTTGGCGTGCGCTGGCTGGGCAAGGCGGTAGCGCGCGGGGCTGGGCTTAAGAAGCTGCATGACGAGGACGCCGAATTCGCCGCCCTGCGCGCCCGCCAGGATATCAGCGAGGCGCGGGCCGCCTGGTTCATCGCCTTTAACGGCATGATGCTTGAAGGGCTGGAAGTTTGGCTGATCGTGGTGGCGCTGGGCGTGCAGACGCACCATACGCTGGCTGCCGCCAGTGCTGCCATCGCGGCACTGGTTGTGGTGGCGGCCGCCGGCGCGCTGGCCCGCAAGCCGCTCTCGAAAGTGCCTGAAAACACAATCAAATTCACCGTGGGCTCGGGGATTTTGAGCTTCGGTACCTTCTGGGTGCTGGAGGCGCTGGGTTATGTCTGGCCGCTGGGCGAGGCCTCGCTGCTGGCGCTGTTTGCGTTCTATATTCTGGGCGGCCTGGCTTTGGTCCGTCTCTACACCCCCAAAACCGTGGCCGCGAAGGTGCTGTGATGCAAGGTTTTATCAAAACGCTGTTTGGTGATAAAAACACGCTGGCGGTTGCCAGCTTATCCATCCTCATCGCTCTGGCCGTGCTGCATTCGCCGGCGCGGGAGCTGGCGGGGCTGGCCCTGCCGTTCTGCCTGCTGGGCGGGGCGGCTTACCTCGCCCGGCGCTGAAGGCAGCGCCCGCGATTTTGCAAGAACCGGCCGCTTTGTGGAGCGTGTTTGCTGATTTCGCCGGATTTGTAAAATCTTTCTCTTATCCTTGATTTTTAATGCAGTTTAGGTAAAATTTTTCCCTCATACCAGGGGTGAGGGGCTGGAATTCCCAGACTTTTGCTTTATCTGGCGCATTGAGTTCGAGTTTGGGAAGTGGGCGAGATATGTCTTTGCAAGTGATTACCGGCAACCGGCTGCGCGATGGCGTGTCTGTTTGGTTTGCCGGCGCGGCGGGCTGGGCCGAGACGGTGGACAAGTCGGCCGTTTATGACGAGGTGGCGCTGGATGAGGCCTTGCGCGCCGCCCAGCCTGAGGATGTCGCGGCGCATGTGGTGGATGTGCGCGCCGTGCCGGTGGCAAGGCAGGCCGATGGCCGGGTTGAGCCGGTGGCGCATCGCGAGCAGATCCGCGCGCGCGGCCCCTCGGTCCGCGCCGACCTGCCTGCTGGCGTTTGGCGTGATGGTGCCGATCTGCCGCCCTTGCCATCGGCCGGCCAGCGTTCGCCCTTTGCCGGCATTTACCGGTACGATGAATATGACCGGGAATTTTTGCGTGAGCGGGCGCGTAAATTCGCCGACCAGGTGGCGCGCCGCCGTGCGGGCGAATTGTCGGAAGATGAGTTCAAGCCGCTGCGGCTGATGAACGGGCTGTATCTGCAATTGCACGCCTATATGCTGCGCATTGCCATTCCCTATGGTGTGCTGAGCGCAACCCAGCTGCGCCAGCTGGCCTATGTGGCGCGGCATTTTGACCGTGGCTACGGCCATTTCACCACGCGCCAGAACATCCAGTTCAACTGGCTGCGGCTGGAAGACACGCCAGCCGCCCTGGCCGCCCTGGCCGAGGCCGATCTGCATGGCATCCAGACTTCGGGCAATTGCATCCGCAATGTCACGACCGATGAATATGCCGGGGCGGCGGCGGATGAGGTGGTGGACCCGCGCCTGTATGCCGAGATTTTGCGGCAATGGTCCACGGACCATCCGGAATTCACCTATCTGCCGCGCAAGTTCAAAATCGCCATTACCGGCGCGCCGCAGGACCGCGCGGCCGTGCGGGTGCATGATATTGGGCTGGAGGCGCACCGCAACGCAGCCGGTGAAACGGTGTTTCGCGTGTTCGCGGGCGGCGGGCTGGGGCGCACGCCCTATGTCGCCATCAAGCTGCGCGACGAGCTGCCCTGGCCCGAGCTGCTGCGCTATAATGAGGCGATTTTGCGCACCTATAACGCGCTGGGCCGGCGCGATAATATGTATAAATCGCGCATCAAGGTGCTGGTGCGCGAGATGAAGCCGGAAGCCTTCATCCAGATGGTGGAGGATGAATATGCCGCCCTGCCAGCCGATTATTGCGTGCTGAACGATGAGATCGTGCAGGCGGTGGCGGCGCGGTTTGCCGTGCCCGACCTGCCGCGCGCGGATACGGGCGTTTTGGCGAACGCGCTGGCGAAGGATAGCGCCCTGGCCGCCTGGATGCAGACCAACAGCCACGCGCACCGCGCGGATGGTTATGTATCGCTTGCCATCTCGCTCAAGCCCGTGGGCGGTATTCCGGGTGATGCGAGCGCGGATGAGATGGATTTGGTCGCGGAGCTGGCGGACCGTTATTCGCTGGGTGAGATCCGGGTCTCGCATGAGCAGAATTTGATTCTGCCGCATGTGGCCAAGGATGATGTGCCGGCCCTTTACGCTGAACTGGCCAAGACCGGGCTTGTCACCGGTAATCTTGGCCTTATCAGCAACATCATCTCCTGCCCGGGCATGGATTATTGCGCGCTGGCGACCGCGCGCTCCATTCCCGTCTCGCAGCGCCTGGCTGAGCGTTTTGCCGGGCGCGAGCGCGAGATCGGGCCGCTGGATCTCAATATTTCCGGCTGCATCAATGCCTGCGGGCATCACCATGTCGGCCATATCGGGCTGCTGGGCGTCGATAAGAATGGCGAGGAAGTCTACCAGATCACGCTGGGCGGATCGGGCGATGAGCAGGCTTCGATCGGCGCGATCATCGGCCCTGCCGTGCCCACCGACAAGGTGGTGGACGCGGTGGATGCCATCGTCACCGCCTATATGGGCCTGCGCCAGACGGGCGAGCGTTTTATCGACACATATCGCCGTCTTGGCGCCAAACCCTTCAAGGAGGCCGTTTATGCCGCTCATTGACCCGCAGGGCGCGCCGCTGCCCGATGACTGGACCCTGTTTACGGGCGACGCCGCCCCGCGCGTGATTTACCGGCCAGACGAGTTGCCCGATGCGCCGCCGTCGCCCGCCGGGCTGTGGCTGGAGGTGGGCACAAAGCCCGAGACCGTGGCCCCCTTGCTGCCGAAACTGGCATTAATTGCCATTGAGTTTCCCAAGTTCCGCGATGGCCGAGGCTTTACCTTGGCGCGTACATTGCGGGAGCGCTACGGTTTTGCCGGTGAGCTGCGCGCGGCGGGACATTTCCTGCCCGACCAGTTCGAGGCACTGAAAGCCTGCGGTTTTACCAGCTTCGCCCCGCCGGCCGAGCATGCGCCCGCCCAGTTCCGCGCCGTGCGCGCGGGCCAGCCGGGGCAGCTTTTGCGCGGCATGCTGCGCCGCGCGTGCGAAGCCCCGGCGCGGGTATAAAACCCGGCCCGGGCAGCGTTTTAGAAAATTTGAATTAAGTTATCCAGGCAACGCCGTTGGATCCTGGCCAGAGGCGGACCGCATTTAAGGGTTTGGAAGCCAATAGCCCCTAGGGTTGAGCCATCATGGCTGAAGCTGCCTAGGGGATCGTAAGGATGACGTTCAGGCGTTACGTGGATATTCCGCTGGTTTACAAGATCGGCTTGCCGCCGGCCTTTGCCCTGTTCATGCTGGGGCTGCTGGTGGCCGGCATGGTTTTGTCGCAGCGGCAACAAACAAATGTGCTGAACGGGGTGGTGGCCAGCGCCGCCATCCGCGCCCGCCTGGCCGAGGATTCCCAAGGCATTACCGCCGCCAATGGCGCGTTGTACACGCTGATGACCCAGCAAGCCGCGGGCGGCACGCCCCAGGCCGCGCAAACCGCGCTGAGGGACGTGCTGGCGCGGATTGCCGCCGTGCAGGCCGATTTGAAGGCGCTGGAGCCCAAGCTGCCGCCCGATGAACAAAAAAGCTTGCAGGGCAGCCTGAAGGATTTGTCGGATTATCATGGCGGCGTGCAGGTGGTGGGCTCGATGCTGAGCCTGGATTTCAACTCCGCCGCGGCGTTTCTCAAGCCATTCAACGCCACTTATTTCCGCATGACGAAGACGCTGGGCGATGCCTCGCGGGAGATCGCCGGTCTGGCGGATGCGCGCGCCGCGCGCAGTATCCGCGATTCCCGGCTGGTGGATAATTTGATGATCGGCTTCGCGCTGGCCACCTTGGTTGCGGTTTGCGTGGTGTCGTGGTGGTTGTTGCGTACCATTCGCCGGTCGGTGGAGGATATCTCGCAGGCGACCGAGCGTCTGGCGGCGGGCGAGCATGATCTCGACCTTGAACGTCTGGCGCGTGGCGATGAGCTGGGCGCTATCGTCCGCTCCTTGGGCGTGTTTCGGGAAAATCAGCGCCGGATTGAACGCTTGCGAAGCGAACAGGCGGCGCTGGAAGCACGCGAAGCCGAGGCACGCGAAGAGCAGGAACGGACCCGTGCCGCTTCCCATGCCCAACAACAGGCCGTGGTGCAAACGCTGGCCACGGCGCTCTCGGCTTTGTCGGCGGGTGATCTGGGTACCGGAATCGAGACGCCGTTTCCGGCAGGATATGAAAAACTGCGCGAGGATTTTAACAGCACCGTCTCCAAACTGGACGAGACGATCCAGGCCATCGTCAGTTCGATTCAAACCATGCGCGGTGGATCGGCCGAGATTTCCGAGGCCTCGCAGAATCTCTCGCGCCGCACGGAAAAACAGGCCGCCAGCGTGGAGGAAACCGCCGGCGCGATCGACGAAATCACCGCCACGGTACGGCGCAGCGCCCAGGCCGCCCAGCAAGCCGCCCAGGCCGTGACTGGCGCCAAGAGCCGGGCGGATGCGTCAGGCACCGTGGCCCGCCAAGCCATTACCGCCATGGAGGAGATTAGCCGATTCTCCGGCCAGATCGGCCAGATTGTCGATATTATCGATGAAATCGCCTTTCAGACTAATTTACTGGCACTGAACGCCGGAATCGAGGCCGCGCGCGCTGGTGATGCCGGACGCGGCTTTGCCGTGGTCGCCAGCGAGGTGCGGGCCCTGGCCGTGCGCTCGGCCGAATCCGCCAAACAAATCGCCGATCTGATCCGCGCCTCGACCAAGAGTGTCGATGGCGGCGTTGATCTGGTGAATGACATGTCGAACTCATTGACCGAGATCATGGACCGGATTGGCGATGTCAGCACATTGGTAACCGAAATTTCCCACGCCGCCCAAGATCAAGCCAATGGTTTGGCCGCGGTGAATAGCGCGGTCGGTAATATTGACACCATGACCCAGCAAAATGCCGCCGTGGCCGAGGAAACCGCTGCGGGAAGCCGTAATTTGGCCGATGAGGCAGACCGCCTGGCGGCGTTGATCAATTATTTCCGTACCGGCGCGCCAGACAAGGCGGTGCCGTTCCACGTCACGCCAGACCAGCAAGGACCAGCTGTGAAGCGCCGCCCGCCCGCGTTGGCCAGCGCCGCGGAAGACTGGAAGGAATTTTAACGTGACGTGAGCAAAAATTGACAACACTCCAGAACCAGCCCGCCTATGCCAAGGCCGCCCAGGCGCGCAAGCCCCATGAGCGCCGGCGGCCTTTACCCAAAAGGTCTCGGTTTTTCGCTTTTTGGCGCTTGCGTTTCGCTGATCTGCCCTTGGTCATTAAAATCGGCGTTGCGCCGGTTTTTGCGCTCATTATGCTGGTTTTGGCCGCCGCCACCGTGCTCTGGTCGCAACAACATCAACTGGCGGTGCTAAACACGGTTTTGCACACCAGTGACATGAGAAGTCGCTTGGAGAAGGATTCTCAGGCCATTACAGCCGCAAACGGCATGCTTTATGAAATCATGACGAAGCAGGCGCATGGCGGCAGCGCGGCGGACAGCCAGGAAAATTTAAAAATCGTTCTGGCCGACATAGATCATGTGCGGGTGGATTTGCGTGGGTTGGTCATATTGGTGCCGATTTCGCAACGAAAAAGCCTTGTCATGACCTTGCATGATCTTGATAATTACAGAGGCGCGGTGCAGGTGCTGGGCGCCATGCTGGGCGTGGATTTTAATGCCGCCGCGGACTTCATAAAACCTTATGAAGCCAATTATACGCGTATTACCATACCGCTGGAGACGCTCTCGGGTGAAGCGGCGCACCGCTCCGCCCAGGTGGCCCGCGCCAGCCGCCGGCAGGCCCGCCTTATTGCCGAGACAACCATTGCCACCGTTGGCGCCACGTTGCTGATTGTTCTTGTTGTGGTGACGGTGGTGATTGTCGCGGTGCGGCGGACGGTCGCTGAGATTTCCAACGCCACGCAACGTTTGGCGGCGGGGCGGGTGGATGTAGACTTGCGGCCGTTGCAGAGGCACGATGAACTTGGCGCCATTGTCCGCTCTCTTGGCGTGTTCGAGGAAAACCAGCGCCGGATCGCTGTCTTGCGCGCGGAGCGCAGCCTGATGGAAAAACAGCAGCGTGAGGTGCGCGCCTTGGCTGAACGCGATGAGCTGACAGGCTTGCTGAACCGGCGCGCCATGCTTCCGCTGATCGAGCGCGAGATGAGCCTGCGCGCGCAGCCGCAAGTGGTATTGCCGCCCGTTTGCCTGGCCATGCTCGATATCGACCATTTCAAAGCCGTTAATGATGATTACGGGCATTTGGCGGGCGATGAGGTGTTGCGAATCGTGACGCGGGTTTGTCTGTCAGCGTTGCGCACGGGCGATGTGCTGGCGCGCTGGGGTGGCGAGGAATTCTTGCTGATGCTGCCTGAGACGGATTTGGAATTATCAAGGCATTGCCTGCAACGTCTGCGTGAGTTGTTGGCAGTGGCAGTCTTTGATTCCATCGATCCTGGGTTGCGGGTCACGGTCTCCATGGGGGTGGCACAAATTGACCCCAGCGATACGCTCGAAACCGTGCTCGATAGGGCGGATAAGGCGCTGTATGAGGCTAAACATACAGGGCGGAACAAAATATGTGTCGCCGATGGTGCATGAGCGCCTGAGCAAAAATGTAGGCCGCGGGCAAGTGCACGTCAGCCAGGCGGAAGCGGAATAAGCCCCAGGAATCAATTTTCTGTTATCCATGCGGATTCACGCGATTGTGTATTCAGGTCTGGCGGGCCGACTGGTAAGCGTTCAAATTGAGTCGATGAATGTGGCCATGCTGGCCGATTAAGGAGATGGTGTCTATGCCCTGGACGTGGATTGGTGGAAGCACCGGAAACTGGAACGATGCTGCCAACTGGTCTGCCTCGGGCGGCGATAAGGCGGGCACATATCCGAGCAAAAGTGGTGATGGCACCGCCATTATCCCCGGCGGCACCACGGTGACGATGGACTCCGCCACGGACCTTGCCATCATTCAGGTTTCTGGCACCGGCAATGTCACGCTGAGCGGCGGCCATCAAACCTCGCTTAGCGGCAATATCGAGCTGGCCGCCGGGCAGGGGCTGGATCTGGCTGGAGGGGGTACGCTTTCTGCTACCGGCATCGCACTTTCGGGCACCGGAACCTCCACGCTTGGCGGCGGCGCGTTCACAATCTCCAACGCGGTTTCCATTGCCGCCGGGCAGACATTGGTTGTGGAGAACGCGACCTATACCTCTACCTCCGGCGCGATCGGCGCTGGCACGCTGGCGCTGGCCGGCAGCACGCTGAACATGACCTCCACGACCCCCACCGTGGCGATCAAGTTCGATACCGTGGCGGGTGGCGGGGCCAGCAATACCCTGAATATCGCCAACTATGCCACGGGCATGACGCTGCAGAATCTCGGCTATGGCGACGTGATTTATGCGAAAGGCGACACGCTGCAGCTCGTCGCCAATGGCAGCGGCAGTTACACCCTGCAAGACACGCATGGCGGCAGCTATACATCCACCTTTGGCACAGTGACATTGGCCGCGGGCACCAATCCGGCTGATTTTGGCATGTCTGGCGGCGATTTCGTGTATAATGGCGCGCCCGCCTGCTTTATGGCCGGTACCCGTCTGGCCACGCCGGAGGGGGAGATTGCGGTTGAGGATATCGCGCCTGGCATGTTGCTGCTGACCGTAGGCGGTGCAGCGCTGCCCGTGCGCTGGGTAGGCCATTCAGTGGTCGCCACGCGCTTTGCCGATCCGCTGGAAGCCATGCCTGTTCGCATTAAGGCCGGGGCCCTGGCCGATAACATGCCCGTACGAGATTTGCGGCTCTCGCCCGACCATGCTGTGTTCCTGGATGGCGTTTTGGTCCAGGCCGGGGCGCTGGTGAATGGCTCTAGCATTGTACGCGATTACGATGTGCCGGCGCGGTTCACCTATTATCATATCGAGCTTGCAACCCATGAGCTGCTGCTGGCCGAAGGCACCCCGGCGGAAAGCTTTGTCGATAATGTGGACCGCATGATCTTCCATAATTGGGATGCGCGCACCAGCCCGGATGCGCCGATTGCGGAACTGCCATATCCGCGTGCCAAGGCGCACCGTCAGGTGCCGCAGGCGGTGCGGCAGATGCTCGCTGAACGGGCTTCTTCCTTCCTGCAGGCGAACGCCGCCGCCTGATCTCACGGTTGGTTCTGCCGGTTTTTGGGCGAGTGCTCTTGCGCCAACACGCAAACAGCGCAACATGAGCGTAACCCTATAACGCTTATGGAGAAAACGCATGAAGGCCGGCAGCGTACTGGAGACCATCGGCAATACCCCACATATTCGCCTCTCACGGCTGTTCCCGGCGGCAGAGGTGTGGGTAAAGTCCGAGCGCACCAACCCAGGTGGCTCAATCAAGGACCGTATCGCGCTCGCCATGGTCGAGGATGCTGAAGCCTCCGGCCAGCTGAAGCCGGGCGGGCTGATCATAGAGCCAACCTCGGGCAATACCGGTGTGGGGCTGGCGCTGGTGGCGGCGGTGAAGGGCTATAAGCTCATTCTGGTCATGCCGGAGAGCATGTCCATTGAGCGGCGGCGGCTGATGCAGGCTTATGGCGCCACATTCGACCTGACCCCGCGTGAAAAGGGCATGAAGGGCGCGATTGAGCGGGCCGGCGAATTGCTGGTGCAAAATCCTGGCGCTTGGATGCCCCAGCAATTTGAAAATCCCGCCAATATCGACATTCATGTCCGCACCACGGCGCGTGAAATTCTGGCCGATTTTCCCGAAGGGCTGGATGTTATCGTTACCGGTGTCGGCACGGGCGGGCATATTACCGCTGTGGCCGAGACGCTGAAGCAGCATTGGCCTGATCTGAAGGTTTTTGCGGTTGAGCCGGCGGCCTCGCCGGTTATTTCCGGCGGTGCGCCGGGGCCGCACCCCATTCAGGGTATTGGGGCGGGGTTTATTCCTGGGAATCTGCACGTAAAGGCCTTGGATGGCGCGATTCAGGTGGAGGCCGAAGCCGCCAAGGATTATGCCCGCCGTTCCGCCGCACAGGAAGGGCTGTTGGTTGGCATTTCCTCTGGCGCCACGCTGGCGGCCATTGCGGCCAAGCTGCCGGAATTGCCGGATGGGGCCAGAATCCTTGGCTTTAATTACGATACGGGCGAGCGTTACCTCTCGGTGCCGGAGTTTCTGCCGGCTTGACCTGAGTCAATGTCGTCAGGCCGGCCTTAGGCCATGAGCATCTCATGGATGATGCCGACCTGATTGTGCGTTACGATGGCCGCGTGCCGCGCTATACCAGCTATCCCACCGCCCCGCATTTTCATGCGGGGATTACCAGTGCCGTTTATGAGCGCTGGCTGGCGGAGGTGCCGGTTGATGCGCCGCTCTCGCTTTATCTGCATGTGCCGTTTTGTGACCGGCTGTGCCTGTATTGCGGCTGCAATACCAGCGTGGTGCGCCAAGACGCGCCCAAGCGGGCCTATGCGCTGAACCTGATGCATGAGCTGGAGCGGGTGGCGGATTTAATGGGCGGCCGCCCGAATGTAAGCCAGATTCATTGGGGCGGCGGCACACCCACCTCTTTACCCGCGGATTGCCTGGTGACGATTATGGACCGGACCCGCGCGCGGTTTCATGTGCTGAACGAGGCCGAAGTGGCGGTGGAGGTGGACCCCACCGTGCTGAACGCCCCAGCCCTTGATGCGCTGCGCCTGATGGGGGTGAACCGGGCGAGCCTGGGGGTGCAGGATTTTGACGAGACGGTACAGGAAGCGATTGGCCGGCGGCAGAGCTTTGCGCAGACAGAGGCGGCGGCCGAGGCCCTGCGCGGGCTGGGGATCGGCTCGCTCAACCTCGATTTGATTTATGGCTTGCCGCACCAAACGTCTGACTCCGTGGCCCGCACCGCGCGCGCGGCGCTGCGCCTGCAGGCCGACCGGATTGCCGTGTTCGGCTATGCGCATGTGCCCTGGATGAAGCGCCACCAGGCGCTGATTGCTGAGGCCAGCCTACCCGGCCCGGTGGAACGCCTGGCCCAGGCACGGACCATGCGCGGGGTGCTGGAAGGCGAGGGAGGGTATGTGCCGGTGGGGCTGGACCATTTTGCCCTGCCGGATGATGCCATGGCGGTGGCCGCGCGCGCACGGCGGCTGCATCGCGGCTTTCAGGGCTATACGACAGATGCAGCCCCGGTGCTCATAGGCCTTGGCGCCAGCGCCATTGGCATGTTGCCGCAAGGTTATGTGCAGAATGCCACGGCCGTGCCGGCCTATAGCGCGGCTGTGAAGCAAGATGGGCTGGCTGTGGCGCGCGGCGTGGCGCTAAGCGAGGATGACCGGCTGCGGCGCGATTTGATCGAGCGGATCATGTGCGATCTGGAGGCCGATTTGCCGGCGCTGGCGCGCGCCTATGGCGCCGACGTGGCACCGCTTTTGGCCGATGCCGCGCCGTTGACAGGCTTTGCCGCCGACGGGTTGGTGGAATGGAACGGAACACGCTTGCTCATTACACCAAGCGGGCGGCCTTTTGTGCGCAATGTCGCTGCCTTGTTTGATGTATATTTGCAACATCATGCCGCCACGCCGCGGCATGCGCATGCGGTGTAACAAGCCACTTTCAAAACATATGGGAACAGATAAAAGTTTTTTTGGTCGTCCTTTTTCACAAAAAAGGGCGGATTTTTTTGCGGTGATTTTTGTATAAAACGCGCCCTCTTCGCAAATCAGAAAAAACCCTGCCATGTTGCCATGGCAGGGCCAAGTCTGGGGAGTGTATCCGCTTTGGGATAAGCCATTCATGCCGCTATCGGATGGTTTGGTCCTTGATACAGATCAAATAGCATGAATTTATGATCTTTATTGGTTTTGGCTTAATGAGCGCGCATGGCCGCAAGCCGCCTGTAAAGCGTGTTGCGGCTAATGCTTAAGCGGCGCGCGGCCGCGGCGATATTGCCGCCTACCTCGGCGAGAGTGCTGGCAATCATCGCATCGGATTGCGCGCGTAAGGTTGTGGGATTTGAGGCAGATGGCGGTGGGGATGGTCTGGCGGTTAGGGCATGGCGGGCCTCTTCGCTCAGATGGTGCAGGTCGAGCATCTCTTCGTGATCTTCCAGCATGAGGCAGGCGGTCCGCAGCCAGCCGGACAGCTGACGCAAGTTGCCAGGCCAGGCATAGCCGGCGCAGGCGGCGGCGAACGCAGGCGACAGGCTGGGGACGCGCGCGCCGTTCTGGGCGGCCTCATGGACGAGAATCTTTTTGATCAGGGCAAGCAAGTCGGTTCTTTCGCGCAAGGGCGGCAGAGAGATCGCCAGTCCGTTCAGCCGGTAATATAAATCCGCGCGGAATGTGCGGTCAGCGATGCGCGTTTGAAAATCCGCATGTGTGGCGCTGATGAGCAGGAAATCAACTGGTACGGGTTTGCCACCAATAGCGGTTAGCTGGCCTTCCTCGAGTACGCGCAATAAGCGTGTCTGTGTGGTCAGCGGCAGGTCGCCGACCTCATCGAGGAATAATGTGCCGCCGCCCGCCTCGCGGATACGCCCAAGCGCGCCTTCCTTCCGGGCGTCAGTGAAGACGCCTGGCGCATGGCCAAATAATTCTGACTCGATCCGTGCTTCCGGTAGGGCTGCGCAATTAACGGCCACGAAAGGACCATTGGCGCGCGTCCCCGCCGCATGGATGGCGCGGGCGAAATAATCCTTGCCGGACCCAGTTTCCCCTTGCAGCAGAATGGGAACTTTACGCCCCAGTACCCGGCGTAATTGAGATATGGCCTTGGCGATGCGTTCGTCTCCCGTATCGAGCGCGTTGAGCGCATCGCTTTGGCGGGCAGGTGCTGCTTGGGGAATATGATGCAGCATGGGCATTTTCATCTGTTCAACCGAAACGAACAAGGTTTTTCCGCGCCGCGAATGAATGATAAAGGGCCTGCCGTGGGAGCGGCGGTCCAGATCGATCAGGTCCTGCATGGTTATATTGAAGAACACGCCAAAATTCTGCTGGCCAATATCGTCTGGTTGTAGGCCCAGCATGCTAAAGCCCGCGCGGTTTGAGCCCAGGATACGCCCATCATCATCCAAGGCGATGACGCCTTCCATAACGCTGCCAAGGCAATCGCTTGATATGTGGAAGCGTAATTTTGTTTGATGGGTAAAAGCGATTTCGAAAATACGGCTTTCGATCATCTGCGCGGCGGCGCGCACCAGGCCAAGCGTATGCGGATGATAGCGCCGCGCATCGCAGGAAATATCAATGATGCCAAGTAGCTTGCCATTTGGTGCGGAAAGCGGCGCGGCCGCGCAGGCGAGAAAACTGTTATGCCGCAAATAATGCTCGGTTCCGTTAACGACGATGGGTTTGCCCTCGACCAAGGCGGTGCCAACCGCGTTGGTGCCGCGCGCGGCTTCGGCCCAACAAGCGCCAGGCGAGAGGGAAACTTGCGCGGCCCGGCTGCAAAAATCCTTGTCGCCGGCGGATTCCAATAAATAACCATTTTCGTCGGAAAGCAGAATGACGCAACCTGAATCTTTAATTTGACTATGGAAATAGCTTATGATCGGGCGGGCTTGGATGATGAGGCTTGAATGGCGCTCGGCGGCGGCGCGAAGCTCGGCCTGGGAGAAATGGGGGGCGTCTTGCCGGTTTTGCTCTCGGACCAGCCCCGCGGCCCGGCATCGTTGCCAGGAGCGACTGATATCCGCCGGATCAATGCCGACGGGGGCGGCCGAAAAGCGATTTAAGCCCACGGTTTGAGTGGGAAATCCGTAATGATCCATGATCAAGACACATCCCTGGTCCTAAAATATATATTCGCGGAACTTCTTTTTGTATATTCCTTGAGAGCCTCGGTAGAAGCTGCAAGTTAAAAGCGGCCTTGTTCCATTATGCAACAAGGTACCGTTTTGGGACAGTGTACTGTAATAGAATACCGTATCCGTGCCCGCCTCTTTGATCGACCATCAGCCATTTTCAGGCGACGCGGGTTTTGGCGCGGCTTTTGCTTGGAGGTTTTAGCGCTTTTGCTAAGGGCCTGGTTAAAGGCTTTTAGCATAATTCTGTTAACGGGAAGTTTACGCGCTCGGATTTCGAGATTACCAAAAGGGTCTTACCCGGCGCAGAGCGCACGGCGGTTGAAGGCAAACGCGCCGTAGGATCATATTATTCGCCGATAACGCGGCACCAGGGGCCAAGCTTGTTATAAGCTGGCCGCCGCGCTTATAAAGTATCATGGGCGATACGCATAATCATCGCATGGCGGTGCCTATGTCGCATGCCGCGTGGAATATCGTTGCCCTGTATCTGCAATCGGCGCAAAATACGGGCGCGGTGGGGGCGTTTGGCGGCGCCATTACCAGTTTAGCCGTATTTGGCGGTTAAACAGCCTTGTACAACCCTATAACGTTCCAAATTCGGAGCATTGAGAGATACCGATGAAGATACTGAAAATTGCAGGATCGGCCGGTTTTGGTCTAGTGCTGAGCACGGGTGTGGCCTTGGCCGCGACGCCGGCTTTGTACACTGCGGCACAGGCCAAGGCCGGGGCGGGGGTGTATGCGCAGAGCTGCGCCATGTGCCATGGCGCGGATTTGAAGGGGGGGGCAGGGCCTGACTTGCTTGGACAGGCCTTTGCGGCACCGTCAAACCATTACACGATTGGGGCGATTTTCAGCGAAGTGGCCGAACAGATGCCAGCCGGACAGCCCGGCAGCCTGACGCATGAGCAATATGACGATGTCATGGCTTATCTGTTACAGAAAAATGGATATCCGGCGGGCGCCAAGCCACTTGACTACAGCGCGACCCTGAAATCGGGTGCGCCGCTTGTCTCGCAGATGAAGTAGACAACAAAATATATTCTAAAAAAGTTTCGATATCATCCGTGAATGGCCGGCGGTGCAGCCGCCGGCATTCATGGAGAAGAGGCCGTAATCGAGTATAAGCCTGTTATCAAATGGGTCTATCCAACCACAATTGAGGACGTCTTCCTATCTTTGCGTGGGCTGTCCTGAAATAGCCATGGATGGTGAAGTGATTTCGATTTGAGAAACAGGAACCGCGAGTTCCGCGCCGTGACGGCGGACGATCTGGCCAAGTTCAATCAATAGCTGTTCTTGAATCGCAAGGGATTCTTTCCAGACCACGGTGCGGGTAAAGCACCATATCAGGATTTGTAGCGCATAATTGCCGTATTGGTCGAAATAGACCATGGCGCCGAGCGATTGGTCGATGCCGGGATGATGATCGACATGGTTGCGCAAATCCTCGGTGATGGCGGCAAGTTTGTCGAAATCGGCATAGCGGATTGAGATGGTTGTATTGATCTGCCGTGCCTGCATGCGCGGCGGCGTTTGCACGACCGATGTGTTGAAAATCTGATTGGGAACGTAATAAGGCCGTGTATCAAAACCGCGCAGCATGGTGGTACGCCAGCCAATATGCTCAACCGTACCAGAGACGTTTTGTGAGGGCAGAACAATCCATTCGCCAACCTTGAAAGGTTGATCAATATAAACAACAAGCGCGCCAAACAGGTTCGCGGTGACACCCTGGGCGGCAAAGCCAACCGCAATGCCCGCAACACCGCCAAAAGCCAGCAGGCTGGCGATCGAAAAATTCAATGTACGAAGAATCATCAGGCCGATCACGGCGATGACGAGAATACGGGTGATTTTGGCGAGCGCATCAACCAGCATGGGATCAGGCTGTTTGCCGCGCTTGGACCAGACATGGGCCGGATAGGCGCGCTCGCTAATCGAAACAGAGCGCAACCCCGCCCAGGCAAGTATGAGTAAAATGAAAACCCTGAGTGCGGTGGGCAGAATGCCAAGCAGCCCGACGAGATGCAGCGGTGTGGCAACGGTTAGGGCAATGAAATATACAGTCAGCCCCCAGATGGCCCAAAGGATGGGGGATAGAAGATGATCGAGCAGAACCGAGCGAAATTCGTGACCGCGATTATGCGACCAGCGGACAATGATGCCGATAACCGCGCGGGCAAGCGCCGTGCCCCCGACGCCGATGAGCAGGGCGACCACTACGCCGACAATGGTTGAAGCATGGGTTGTCCAGAACGATACCATGCTATCTGCAATGTTGTGCATAAATCATCCCTTTTTTGCCGCACTTTGGAGGGCGGCTTTTGAATATGTAGCGATCACATCCTGATCAGCCGCTGCGAAGACGGCTTGGAATCATGCTGTGCATTGGCGCCATGCGCCAAAGGCGCCGCACAGACGATGTATGAGGTAGGGGCAAGAGGAGTATATGTAAACCCTTGCCTGTTTTCGGCATAGGTATCGTAAATTTGCCAATATAATAACTTTATAAAATTAATTGCAAATACGAATCGTGAAATATCATGCCTTGTATTGATGATTTTTGAAGCGATGGGAGATGGCATATGCCTGCTCGGCGATCCTGCGCGGCGGATCAGGTAGGTTCTAAACCTCCTCTGACGTGCGGCCTAGGGGGCGTGGGGATCGCGCGTATGCCGGCCCAGAGTGCTGATGGGAGGTTGATGAAGATCAAAGGCCGCGGTTGGGGGGTGTGGCAAGATAAGGCTTCAGCCGAACCAGGATTTGATGCCATGGGCCAGACCGCCGCCGATATCATGACCACGTCTCTTGTGCTGCTTCATCCGGGCGACAATGTCCCGAAAATCGCGGCGACTCTGGCCGAGCATCATATTAGTGCCGCCCCCGTGGTAGATGGCGAGGGCCGGGTGCTCGGTATGGTGAGCGAGGGTGATCTGATGCGCAGGCTGGGGGCGGGCCATGCCACGCGGCGCGCCTGGTGGCTGGAAATGCTGGCCGAGGGGGAGGATCTTGCCCCGGATTTTCTGGAGTATATCCGCCAGGAAACACGTAGCGCGGCCGAGGTGATGACACGTGACGTGGTCACCGTGCCCGAGACCATGCCGGTTGCCGAGATTGCGGATTTGTTGATGCAGCGCGGTATTAAGCGTGTGCCGGTGCTGCGCGCGGGCAAGGTGGTTGGTATTGTGAGCCGGGCCGATATTGTGCGCACGCTGGCGGCAAGCCGGGCTGGGCGCTGAAACGGGATTGATTAAAGGCGACCCGTCCGCGCATAACAGCGTGGAAGGCAGTAAGCCCCGTAGCCGCCGGAGAGACTGATTTGGCGAAAAAACCTGAGGATCTGTCGCGGTACGGTTTTTTTCTGGCCGCTTTCCTCATCATATTGATGCTGGCGTCTTCCTTTGATCGCGCGGGCGCGTCGGTTAAGACCATCCCCTATAGTGAGTTCCAGTCCCTGCTGCAGGCAGGGAAGGTGAACGATCTTAAGATCAGCGACAACCAGATTTCCGGTACGATCAAGGCGGATAAAGCGGGCAAGCCGGAACAATTCCAGACCGATCGGGTGGACCCGGCCTTGGCTGAGGAGCTGGCCAAATCCAAGGTCACATTTTCCGGCACGGCGGCACCTGGCATGTGGGCCTCGTTATTGGGGTGGTTTTTGCCGCTGCTCATCTTCGGCGCATTCTGGTTCATGCTGCTGGGCGGGGGACGCATGGGGGGGGCAGGGGGCATGCTTTCGGTTGGCAAGGCCAAGGCGCGCGTTTATGCCGAAAGCGATGTGAAGGTCCGTTTCGCCGATGTGGCGGGCGTGGAAGAGGCCAAGGCCGAGCTGAAGGAAGTTGTGGATTTTCTGAAAAATCCCGCCGCCTATGGCCGGCTTGGTGCGCATATCCCCAAGGGCGTGCTGCTGGTGGGCCCGCCAGGTACGGGCAAAACGCTACTGGCGCGTGCCGTGGCGGGTGAGGCCGGGGTGCCGTTTTTCTCTATCTCGGGCTCTGAATTTGTGGAGATGTTCGTGGGCGTGGGGGCTGCGCGCGTGCGCGATTTGTTCGTGCAGGCGCGCAACCAGGCCCCGGCGATTATCTTTATCGACGAGCTGGATAGTCTGGGCCGGGCCCGTAATGCGGCCATTCCCGGCGGCGGCAACGATGAAAAAGAGCAGACCCTGAACCAGCTTCTGGCGGAGATGGACGGGTTTGACCCCTCCAGTGGCGTGGTGCTGCTGGCGGCGACCAACCGGCCAGAAATCCTCGATCCCGCCTTGCTGCGCGCTGGACGGTTCGACCGGCAAGTGCTGGTGGACCGGCCAGACAAGGCCGGGCGCGTGCAGATCCTCACCATCCATATGCGCAAGGTGAAGCTGGCGGCCGATGCC
>JAKBBM010000103.1 GCA_021808545.1 Pseudomonadota bacterium | reverse complement strand
CTTTAGTCCTGGCTTTCTGACGCCTTGAAAGCATATCCATGATTTCCGCGCTAATGCCCAATTTTTCCCGGGCCGATATCGCCTTCGACCACGGCCACGGTGCCTGGCTGTTCGATACGCAGGGGAGGCGTTACCTGGATTTCGGCGCGGGCATCGCCACCTCCTCGCTCGGCCATGGGCACCCGCATCTGGTGCAGGCCATTGCCGCGCAGGCGGCCAAAGTGATCCACGTCTCCAACCTCTACCGGGTGCCGCAGGCGGAAACGCTGGCGGCACGGTTTGTGGCAGCCAGCTTCGCCGATAGCGTGTTCTTCTGCAATTCCGGCGCGGAGGCGAATGAGGGACTGATCAAGGCCATCCGCAAGGCGCAGTCCGATGCCGGGCACCCGGAGCGCACGCGCATCATCTGCTTCGAGGGTGCCTTCCATGGCCGCACGCTGGCGACGATTTCGGCCACCGGCAACCCGAAATATCTGGCGGGCTTCGGCAAGCCGGTGGAAGGGTTCGACCATGTGCCCTTCAACAACCTGAACGAGGTGCGTAACGCCATCACCGCCGAAACGGCGGGGATTCTGGTGGAGCCCATCCAGGGTGAAGGCGGCATCCGCGCGGCAGATGAGGCGTTTCTGCGGGGCTTGCGCGCCACCTGCGACGAGTTCGGGCTGTTTCTGGGCTTTGATGAAGTGCAGACCGGCATGGGCCGCACCGGCAAGCTGTTCGCGTATCAATGGAGCGATGTGGAGCCGGATGTGATGAGCCTGGCCAAGGGCATTGGCGGCGGTTTCCCGATGGCGGCCCTGCTGGCCAGGGAGCATGTGGCCCGCGCGCTGGTGCCGGGCAGCCATGGCACCACTTTTGGCGGCGGGCCTCTGGCCTGCGCCGCCGGCAATGCGGTGCTGGACGTGATTTTGGCCGATGGCTTCCTGGAGCAAATGAACGAGGTGGCCGCTTATCTGCGCGCCGGGCTGGCGGCGCTGGTGGCGCGCCATGGCAGCGTGTTTACCGAAGTGCGTGGCACCGGGCTGCTGCTGGGGCTGAAATGCGCCGTGCCGAATGGCGATGTGCAGGCACAGGCCATGCGCCAGGGCCTGCTGAGCGTGGCCGCTGGCGAAAATGTGCTGCGCCTGCTGCCGCCGCTGATCATCACCCGCGCTGAGTGCGACGAGGCGCTGGCGATGCTGGGCAAAACCGCGCAAGCCCTGACGATGGAGGCCGCGAAATGAGCGCGCGGGGATGGCGGGGCGGCCGCGCGCGGGCAAACAAGCATTTTGCCACTTTTTTGAAAGGAGCGGCGAAATGAGTGCCGCGCTGCGCCTGCCAGAATCCGGCCCCCGGCATTTTCTGGATTTGAAGGATTTCTCCGGCACGGAACTGCGAGCGCTGCTGGAATCCGCCGCCACCTTCAAGCGCGGCAGCCCCAAGAAGCCGCTGGCGGGCAAGAGCCTGGCGATGATTTTTGAAAAACCTTCCACCCGCACCCGGGTTTCCTTCGAAATTGCCGCCAAGGAGCTGGGGGGCAATACGGTGGCGCTCTCCGCGCGGGACATGCAGATCGGCCGGGGCGAGACGATCGCCGATACGGCGCATGTGCTCTCGCGCTTCGTGCAGGGCATTCTGCTGCGCACGGACAGCGCGGCCAAGCTGCATGAGCTGGCGCGCCATGCCAGCGTGCCGGTGATCAACGGGCTCACCGAACTCTCCCACCCCTGCCAGATCATGGCCGATATCCTCACCTTCGAGGAGCATAAGGGGCCTGTGGCGGGGCAGCGCATCGCCTGGGTGGGGGATGGCAATAATGTCGCCGCATCCTTCATCGAAGCCGCGGCGCGGTTCAATTTCTCGCTCCGCCTCGCCTGCCCAGATGGCTATATGCCACGCGCGGAGGTGCTGGACTGGGCGAAGGCCGAGGGTGCTGATGTGCAGGTGGGGAGCGACCCGGCCTGGGCGGTGGACAACGCCGCCTGCGTGGTGACGGATACCTGGCTATCCATGTCTGACTCCGAGGACCAGGCCGCCGCCCGCGCGGCCGCCTTCGCGCCGTATCAGGTTACGAATGCGCTGATGGAAAAAGCCGCCAAGGGTACCATTTTCCAGCATTGCCTGCCCGCGCATCGCGGTGAAGAGGTTGCGGCAGAGGTGATCGACGGCCCAGCCTCTGTGGTGTTCGACGAGGCGGAAAACCGGCTGCACGCGCAAAAAGCGATTCTCGCCTGGGCGATGGAGTAGGTTTAATCCGCACCCCACCCCATATGCGCCGGTATCATCGACCGTAAGGAAGTAACTTCATGCAATACCGGACTCTGGGCCCGACCGGCCTGACTGTTTCACGCCTGTGCCTTGGCTGCATGAGCTTTGGCGAGGCCACGCGCGGCAGCCATGAATGGACATTGGATGAGGCGGCCAGCCGCGCGATCATCCGCCAGGCGCTGGAGGCGGGTATCAATTTCTTCGACACCGCGAATGCTTATTCCGATGGCACGTCTGAGGAGATTACCGGCCGGGCGCTGTATGATTTTGCCCGCCGGGACGAGATTGTTGTGGCTTCAAAAGCCTTCATGCCGTGGCGCAACGCGCCTAACACCGGCGGGCTTTCCCGCAAGGCACTGTTCCAGGCGGTGGATGACAGCTTGGCGCGCCTGGGGATGGATTACATGGATCTTTACCAGATCCACCGTTGGGACGATGCCACGCCGATCGAGGAAACCATGGAGGCGCTGCACGACATCGTGAAATCCGGGCGGGTGCGGTATATCGGCGCGTCGTCAATGTCCGCCTGGCAATTTTCAAAAGCGCAATACACCGCGCAGATGCATGGCTGGACGAAATTCATCTCCATGCAGAACCAGGTGAACCTGATCTACCGTGAGGAAGAACGGGAGATGCTGCCGCTCTGCGCGGATATGGGCGTGGGGGTGATTCCCTGGAGCCCGCTGGCGCGCGGCCGGCTGACCCGCGAATGGGCCGAGGCAACCGCGCGCTCAGAAACCGACGCTTTTCAAAAAATTCTTTATACTGATACCGCAGCGCAAGACCGCAAGGTGGTGGAAGAGGTCGGCAGAGTGGCGGCCGCGATGGGCGTGCAGCGCGCCCAGGTGGCGATGGCCTGGCTGCTGCAAAAACCGGAGATCACCGCGCCGATTATCGGTGTGACCAAGCCCGCGCACCTGAGCGATGCGCTGGGCGCGTTGGAGGTGACGCTTTCCCCTGAAGACATCACGGCACTTGAGGCGCCCTATGTGCCGCACCCTGTTGCAGGCATCCAGACGCCGTATACGGCTGAGCCTAAAAAGCTCAGCCTGCGCCCGGCCTGAACGGCCGCTGGCGGTTCAGGCCGCTTTAACCTCCTTCTGGCCGGCGAGCGCCTTTGCCTCGCGGCGGCGGCGGGTGAGAATGAATTCAGTGTAGCCGTTGGGCTGTTGCAGCCCTTCGAACACCAACTCTACCGCCGCTTTGAAGGCAGGGCCGTTATAGGCTGGCGCCATGGGTGTATAGGCCGGATCATTCGCGTTCTGCTGATCCACCACCAGGGCCATATGCTTCAGCGTTTCCATCACCTGCTGTTTGGTGATGATGCCGTGATGCAGCCAGTTGGCGATATGCTGGGAGGAGATGCGCAGCGTGGCGCGGTCTTCCATCAACCCGGTATTATGAATGTCCGGCACTTTGGAACAGCCAATGCCCTGGCCCACCCAGCGCACCACATAGCCCAGCAGGCTCTGGCAGTTGTTATCCAGCTCCTGCTGGACTTCCTCCGGCGTCCAGCTCACGCCCTGGGCCAACGGCACGGTGAGAAGGTCAGATAGCTTGGCGGCGGGGCGGTTCTTCAGCTCGTTCTGCCGGGCAAACACGTCCACCTGATGGTAATGCAGCGCGTGCAGCGTGGCGGCCGTGGGGCTGGGTACCCAGGCGGTGTTGGCGCCGGCCTTGGGGTGGGCAAGTTTCTGCTCCAGCATCGCCGCCATCTGGTCTGGCGCCGTCCACATGCCCTTGCCAATCTGCGCCCTACCTTGCAGCCCGCATTCCAGCCCAAAATCCACGTTCCGGTCCTCATAGGATTTGATCCAGGGCCGGGTTTTGATGTCGTTCTTGCGCAGGAAAACGCCTGCCTCCATGGAGGTGTGGATTTCGTCGCCAGTGCGGTCCAGAAAGCCGGTGTTAATGAACACCACGCGGGACTTGGCCGCATGGATACAGGCTTTTAAATTCGCGCTGGTGCGGCGCTCTTCGTCCATGATGCCCATTTTCAGCGTATTGGCGGGAAGGTTCAGAAGTTCCTCCACCGCGCCGAACAGGGCCGCCGCGTTCGCTACCTCCTCCGGCCCATGCAGCTTGGGCTTGACGATATAGACCGAACCCTTGCGCGAGTTGCGGCGGGCTTTCATGTCATGCAGCGCGATGAGTGAGGTGAGCACGGCATCGATCACCGCCTCCGGCACCTCCGCGCCGTCCTGGGTGATGATGTCTGTAAGCATATGGCTGCCGACATTGCGGACGAGCAGCAAGGAGCGCCCAGGCAGGCGGAAAGACGACCCATCCGGCGCGGTATAGTCACGGGCCAGGTTCAGCGTGCGCTCGAAGCTTTTGCCGTTTTTGTCTACCGAAGCGGAAAGCGTGCCCTGCATCAGCCCCAGCCAGTTGCGGTAGATCACCAGCTTGTCCTGCGCATCCACCGCGGCCAC
>JAKBBM010000043.1 GCA_021808545.1 Pseudomonadota bacterium | reverse complement strand
GCGCCACCACCCCCCGCGCCGCCCTTGGTGGCCACAACCAGCGGGGTTTGGAACGTGCCGTTCATCGATTCCACCAGCGCCCAGGCGCGCTTATAGCTCATACCCATTTGCCGCCCGGCCGCGGCAATGGAACCGGTTTGTTCGATCAGCGCCAGCAAATCCGCGCGCCCCGGGCCCATCAGGATGCCCTGTGCGCCCACCAGCCGCAGGCGTAAGGTGAAATGCCGTTCCTCCGTCATGCCCATGGTTATAAGCATGACGCTCTGTGTTTGACGATGCAGTGAAAGAGCCGATATGTTCAATCAAACATATCGGAGCGCCGCCATGTCCCTCCCCCGACGCCGGGTTCTGACGCTGCCGCCCGCCTTGGCCGCCGCTGGCCTGGCCGCGCGCGCCCATGCCTCTACCGCTTTAACCGTGGCGTTTGCCGGGTCGATGGGCGTGCTGATGGACAGGGGGCTTTCGCCCGCCTTTACGGCGAAGACTGGCACGCCCGTGCATGGCATTGGCGAGGGGGCGATGGCGCTGGCGCATTTGCTGGCCGGCGGCGCCATGACAGCGGATGTGTTCATGCCCGTCTCCGCCGCACCGGCGCGGATTGTGCAGGCGGCGGGCCTGGGTGGCCAGGCCGTGCCGGTGGCCAGCACCGCCATTGTGTTGGCTTACTCGCCCAAATCACGTTTCGCGGCGGATTTCGCGGCGGCCAAGGGGGCGGATTGGACCGCAATTCTGGCCCGCCCTGGCTTGCGCTTTGGCCGCACCAACCCGGCGGCCGACCCGCAAGGGCAATATGGGCTCTATACGCTGCAACTGGCCGCACTATTCTATAAGCAGCCGGACCTGGTGCGCCGTGTGGCCGGGGCGGGGGAGAATCCGGCGCAGATTTTTGCCGAGCCCTCGCTGCTGGCGCGGTTGCAGGCCGGGCAGATCGACGCGACTTTGGGCTATAAAAGTGCCGTGATCTCGCAGCATCTGCCCTATATCGCGCTGCCGCCGCAGATTAATTTTTCCGATCCCGCCTATGCCCAAAGCTGGTACGCCAAGGCCGGCCTAACACTGACAGAAAAAGGCAAGCGCATCACCCGGCATCCAAATCCGCTGGTCTTTTACGCCATGGTGCTGAAGCAGGCGGCCGATCCCGCCGCGGCACGGGCCTTTGTGCGGTTTTTGGCAAGCCCGGCGGGGCAGAAAATTTTCCGCCAATACGGGTATGATCCCGGCAAGGGACCCACCATCTGACCATGCTGGCCCGCGCGCGCCAGGGGCTGCTGGGTCTTGTGCTGGCCTTTCTGGCGGCCCCGCTGGTTGGGCTGTGCATGGGCGGGAACTGGCGTGCCGCGGTGCTGACGCCGGGCGATCTCGCCGCCATTGCCACCTCGCTGCTGGGCGGGGCCGTGGCGCTGCTTGTGGTGGCGCTGGCGGGCACGCCGCTGGCTTTGTATCTGGCCCGCACTCACACCAGGCTGGCGCTGGCGGCCGAGGCGCTTGTGCTGGCGCCGATGCTGATGCCAACCTTGGCGCTGGGCATATTGCTGGCGACCCTTTATGGCCCTGCCGCCCCGCTGGGACGGCTGTTCGCCCGGCTGGGAATCGTGCTCACCAACAGCCCGGCGGCGTTTTTGCTAGCCACGCTTTATGCCGCGCTACCCGTTTATGTGCTGGCCGCGCGCGCTGCCCTGGCCGAGGTACCGCAAGATTACGCCCAGCTGGCCCGCACGCTGGGGGATTCCCCGGCGCGGGCGTTTTTCAGGGTCACGTTGCCGCTGGCACGGCGCGGGCTGGCCGCGGCCCTGGCGCTGGCCTGGGTGCGCGCGCTGGGGGAATTCGGGATTGTGCTGATCATTGCCTATTTTCCCGCCGGCATGCCGGTGCGGCTTTGGATCGATGTGCAGGATCTGGGGCTGCAGGCGGTGTTTCCGCTGGTGGCGGTGTTTCTGGCCGCGACCTTGCCGCTGCCGCTTTGGATTTCGCTCTGGGCGCGGGTGGCGCGATGAGGCTGGATGTGGATTATACCTTGCGCCAGCCCGTGCCCTTGCAGGCACGCTTTACGGTGCACGGTTTTACCGCCTTGCTGGGGCGCTCTGGCACCGGCAAGACCACGCTGTTGAAGGCGCTGGCCGGGCTGCTGCCGGCGCAAGGCACGCCCTGGGCGGATTTGCCGCCAGATGCGCGGCCCATTGGCTATTTGCCGCAAAACGCGTTGCTGTTTCCGCATCTCACCATGCTGGAGAATGTCGCCTATCCGCTGCGCGGGGCCGACAGGCTGGCGCGGGCGCGCGCGCTGCTGGCGGAATTGGGATTAGAGCATCTGGCGCATCGCCGGGCGGGGGAATTATCCGGCGGGCAGGGGCAGCGCGTGGCGCTGGCCCGGGCTCTGGCGCGCGGCGCGCGGCTGTTGCTGTTGGATGAGCCGTCCGCCGCCCTGGATGCGATGACCCGCGATGCGATGCTGGACTGGCTGATCGCCACGGCGGCGGCGCGTGCCCTGCCGGTACTGGCCGCCACACACGATACGGCGGTGGCGGCAAGGGCGGACTGGATTGTTCTGCTGGCGGCGGAAGGGGTGATTCAGCAAGGCCCGGCCCGCGCGCTGTTCGAGGCCCCGGCCACGGCCGAGGCGGCCATTTTGCTGGGCTATGAGAATATTTTTACGCAAGATGGCGTGTCATATGCCATCCGTGCCGCCGATATTGAGCTAGCAACGGCGGATGGGCAGCCCGCGACCATTTTGCGCGCGCGCGAAACCGGCACCGGGCTGCATCTGGAATGCGCGGCCCCCCAGCCTTTGGTCGTGCACCGGCAAAGCGGCGATCTGGCCGATTTCGCGCCCGGCACGGGGGTGTTTTTGCGCTTTCCCGCGGGGCGGTTGAAGCGGCTGGGCTAAGTCTCGTTCAGCGCCAGCGCGTCGGCGATGCCAAGTTCCCCCGGCAGCGCGCCCTTGGGGAACAGGCGGTTGACATGGCCCATCTTGCGCCCAGGCCGGGCTTCCGCCTTGCCGTAATGGTGCGGGATCAGCCCTGGTGTGGCCAGGATTTGCGGCCATTGCGCCATATCCTCCGGCCCGACGAGGTTTTTCATCACCGCGTCGGAATGGCGGATGGCGGGCGGCAAAGGCAGCCCGGCGACAGCGCGAATATGCATCTCGAACTGGCCGCAGGGGCAGGCATCTATGGTCCAATGGCCGGAATTATGCGGGCGCGGGGCGATTTCATTCACCAACAGCCCGCCCGTGGCGGTCACGAACATCTCCACGCCCAAAAGCCCAACCAGCTCCAGCCGCGCGGCCACGCGCCGGGCAATGGCTTGCGCTTCTTCGCGCACATCCAGCGGCAGTGGGGCGGGGGCGAGGGTAAGGTCCAGAATATGGTTCTTGTGGCGGTTCTCCACGGCATCGAAGGTTACGGTCGTACCATCCACGCCGCGTGCCACCATCACCGAAATCTCGGCCGCGAAATCCACGAAACCTTCCCAGACCAGCGGCTTGGGCGAGAGCTGGGCGAAGGCGGGGGCAAGGTCTTCCGGCGCGCGCAGCAGGGCCTGGCCCTTGCCGTCATAGCCAAGGCGGGTGGTTTTGAGTACCGCCGGCAGGCCAAGCTTCGCCATGGCCGGCGCCAGGTCGGCTTCATCGCGTACCTCAACCCAGGGGGCGGTGGGGATGCCGGCCTCGTTCAGGAAGGTTTTTTCCAGCAGCCGGTCCTGGCTGATGGCCAGAATCCGCGCCCCCGGCCGCACGGGTTTGAGCCGCTCCAGCAGGGCGAGCGAGTCCGCGGGCAGGTTCTCGAACTCGAAGGTGATGACATCGACCGCTTCGGCAAAGCGGGTGAGGGCCGCCTGATCGGCATAATCGGCCTTGGTATAGGCGCTGGCGACCTGGGCGGCGGGGCTGTCGGCTTCGGGCGTAAAAATATGCGCACGATAGCCAAGCCGGGCCGCCGCCATGGCCGACATGCGGCCCAGCTGGCCGCCGCCAACAATGCCGATGGTGGCGCCGGGGGGCAGGCTCATGCCACGCTCTCCGGCACGCTCTCGGTCTGTTCGGCGCGGAAAGCCGCGAGGCGGGCGCGCAGATCCGGGTCCGACAAGGCCAGAATGGAGGCGGCGAGCAGCCCGGCATTGATCGCGCCGGGCTTGCCGATGGCCAGCGTGCCGACCGGGATGCCGCCTGGCATCTGCACGATGGAGAGCAGCGAATCCTGCCCGTTCAGCATGGTGGCCGCCACCGGCACGCCCAGCACCGGCAGGTTGGTGAGGGACGCCGCCATGCCCGGCAGATGCGCCGCACCGCCCGCCCCGGCGATGATGATTTTAAGCCCCCGCGCCTCGGCGTTGCTGGCATAGTCGTAAAGCCGTTTGGGCGTGCGGTGGGCCGACACCACCTTTGCCTCATACGGTACGCCGAGCCGGTCCAGGATCTCGGCCGCGTGTTGCAGGATGGGCCAGTCCGACCGGCTGCCCATAATCAGGCCGACAAGTGCCGCGCTCATGCCGTGCGGTCCGGGATCAGCCGGCTTTCCAGCCGGGAGATTTCATCCTTCAGCCCCAGCTTGCGCTTCTTTAAGCGCTGGATCTGAAGCTGGTCGACCGGTCCATGCTCGCTGATGCGGGCAATGACCGTGTCTAGGTCCCGGTGTTCGCTGCGCAGCGCGTGCAGGCGGCGCAGCAGATTGTCTTTGTCGGTCAGCATGGGCGAGCAATAGAGCGATTTCGCCCCGGCTGAAACCGGAATTTTAAGGGCGAGGGCGGCTGTTGGAGAAGAATTTAACATGACAATCATGTGGCAAAGAGGTTAGCCTGACCGTCCGGGCGGGGCCTTGCGCAAAAAGGACCGGCCAGGCTTGAGAGCAAGCGTTTTAATGTCGCGAGTCATCAGCAAGGAGAGACCATGAGCCTGCAATCGCATTTGGAAGTCCTTAAGGGACGGCATGCAAGCCTGGACAATAAAATCGCCATGGAGGACAGCCGGCCGAGCCGGGATCTGACCGCGATTTCACGCATGAAGCGCGAAAAATTGCGTCTTAAGGAAGAAATGGAGCGGCTGGAAGCACAATAAGCCGCCGCGGGAAAGGGGGGCGCTAAGCCCCCTTTTTCATGTCCGTGGCTCAGGCCGCTTCGGACGAGGAGGGCGGTGGTGGCGGGCTTAAGCCTTCGCGCGCCAGGCGCTCATTCGCCGCGGCCACGGCATCGTTCAGGTCGGCTTGCTTGCACAGGCCCAGAATCACCGGGTCGCGCGGTTTGATGTTGGCGCTGTTCCAGTGCGAGCGGTCGCGGATTTTCTGGATCGTGTCCTTGGTCGTGCCGAGCAGCTTGACGATTTGCGCATCCGTCAGATGCGGGTGGTTGCGCAAGAGAAAGGCGATCGCGTCCGGCCGGTCATTGCGCTTGGCCACGGGGGTGTAACGCCCGCCCTTGGGTTTCTTTTGGTGCTGCTCGGGTGCCGCCAGAAGCTTCAGCCGCAAGGCGGGGTCGGCCTCGCAGCGGCGGATATCCTCGGCCGTGACCTGCTTGTTGGCCACCGGATCGTAACCATTAATGCCCTGTGCCACCTCGCCATCGGCGATCGCCTGGACCTCCAACGGATGCATCCCGCAAAAGGCGGCGATCTGCTCGAAGGTTAGCGCGGTCTTGTCAATCAGCCAGACTGCGGTAGCTTTGGGCATGAGGGGTAGGGACATGGATAGAATACCTTTTAGCGTCACCGGCACATGCGTGCCCGGAACCGACATAATTATTGTCTTGGCCGAAACAAGCCAAGGAAAGCTTGCGCGGGGTATGGAACCCGCGCCACCCTCTGGTCAAGACCGTTAAATGACATTTTCAGATGAAGATTTGCCGCATCCGGCGAAAAAGCTTTTTACCCCGGCGGGGCTCGATGGGCTTGGGATCGAGGAGCTGAACGCCTATATCGGCGCGCTCGAGAGTGAAATTTCCCGTGTCCGCGCGGCCATCGCGGGCCGGCAGGCGCATGCGCAGGCGGCGGCGGCCTTTTTTAAGGCGCCGCCGGAGAAATAAAGCCCGCGCGCGGTGGCGGCTTAATCGTCGTCGTCGTCATGCCAATGGTGGTGGCGCCATTCCTCACGGCGGCGCCAGCCCTCATCATGCTGCCAGCCATAATAACCCCGGGCCGGGGCATAATAAACCGGCGGCGGGGGCGGCGGCGGCGGCGCATAATAAACCGGTGGCGGCGGCGCGTAATAGCCCGGGCCGCCGAGGCTGAAGCCGAAAAAAACGTGGCCGGGGCCGCCATCATCATCGGCGCGCGCCGCATGGGTGGTGCCAAGGGCAAAGGCCGCGATCGCGGCCGCGACGAACAGGGGTTTGCGTTTCATGGCCCGTGTCTCCTTTTCATTCGGTGCCGCCAAGCGGCATGAGGGGATGAGACACCCCGAATGGGCCGGATTTTGGGCGCGGATGGGACGTAAAAAAGGCAGATCAGTCCCCGGGGCCATAATAAAGCGCGGCCAGATGCGTCAGCACCGCCTCGCGCGGCAATCCCTGGGGCAGGGGGGCGTGGATGTCGATCCGCACCGGGCCTGGATGTTTGCCAAAGGATTTGCGCCCCCAACGGCGGCCTGAATCGGTGGTGGCGGGCAGGATGGGCACATCTACCGCTTCCGCCAGCACGGCAATGCCCTGGCGCAGCTGCCCGCGCGCGCCATGGGCGACGCGCGTGCCCTCGGGGAAGATGATAACCTGCCGCCCGGCCTGGACCGCCGCCATGGCGCCATCCACCATGGCGCGCAGGGCCGGGGCGCCGCCGCCGCGATTCACCGGGATCATGCCCGCCGGCTCCAGCAACTGGCCAAAGAAGGGGATGCGCTTGAGTTCTTGCTTGAACACGAAGGCCGGGTGCGGCAGCAGCGCGAGCCAGGCGAGAATATCAAGCGCGGACTGGTGCTGGGCCGCGATGACGGCGCCGCCCGCGGGCAGGTGTTCGCGCCCTGTCACATTGAGCGTGATGCCGTTGCACACGCGCAGGCCCCACAGGCAGATCCGCGCCCAGAGCCGCGCGACATCCATGATGCGCCCCGGCGCCACCAGCGCCACGGCCAGCCCATACAGGCTGAGCGCGGCGCCGCTGCCGAACATGATGAGATTGAAGGCCGCCGAGCGGAGCAGGCGCATGAGATCAGGTCTCCGAATCGCGTAATCCGGCGGCAAGCCGGCCCAGACCCGCCCGCACGACCAGATATTTGGTGTATTCCCCAGCCAGCAGCCGCAGTGCGGCGAGGCCGGGCAGGCCGCGCATGGCGGGCGGGCGCACGGGGTTGGGGATCAGCTTCATGGCGGGCATTTCATGGCGCAATTCCAGCAGGGCGCGGGGCATGTGGTAGTCGGCAGTGACCACGATCAGCGATTTCATGTGGTGCGCGCGCGCCCACATGGCCGCTTCCAGCGCGTTGCCATGGGTGGTGTCGGCCATGTGGCCGAGCGTGATGTCGGCGGCATAGCGGGTGGTGGCGGTGGTGTTGTCGGCGGTGAAATCGCCCAGATAAGTGCCGCGCCCGGCACCTGAGATCAGCAGCAGCGGCGCATCGCGCGCGGCGAGCAGCGCCAGGGCGGCGCGGATCCGGTCGTCGCCGCCGGTCAGCACCACGATGCCGTCGGCCGGCGGCAGCGGGTTGGGCGGGGCCGCGTTCAGCACGGCGATGAGGAACAGGATAAAGCCAGCACACCACAGCCCAACTAGCCCCAGCGCCAGCCGCAGGATCAGCTTCGGCAGGCCAGCGCGTTGCCGCCGGAAGAGCGGACGCCGCTTGTTGGCCATCAGGGCAGACCCTTAAGCCAGCGCCGTACGGTCAGCTGCGTGGTGCTCCAGCCAATGGCCGCCGCCGCCGCCGGCAAGGCGGGCAGGGCCAGCCACAGGGCGGCGGGCAGGATGAACATGGCATGCCGCGCTCCGGGCCCGGCGAACGGGGTGGCAAGCAAGGCCAGCCAGGCCAGCACCGGCAGGGCGAGCAGGGTGCCGATGGCGGCACCCGAGAAGGTAAGCAGCGTGGCGCGCGCGGCGAAACGCCCGGCAATGTCGGAATCCAGCGCGCCCAGCCCATGCACGATGGTGATGGTCTCGCGCCGCTGGGCCAGCCCCGCGCGCGTGGCCACGGCGACCACGGCGGCCGCGACCAGCGCCACGATGATCAGCACGGCGGCCGCGCAGGCCTGCAGGCTCGCGGTGAGTGCCGCCACGCGCCCGGCCCAGATCGCGCCCGATTGCACGAGCGTGCCGGGGCTGAGCTGCCGCAGCGTTTGTGCCAATGCCGCCGGATCGGCGGGCCGAACCCAGCGCGCGGTGATGACGGCGGGCAGCGGCAGGCCCAGCGTCGTGACATCGGCGCCAAGCCAGGGGCTGAGCAGACGGGTCATCTCGGCTTGGCTCAATTGGTGCGTGTCGGCCACCGCCGGGTTGGCGCGCAGCACGGCCAGCACAGCATCCAGCCGGGTGTCTTGCCCGCTGGCGGTGGTGGCCTGTGGCTGTGGGACCTGAATGGTGAGGGCGGCAGCGGCATCGCCCTGCCATTGCGCGGCTAGTTCGGCGCTGGCCAGCGTGCCCGCCAGCGCCAGGGCCGCCAGAAAACTCATGGCCGCGACCAGCACCGGCAGCAGCCGGTCGGCCAGGGCCGCGCGCAGCCCCAGAAAGTCGCCCGCCCGGCGCGGCCCCTCAGCCATCATACACCAGCCGGCCGGCTTCCAGCCCCAGCCGTGGCGCCGGATAGCGCGCCACCAGATGCAGATTATGCGTGGCCACCACCACCGTGGTGCCGAGCTTGTTGAGCGCGGTGATCAGCAGCATCAGCCGCTCGGCCTGGTCGTCGTCCAGATTGCCGGTGGGTTCGTCGGCGACCAGCAATTTGGGCCGCGCGACCACCGCCCGTGCGATGGCGATGCGCTGCTGCTCGCCGCCCGATAGCTCGTCGGGCCGCGCGGCGAGCTTGGCTTCAAGCCCCACCCAGCGCAGGATTTCGGAGACATTGGCGTGGATTTGCGCCTCGCTGCGCCGGGCCAGGCGCATGGGCAGGGCCACATTGTCATAGGCGTTGAGCTGCGGCAGCAGCCGGAAATCCTGATACACCACCCCGATGCGCCGGCGCAGCAAGGCCGCGTTATGCCGCGAAATCCGGGCCGCATGCGTGCCAAACAGGTCGATCCGCCCGTGCGTGGGGTGCTCGGCCAGATAGATCAGCTTCATCAGGCTGGTTTTGCCCGCCCCCGAGGGGCCGGTGAGCCAGCGGAAGCCGCCTTCGGGAATCTCGAAACTAACCCCGCGCAGCGCCTCGGCCACGGGCGCGCTCGCACCTGCCGCGTGCCGGTAGGTCAGCCAGACATCCTCGAACCGGATCATGTCCCTCCTTGAAACAGGGTCGCGCTGTTTTTTGCCGCTTTCCCGCCCCCGCCGGCAAGACGGGGGGAGCAATTTTCCATATATTTTCAGAAGATAAGAGAGAGTTATTGCGCGATTCCGTTAAAAATGCCATGCCTTGGCCGAGATGCAGATCGTTTGCCCGAATTGCGCGACTCCCTACGAAGTGCCCGATTCCGTGTTTGGCGGGCGCGGGCGCAAGCTGCGTTGCGAGCATTGCGGCCATGGCTGGCGGGCCGGCCCGCCAGCGGGTGATGCCGCCAGCCCGGCGCCCACGCCCGCGCCGCGCGAACTGTCCGAGCCATACGAGCCGTCATCTGAACCGCACGAACCGCTGCCCCACGCGGACGCTGAACCGCCCCACGCGGCCCAAATGCCCGCGCCGTCGGTGCCATCGCCCGCCCCCACGGTCGAGGGGGGGGATCGGTTCGCCGATTTCATCCATCTCGTACGCAGCAACGCGGTGGAGCTCGAGCCAGAGCCCCCGCCCCGGCCTTTGCTGCGCGTTACCAGCCCGACATTCTTTGCGGTTTTGGTGGTTTTGTTTGTCGCCGCCTTTGCCGTGCTAGAACATCGGACGCTATTTTACTAACGGCGGCCAGGGGCTGGATGGGCGCCGCGCCATGGCGCGGGCGGGGCACTTATGCGCAGGCGCGCCTCGACATCGCATTGTCACACGGCTAGTGGAGCAGCGGCGCAGCACGGAGGGTTGAGTGATATGATCGACGACGACAAACCGCATGAGGAATGTGGCGTCTTCGGTGCCTGGAATGTCACCGACGCGGCGGCGATCACCGCCCTTGGCCTGCATGCGCTCCAGCATCGCGGCCAGGAGGCCACCGGCATCGTCACGCATGATGGCGTGCGGTTTCACTCCTATAAGGGGCTTGGCCTGGTCGGCGATAATTTCGGTGACGCCAAGGTGATGGCGGCGCTGCCCGGCACGCGCGCGATCGGGCATAACCGCTACGCCACCACGGGCGAGACGGTGCTGCGCAACGTGCAGCCTCTGTTCGCGGAATTTGAGTTTGGCGGCCTGGCCGTGGGGCATAATGGCAATCTTACCAACGCGCACACGCTGCGCCGCGCGCTTACCCGCCGGGGCTGCCTGTTCCAGAGCACGATGGATTCGGAAGTCTTCGTGCATCTCATCGCCATCAGCCTGTACGCCAATGTGGTCGACCGGCTTATCGATGCGATCAAGCAGGTGATCGGCGCCTACTCGCTGGTGGCGCTGACCAATGAACATCTGATCGGTGTGCGCGATCCGCTGGGCGTGCGCCCGCTGATTCTGGGCAAGCTGAATGGCGCGGATGGCAAGGAGGGCTGGGTGCTGGCCTCCGAGACCTGCGCGCTGGATATTGTGGGCGCGGACTTCGTGCGTGATGTGGAGCCGGGCGAGATCGTGCTGATCGATGATCGCGGCGTGCGCAGCATCAGACCCTTCGCGCCGCAAAAACCGCGCTTTTGCGTGTTTGAATATATTTATTTCGCCCGGCCGGATTCGGTGATGGAGGGCACCTCCGTCTATACCGCGCGCAAGCTGATCGGCGCGCAGCTCGCGCGGGAGGCGCCGGCGGCGGCCGATGTAATCGTGCCGGTGCCCGATTCCGGCGTGCCGGCAGCCATGGGCTTTGCCGAGGCCAGCGGCATTGGCTTTGAACTCGGCATTATCCGTAACCATTATGTCGGTCGCACGTTCATCGAGCCGACCGATCAGATCCGGCATTTGGGCGTGCGGCTCAAACATTCGGCAAACCGTGCCATGATCGAGGGCAAGCGTGTCGTGCTGGTGGATGATTCCATCGTGCGCGGCACCACCAGCCAGAAAATCGTGGAGATGGTGCGCGCCGCCGGGGCCTTGGAAGTGCATATGCGCATTGCCGGTCCGCCCACCACCCATTCCTGCTTTTATGGCATCGACACGCCCGAGCGCGGCAAGCTGCTGGCCGCGCGTAACAGCGTGGAGGAGATGGCCAAGTTGATCGGCGTGGACAGCCTAGCCTTTATCTCGATCGACGGGCTGTACAAGGCGCTGGGCAAGCCGGGGCGCGACAAGGCGGCTCCCGCCTTCTGCGATGCCTGCTTTACCGGGGATTACCCGATTCAGCTGACCGACCATGAGGAAACGCCAACGGTGCGGCAGAGCCTGCTGGCGGAGCTGGGCTGAATGGACGATATCGCCGCTTATGTATGGGTGGCGGTGGGCGGCGCGCTGGGCAGTGTCGCCCGGTTCTGGCTGGGTAATATGCTCACCTTGCTCTGGGGGGCGTCTTTTCCCTGGGGCACGCTGCTGATCAATATTGGCGGCTCCTTCATCATCAGCTTTTTTGGTGTGCTCACCGCCGCCGGGGCGCGCTTTCCCCTGCCCTATGAGGCGCGGGTGCTGGTAACGGTGGGGTTGTGCGGCGGCTTTACCACTTTCTCCTCCTTCAGCCTGCAAACCGTGGAACTGGCCCGCGCCGGTGAGCCGGGGCGGGCTGTTGCCTATGCCGTGGCCTCGGTTGTGCTGTGCGTGGCCGCCTGCACACTGGGCGCGCTGCTGGCTGCCGGATTGAATGGGTTTCGCCACGCCTGAGTGCCCGGCCAAAGGCACGGGCGGCCTGTGTCATTTCCGCCACAGCCCTGCTGCAAAATAGTCACTCCATCCCGCTTCGTCTGGCTGGGGGCCTCGCTTGGCATGTAGATTGCCTATCCAATCTCGTGAACTGATGAAAAAGCGGGATGTTTTTCCGGTTTTTTGAAAAGTCAGATTACGTTTTAGGCATCACGCGCACAAAATGCGCAATGAGGAGGCATAATGATTACCATGCGTCGGCAACTTCTGGGACTGGGCTTCGTGGCCGCGTCCTCCCTTTTGGCCCTGCACTCGGCCAAGGCCATGAGCGGCCCTTCGGGGATCACGATTGACGGTGGTCCGCTCGGCCCGCTCTCGCTCAGCGGTGGTTTTGACGGGTATGGCTATGTCCTCTCCAACACGCCCAATGGCGTGCAGGATAGCGGCGCCAATATTGGCAGCGCCATGATCGAGCTGCAAAAGACCACCGGGCAGCTGCAATTCACCCTCGAGGTGGGGTCCAGCTCCTACCAGACGCTGGGCGCCTTAAGCTTTGATTCGCGCGGCAAGGTCTCGAACACCTCGACCAATACCTATATCACGGGCCCGCTCTATCTGGGCTATGCCACTTTCGCGCCGAAGAACATGCCGTTCACCATCTCGGCCGGACAGCTGCCCTCGCTGGAGGGCTATGAGGCGGCGACCGACTGGAGCGATCCGTCGCAATTCACCACCGCCATCTTTTATGTGCAGAACAGCAATGCCCGTGGCGTGATGGGCACGCTGACGGAAGGTCCGGTTGCCGCCACGGTGGAGTTTGGCGATGGCTATGATTCCGGCGTGTGGAACTATTTGCAGGCCCTGGTCACCTACACGATCAACGATAATAACGTGTTGAATGTGTATGGCGGTTTTCATACCGGCACCACCGGCCCGAATAGCTGGGCCTATGGCGGCACCACCACCGGCTTGGGCAATGCCTATGTCAACAGCAACATTATCGGCGCCTATTACAGCTACACCATGGGCAATCTGAATCTGGTGCCGGAAGTGCAGTACCAATACGCCAAGGAAGATGCCAAGGTGGGCATTATGGGCCCGGCGAACGATCTGGGGGCCGCCGTGTTCGCCGATTACACAATCCCCAACAGCCCGTACTCCATTGGCGGCTGGGTGGAGTATTACACCTCGCATAGTTCGGCGGCGGCGAATTACGGCTTTGCTTTCGGGCCGAACGCGCAGGCGATCGGCGTGGCGGTGTCGCCGACCTGGCAGTATAAGGACCTGTTCGCCCGCGCCAATCTTGGCTATTTGTACCTGCTGCATAATACCGATGCGCTGGGCAACAAGTTTGGTTATGGCACCTCGGGCACCGAGCGCGGCCAGTTCATGGGCACGCTGGAGGCGGGCGTTCTGTTCTAAGCCTTACTGAATTTATGAAAACGAGGCCGGACCCAGGCGGGTCCGGCCTTTTTCATGTCTGCTGTCAGCCCCGCCGGCCGAACATTTTTTCCAAATCCGCGCGGGTTAAGCGCAGGAAGGTGGGCCGCCCATGGCTGCACGTGCCCGCGCGCGGGGTGGCTTCCATCTCGCGCAGCAGGGCGCTCATCTCCTCGGCCTGCAGCCGCCGCCCGGCACGGATGGAGCGGTGGCAGGCCAGCCTGGCCAGGGCCGCATCCAGCTTCGCCTCCAGGGCGAGCGGCGCCTCGCTTTCGGCGAATTGCTCGGCCAGATCGCGCAGCAGCCCTGCCGCATCGGGCTGGCGCAAAGCGGCGGGCACGGCGCGCACCAGAACCGCACCTGGGCCAAAGGCCTCAATCTCCAGTCCTAGCCGGGCGAGCACATCCGTTTCGGCCAGCAGGCGCGCGGCCTCCATGGGTGGAAATTCCACCACCACGGGAACCAGAAGCGGCTGGCGCGCGATCTGGCCTTCGGTGAACTCGGCGCGCAGTCGCTCCTCGGTCAGGCGTTCATGCGCGGCATGTTGGTCCACGATCACCAATGCCCCATCCGGCGCCATGGCGAGCACGTATGTGTCCAGAATTTGGGCAAGCGGCGCGCCCAGCGGATGCGCGGGCGCAGGCTCAGGGGTTGGTGCCGGGGGAACAGCAAAAGCGGGGGGTGCGGTTTGGGCAAGGCTGCGCGCTTGCGGGGCGGCGGCAAGGCTTAGCTCGCGTTCGGCAAAGCCGCGCGCGGCGGTGCTGGGGGCTGGGGCAAAGCCGGGCAGGGAAGGGCGTATGCTGGCTGGGCTTGCCACCGGCGCCATGGCCAGCGAGACGGGCCGCTCCAATGCGCGGCCGATGGCGCCGATCATGAGGCTGCGCACGCCATTGCCATCGGCAAAGCGCAGCTCGGTCTTGGCCGGATGCACGTTCACATCCAGCGCCTCATCCGGCAAAGTGAGCCACAAGGCCGCCACCGGGTGGCGCCCGGCGGGAATGACATCGCGATAGGCCAGGCGCAGCCCCATGCGCAGCAGCGGGTCTTGCACCGGCCGGCCATTGACCACGAAGCTCTGCAAATGTCCGGTCGCGCGCGACAGGCTGGCCGGGCCGATCAGCCCGCGCAGCTGGACGTCCTCGCGCGTGGCTTCCAGCGTCATCAGCGCGGCGGCGGCCTCGCGCCCATATAAGGCGGCTACGCGCGCGGCCTCGTCCTGGGCGGGCAGGTCGAACAGCACGCGCTCATCGGTCACCAGCCGGAAGGCCACATGTGGCGCGGCCAAAGCCAGGCGCCATACGGCGCGCGCGGCGGCCTCGCCCTCGGCGCGCGGGGTGCGTAGGAATTTGCGCCGGGCCGGGGTGGCATAAAACAAATCCGCGACGATGGCGCGCGTGCCCCGCACCCCGGGCGATGGGCTGACATCGCTGATCTGCCCGCCAGCCACCTCGATCCGGCAGGCGCCATCCTGCCCGGTGGGGCGGGAGATCAGCGTCAGCCGTGCCGCCGCCCCGATCGAGGGCAGCGCCTCGCCGCGAAAGCCCAGCGTGTTGATGCGCACGAGCGCCTCGTCGGTGAGTTTGGATGTGGCGTGGCGCTCCACCGCCAGGGGCAGATCGGCGGCAGAGATGCCGCAGCCATTATCGATAATCTCGATCCGCTGGATGCCACCGCCTTCCAGGATCACCTCGATCCGCTTGGCACCTGCATCGAGCGCGTTTTCGACCAGCTCTTTCACCGCCGCGGCAGGGCGCTCGATGACCTCGCCGGCGGCGATGCGGTTGATGGTGGTGTCTGACAGGCGGCGAATCGGCGGCATGACGCCTCATATAGGCGAAAAACCGCCGCGTTTCACTCCCGCGAGACAACCAAGGCCGGGCGCAGCGGTGCCAGACTGAGTTGGGGGCTCTGCGCCAGCGCGCGCGGGCCGGGTGCGCCCAGCAGCGGGCCTTGGGCCGAATTGCAGCCATGTCGGCGCAGGAAGTCGAGCTGGGCCTCGCTCTCCAGCCCCAGGGCGGTGATGTCGAGCCTGAGTGTGGCCGCCAGGGTGAGGATGGCGCCGACCACCGCTTCGGCGCCTTGCTCCTGGCCCAGCCTGCGCACGAAACGCGGGTCGATCTTCAGCCGGTTGAGCGGCAGGTTGCACAGCGTGTTCAGCGAGGATGCGCCCGCCCCGAATTCATCGAGCGCGATGCGCGCGCCGGTGCCCTGCAAGGCGTGCAGGAGCGGCATACCACCGCCACGGCTCTCTAGCAGCAGCGCCTCGGCCAGCTCCAGCTCCAACGCGGCAGGCGGCAGACCGGTGCGGCGCAAAATAGCGGCAATGCGCGCGGGCAGATTTACATCGCGGAACTGGGCGGCACTGAGATTGACGCAGATGCGCGGCGCGCCGGCGGCCACCGCCTCGGTACAGGCGCGCTCAATGAGCTGGCCGCTGAGCTCATGCGCGAGTCCGGCGGCCTCGGCGATGGGCATGAAGCGTTCCGGCCCCAATAGGCCATGCGCCGGATGCTGCCAGATGGCCTGTGCCTCGAACCCGGCAAGCGTTAGATCGGCCAGGCTGAAAACCGGTTGATAGATGAGTTGGATTTCCCCCCGGCCCAGGGCGGCGCGCAGTTCATCGCGCAGTTGCGCCGTTTCGCCGCCGGGGCCGCGCGGCAGGGACGGGGCGTTCAGCTTAGTTTCCTCGTGCTGGAACATATACGGCACGCCCCCACCTTGGGCGACGGCGTGGTCCAGTGCCGCTTCACCCGCGCGCAAAAGCTGGTCGGCATCGGCCGCATGGTCGGGGAACATGGCCACCCCGACCGACAGGCGCAAACTAACCAGCTGTCCTTCGACCACGAAGGGCTCGCGGCACGAGGCCAGAACCTGCCCGGCCAGACTCAAACCCCGGTTGGGTGGACCTGCGCTGGTGAGCAGCATGGCGAATTTGTCGTTGCCCAGGCGGGCCAGCACGTCCTCTGGCGCCAAATGCGCGCCCAGGCGCGCGGCGAGCTGCTGCAACACGAAATCGCCACCCGCGCGGCCGACCTGATCGTTCACGGCCTTGAACTGATCGATATCGGTCAGGCACAGCGTCACCGCGCCGGGATGATGGTCGTTCGCGGACACGGCCTGGGCCATGATATGCGCGAAGAACTGGCGGTTGGGCAGGTTGGTCAGCGGATCGTAATGGTGCAGGCGGGCGATCTGCTCGGCATCGCGCAGGCGCTGGGTAATGTCGCGCAGGGCCGTTACGGTGGCGGGCTGGCCATCGAAATCGATGCTCTGGCTGCTGATCTCGACGGCAATTTCGGCCTTGTTGGCGCGTATGAGGCGAAATTGCAGCGTCTCGGCCTGGGGGGCTTCGAGCTCGGCGCGCAGGGCGCTGACCTCGTCGGCACGGGCCAGGGTGGCAAAATTCTGCCCCAGCCATTCGCGCTCGCGTACGCCAAGAAGCCGCACCAGGGCCCGGTTCATGAGCAGGATCACGCCTTGGCGGTGGATCAGCAGCCCGTCAAAACTGGCATCGGCGAGGCTGCGGCTCCAGAGCCGGCGGTTTTTTACCTCTGTTTCCAGCCGGTGGCGCACGAAGCGGCTATCGGCGCGCATGGCCGCCAGCGTGGCGGCCAGCAGCAGCAAGGACGCGAGAACACCGATCCAGGCGAGATCGTTAGTCGTAACGAAATGCATTGTCCCCGGGCTCCGTTTGGTAAATCCAAGAGGAACTAAAGCCCGAAAAGCTTAACCGACCATCAATGAAGGGCCATTAGCTTACAGAGGCGGTGGCCAGAACGCGGTGCAGCAGCCGGCCCAGCATGAGGGTCAGCGCGAGTGTCGCCGCAATCCCCAACCCCAGCAGGGCCAGATGCAGCCATGGTGCTGGGCCGCCCATGCGGCTGGCCTGGCCGCCGCCCAGCGCGCCGATGGCGACATAGCCGAGCAGGGCCGGCAGGGCGGCCAGCGTGCCCAGCGCATAATCGCGCGTGCCAAGGCCAGAGAGGCCAAGCGCGTAAGAGGTGAGCGAGAAAGGCATAATGGGCGAGACGCGCAGCAAGGCCACCAGCCGCCAGCCTTGCTGGGCAAAGCCTTGGTCCAGCCGGGCCAGCGCGCCCCGGGCGGCAAGGCGGTGTTGCACCCAGGGGCGCAGGCGCGAGCGGCTGAGCGCGAAGGCGCCCAGCGCCCCGGCCAGTATGCCCGACGCGCTAGCGGCAAAGCCGCCGATCAGGCCAAATATCGCCCCGGCCGCCATGCCGATGAGCGCGCCGGGGACCAGCCCGGCAAGGCACGCCAGGGCCGCCGCCCCGGCAAAGGCAAGCCAGCCCAGCAGGCCGGCCGCGCGCAACGCCGCCGCCATGGCCACCGCGCGCGCCGCCAGATGCGGCCCCGCCAGCGCTGAGGCCAGCAGCGACGCGCCGGCCGCCGCGCCCAGCAGGAGCGCGCTACGGCGCACGGCCGAACAGGGCCGCGCGGTAGAGCCCCAGCCGCGCCAAGCGGAACGAAAGAGCCACGCGCAGCACGCCCAGCCCATACACCACCGAGCGGCGGAAATTGATCGACGAAGCGTCCGGAAAATAGCGTGTGGGGCAGGAAATCTCGCCGATTTCGAACTCGGCGAAGGCGGCCTGCGCCAGCATTTCATTGTCGAACACGAAATCATCCGCGCAGCGCTCAAGCGCCAGCGCACGCAGCACCGGGGCGGCCCAGGCGCGGTAGCCGGTATGATATTCGGAGAGTTTGAGCCCGAGCAGCCAGTTTTCCAGCAAGGTGAGCACCCGGTTGGCGGCATATTTATAAACCGGCATGCCGCCTTTGAGCGCGCCGCGCCCCAGAATGCGCGAGCCCAGCACCACATCGTAATGGCCCGATGCGATCATCGCCGCCATGGCCGCGACCAGCTTGGGGGAATATTGATAATCGGGGTGCAGCATCACCACGATGTCGGCGCCGCGGGCCAGCGCCTGCGCGTAACAGGTTTTCTGGTTGGCGCCATAGCCGCGGTTGGTGTCATGCACCAGCGTGTGCAGCCCCAATTCGCGCGAGAGGGCGGCGGTTTCATCGGTGCTGCCGTCATCGGTCAGGATGATCTCGTCCACGATGTCGCGCGGGATCTCGGCGACCGTGCGCGCCAGCGTGCGCGCCGCGTTATAGGCCGGCAGGATAACGGTAACCCGCTGCCCCGCCAGCATGGGTCTCAGGCCGCCCGGGTCAGGCGTTTGATGAAGGCGGAGAGATGATGCCGGCGCATCTCCGCCTTCGCCTTGGTGCTGGTGGTCATGTAATTCATCTGCAGCACGTAGCGCTGGCCGATATGGGGCTTATGCCCGTGCCAGGTGGTGGGACCGTTGGGGAAAATGAGCAGCGTGCCATCCACCGGCGGTACTTCCACCGCGTAATCTTCGAGGTTATCCGGCCCGCGCAGCAGGCGCAGGCAGCCTTGCTGCTGGGCCCAGGCGGTGCCGCCGGCAGGGTTGAGATAAAGCAGGATGGTCACGCGCTTGGCGCTGGAATCGGTGTGGATCTGCCCATCCTGCGGACCGGAATTGCCGCGCAGCGTGATCATGTGCGGCGCACCTTGAAGGTCGAGCCCGAATTTCCCGGCCACGATGGCGCGGAATTCATTGCTCTCGAGCGCCTGGATGGCGCCGCGCGCGGCGGGGCCCAGCTTGAGCGCGCCGATGGGAAAACTGCCGCGCCCCTTCATGGCCGGCAGGTCCGCAACCACGGCGGGCAAATTTGCGGCGCGGATGAAATGCGGCAGCAGGATATGCGTGAAAGGATCGCGGGAAACCGGGGCGGCGCGCAGGGCGTCGAGATCGACTGCATCCATGGGTTGTATCCGTAGGCGAGGAAAAAAAAGGCGTCAATTCGGCGTTAATCGCCGGGGGGTATTTTCGCAAGCGCTTGATTTAATCTTCACCTTGTTGCGCTGCACAAGGGTCTGCAGTATCGGCCTGTCATGTCCATTACATCGCCGCAATCCGCCGGTGTCATTCCGGCCTACCGCGCGCGCGTCGCGCAGGGGCAATTGGTGCATGATCCGGCTCAGGCTTTCGCCGCCGAGCATTTGCAGGATCTCTGGGCCAAGTTGCGTGGCTACGATCCACACCCCAAGGCGCCGCCCAATGGCTGGCTGGGTCGCATGCTGCGCCGCAAGCCGGTGGATGAGGTCGAGGACCATCCCAACGGGCTTTATATTGTGGGCGAGGTCGGGCGCGGCAAATCCATGCTCATGGATCTGTTCTTCGAGGCGGCCGATGTGCCACGCAAGAAGCGCATCCATTTCCACGATTTCATGCAGCAGACGCACCGGCGCTTTCATGCGCTCAAGCGCGAACGGCCCGATATTGCCGACCCCATCCCCCCGCTTGCCGACGAAATCGCAGAGGAAGCGGCGCTGCTCTGCTTCGATGAATTCCAGGTGCATGACATTGTGGATGCGATGATCCTGGGCCGTTTGTTCGAGGCGCTGTTCGCCCGGCTGGTGGTGGTGGTGGCCACCTCCAACACGCTGCCGGACGATTTGTATAAAGGCAAACCCGGGCGCGATGCGTTCCTGCCCTTCATCGCGCTGATCAATAAAAAGCTCGATGTGCTGGTGCTGGATTCGGCGCAGGACTACCGGCGCGGGCGCGTGCATGGGCTGAAAGCCTGGTACGTGCCGGCCGATGGCAGGGCCGATGCCGCACTCGACCATGTGTTTGCCGAGCTGACCGAAGGTGAGACGCCGCGCGCGGCCTCGTTGATGATTCAGGGGCGCAAGCTGACCGTGCCGCTGGCCGCCGCCGGGGTGGCGCGGTTCGATTTTTCGGCCCTGTGCGGCATGCCGCTGGGGCCGGGCGATTATCTGGCGCTGGCCACCCATTACCACACGCTGCTGATCGATGGCGTCCCGCGCCTCTCGCCCGATAATTTCGACGAGGCGCGGCGCTTCGTCACGCTCATCGACGCGCTCTATGAGCACCGGGTGAAGCTTTACGTCTCGGCCGCCGCCTGGCCGGACGATCTGTACCGCTCGGGCGAGGGGGCAGCGATCTTCGAGCGCACCGCCTCGCGCCTCGAGGAAATGCAGAGCGAGACGTATCTCGCCCTGGCGCATTTGACGTAGCAAAGCGCGAAATCGCGCGTTTTGCTGGTATTTTTGCCTTTTGCCGCGCCGCAGCGCGGCTTGCCCGCCCGGGGTGATTGGAGTAGCACCCCCTGCGACGCCCCTTATGTAACTCCAGAAACAGGTAGGCTGACGGAAACATGAACATACATGAATATCAGGGCAAGGAACTGCTGAAGGCCTATGGCGTGGCGGTTCTGGATGGCTATGTGGCCTGGACGCCCGAAGAAGCGGTGGATGCGGCGAAGAAACTCCCCGGCCCCGTTTACGTGGTGAAATCGCAGATCCATGCCGGCGGGCGTGGTGCAGGCAAGTTCAAGGACGCGCCCGAGGGCAAGGGCGGTGTGCGCCTGGCCAAGAGCCTGGATGAGGTGCGCGATGCCGCCGCGGCGATGATCGGCCAGACGCTGATCACCAAGCAGACCGGCCCGGCCGGGCGCCTTGTGCGCCGCGTGTATGTGGAAGCGGGCTGCGACATTAAGCGCGAGCTGTATCTCTCCTTGCTGATCGACCGGGCCGTGTCTGAGATCGTGATCGTCGCCTCGACCGAGGGCGGCATGGAGATTGAAGAAGTCGCCGAGACGCATCCTGAGAAGATCCTGCGCGCGCCGGTTGACCCGGCCTCGGGCATTTCCGGCTTCCATGCCCGCAAGTTGGCCTTTGGCCTGGGGCTTGAGGGCAAGCAGGTTGCCACCTTCACCAAATTCGTCACCGCCATGTACAACGCCTTCGTGGCGCTGGACGCGGCGATCATCGAGATCAATCCGCTGGTCGTGACCGGGGCGGGCGAGATTTACGCGCTCGATGCCAAGGTGTCCTTCGACGATAACGCGCTCTACCGGCACCCCGAGATCGAGGCGCTGCGCGATGAGGGCGAGGAAGACCCGAAAGAGCTGGAAGCGGGCAAGCATTCGCTCTCCTACGTGGCGCTGGATGGCAATATTGGCTGCATGGTCAATGGTGCCGGCCTCGCCATGGCGACCATGGACATCATCAAGCTTTACGGCGCCGAGCCGGCCAACTTCCTCGATGTGGGCGGCGGTGCCACCAAGGAGCGCGTGACCGCGGCCTTTAAGATCATCCTCTCCGACCCGAACGTTGAGGGCATTCTCGTGAACATCTTTGGTGGCATCATGCGCTGCGACGTGATCGCCGAGGGTGTGATCGCCGCGGCGCGCGAAGTGTCGCTCTCCGTGCCGCTGGTGGTGCGGCTTGAGGGCACCAATGTGCAGCTTGGCAAGGACATCATGGCGAAGTCCGGCCTGCCCATCATCCCGGCCGATAATCTGGCCGATGCCGCTGAGAAAATTGTTAAAGCCGTGAAGGAAGCCGCGTAATGGCCATTCTCGTCAACAAGGAAACCAAGGTCATCACCCAGGGCTTTACCGGCGCCCAGGGCACGTTCCATTCCGAGCAGGCGCTGGCTTACGGCACCAAGGTCGTTGGCGGTGTGACGCCGGGCAAGGGCGGCACCACGCATCTCGACCTGCCGGTGTTCAACACGGTGGGTGAGGCCCGGGCCAAGACCGGGGCCAATGCCTCGGCCATCTATGTGCCGCCGCCCTTCGCGGCCGACTCCATCCTGGAGGCGATTGACGCCGAGATGGAACTGATCGTGTGCATCACCGAGGGCATTCCGGTGCTGGACATGGTGAAGGTCAAGCGCGCGCTCTCGGGCTCCAAATCCCGCCTGGTGGGCCCGAATTGCCCGGGTGTGATCACCCCGGATGAGTGCAAGATCGGTATCATGCCGGGCCATATCCATAAGCGCGGCTCCATTGGCATTGTCTCGCGCTCCGGCACGCTGACCTATGAGGCCGTGGCGCAGACCACCGCCGCTGGGCTTGGCCAATCCTCCTGTGTCGGCATTGGCGGCGATCCGGTGAAGGGCATGGATTTCATCGATGTGCTGGATATGTTCCTGCATGATGACGAGACCCAGGCGATCATCATGATCGGCGAGATTGGCGGTCCCTCCGAGATCGACGCGGCCGAATTCCTGGCCAAGCACAAGATCAAGAAGCCGGTTGTGGGCTTCATCGCCGGTGCCACGGCTCCTCCGGGCCGGCGCATGGGCCATGCGGGCGCGGTCATCTCTGGCGGCAAGGATACCGCGCAAGCCAAGATCGCGGCCATGCAAGAGGCCGGGATTTTCGTGGCCGACAGCCCCTCCGCCCTGGGCAGCACCATGGTGAAGGCGCTGAAGGCGTAAATCATTCACGGTTTTAACCGATCTGAAGGGGCAGGGGGGTTACACAGGCGAACTTATGCATGTGGAACAACCCTGCCCTTTCAACTTGAGTAACGGCATGATCGGATGAGTGGCCTATATGGCCCCCGGGGATGGAAGGGCTCGGTTTCGCGTGGGGCTCGACAGCCCGCCGCCCACGTGGCGGGTGCATAACGCAACGAAGAGGAACAGATCTGCTATGGCCGGTGTAGACGTCATTGCCACCGCGATGAACGGGGCGAACGCGCAATTCATTGCGCAGCTTTACGCGAAATGGGTGTCCGCCCCGGATTCGGTCGATCCTGATTTCGCCGCGTTATTCGCCGCCCTTGATGACGATTCCAAGGCCATTCTGAGCGATGCGTCGGGCGCCTCCTGGGCGCCGCGCCCGGTTGGCTTTGCCGCCGATGAGGCGCAGACCCCGCGCACGCAGGCCGCCGCTCCGGCCGAGACCCGGGCCGCGACCCTCGACTCCATCCGCGCCCTGATGTTCATCCGCGCCTATCGTGTGCGCGGGCATCTGGAGGCGCAGCTCGACCCGCTGGGGCTGAAGCAGCCCGGCCATCATGACGAGCTCGACCCCGCGACCTACGGGTTCTCGGAGGCATGCATGGACCAGCCTATCT
>JAKBBM010000042.1 GCA_021808545.1 Pseudomonadota bacterium | reverse complement strand
TAACAAGCCCTATATCCTGATTGTCGAGGACGAGGCGCCGCTCGTCACCTTGCTGCGCTATAATCTGGAAAAACAAGGCTTCCGTGTGGAGGAAGCCGGCGATGGCGGCGAGGCGCTGACGCGCATTACCGAAGCCCCGCCCGACCTTTTGCTGCTGGATTGGATGCTGCCGACCATGTCCGGCATCGAACTGTGCCGCCAGCTGCGCCGCCGCCCGGCCACGCGCACGCTTCCCATCATCATGCTCACCGCCCGGGCCGAGGAGCAAGACGCCGTGCGCGGCCTGGATACGGGCGCCGATGATTACATCACCAAACCTTTCTCGACCGAGGCGCTGATCGCGCGCATCCGCGCCCTGCTGCGCCGGGCCGGGTCGGTGCCGCAAAAGCTCAAGCTCAGCTTTCACGATATTTCGCTCGACCCCGCCTCGCACCGTGTGCTGCGCAATGGACGCACACTGCATCTGGGCCCCACGGAATTCCGCCTGCTGGAATTTTTCCTGCGCCACCCCAAGCGCGTGTTCTCGCGTGAGGATGTACTGAACGCGGTCTGGGGGCGGGATATTCATGTGGAGCCGCGCACGGTGGATGTGCATATCCGCCGGCTGCGCAAGGCCATTAACGCCCCCGGCGAGATCGACGTGGTGCGCACCGTGCGCGCGGCCGGCTATGCGCTGGATCTCGACGACGCGCTGGCCTGAAAAGGCGCAACGACCTCACCCTCGCAAATAAACGGCTCTGGCACGGGTAAATCCGCCGTCAGCAAAACAGCTTTCCCGTGCAGGCCCAGACAGGCCGTCTGAATCAGCCCCGTCTCGCGCAAAATCGCCGCGCGGCCCGCACCGCGCTCCAGAAGAGCCGCCACATCCGCCATCCCCAGCCCCGGCGCTGGCGCCAATACCGGCAAATCCCCCAGCGGGCTGCGCGCATCCAACTGGCGGGCGGGCAAGCGCAAGATTGGCAGCCCAGGTAATTGCATCGCCCCCGCGATCAGCGCCACCGCCAGATCGGCCCGCGCCGCACTGCCCGCCGCCACCAAAAGCCGGTCCACACAACCCAGGGCAAAGGCATCGAACCGCCAACCCTTCACCACCACGCCCCGCACGGGCAAACGCCACCCCAGACTGCCCCGGCCCGACATGCGCGGCGCCTCTGGCCTGTCCAGCATGGCGGCATTGAGGCTCTGCCCCTCAGCCAGATGCAGCGCCACCGCACCGCGATTATTCACGAAAGCGCGCTCCAACGTGCCGGCCGCGCACATGGCGGCGAGAATTTCATCCGCCACCGCGCCATCCAGCGCCAGCACGGGGGCCGCGGCTCCTGGCAGCATGGCTGCCTCAGCCGCCGCGCGCCGCCACAAAACACCATCGCGGGGGATTGTCTCGGCTGTCAGCTCCAATGCCAGCGCCCGCGCCCGGGCAATGGCGGCATCGTAAATACGCCCCACCTCGCCTGGGCGGCCCTGCGCCTGAATCACCGCATCCAGCGGCCCCTGCCGCAATTGCAGGCGTTTGCCATCCGGCAGCCAAGCCACGCGCAGCCGCGCATTCATGCCAGTCCCCCCGTGCATTGACGCCTCCCCGCGCCTTGCCTAGGGATTTTGCCCCCATGTCCACACCAGCCAAGTCGCAGATTTTTCCGCTCATCCAGGCGTTGCGGGCTTTGGCCGCGTTTTCCGTGGCACTGCTGCACATCTCGCATGATGCGCTGAGCCTCGCCCCGCAAAACCACCTGCTGCGCGGGCTTTACGGCTTCATGCCCTGGGGGGCGGGCGTTGATATTTTCTTCGTCATCTCCGGCTTTGTTATCGTGCATGCAGCCAAAGGCCTGTATGCGGCCCCTGGTGCGCCGCGGCGTTTCATCGCCCGGCGCGTCGCCCGCATCGTGCCGCTTTATTGGGGGCTGACCAGCCTGTTCCTGCTCAGCCTGTGGCTGCTGCCCAGCGCGATCCATGGCGATATTGGCGGGCCGGCCTATCTGCTCACCAGCTACCTGTTCATCCCCGCAGCAAGGCCGGACGGGCTGGTGCAACCCGCCCTTGGGCTGGGCTGGACGCTGAATTACGAGATGTTCTTTTATGCCGCCTTCATGGGATTTCTGCGCTGGCCAAAAGGGCGCGCGGTACCCGCCGCGGCCGTCACGCTGGCGGGCTTTGTGGTGCTGGGCGCGCTGGTGCGGCTGCCAGGCACCATTCTGCCCTTCTGGGCCAGCCCGATCATCCTGGAATTTTGCGCCGGTATGCTGCTGGCCCTGCTGCCGGGCCGGGTGGTTCTGCCCGGCGCAGCCCGCGCCGGGCTTGCCATATTGGCTATGATGACCCTGCATCTGGACACGCATGACGGCACCTGGCGCGCCCTGGCCTGGGGTCTGCCCGCCTGCGCCCTGGTGCTGGCCGCCACCACCGGCCGGGCGCAAACACGCCTGCCCGTTCTGGAGCAAGGTTTGGTTCTGTTGGGCGATGCGTCCTATGCGCTTTATCTCATCCATCCTTTTGTCATGCGCGCCATGGACCTGATATGGCGCCATGCCCATTTCAGCGGTAATTTTCTTTATATCGCGTTGTGCCTGATCCTGGCACAGATCGCGGCCCTGGCCACACACCATTACCTGGAGCGCCCAGCGACATTCTGGCTGCGCCGGAAATTGGAGCCACAGCGCCTAACGCCTGCTGCCGCCTGAACGCCGGAAGCGCATCGGATCAATCGCCGGAATCACCGCCCCGGCCGGGCCTGGATCATCGCCACGGATCATCGCCGCCGCCAGGGCGCTGGCGGCCGGCGCGGTCTGGATGCCATACCCCCCCTGGCCGACGCACCAGAAGAAACCCGATGTTGCATCATCCCAGCCAAAGGCAAGCGAGCGGTCCGGCGTAAAGGTGCGCAAGCCCGCCCAGCTATGCGCGACCCGCTGCACCCCAATGGCCAGCGCCTGCTGCATGCGGTCGATGCCGTTGGCGACATCCAGCTCATCGGGCTGGACATCATGCGGCGTGTCGGGTGTCTCGTCGCAGGGGGTGACCATCAGCTTCGTGCGGGCCTCGGTGCGCACATACCAATCATGCACCGCCGATTGCACCATCGGCCAATGTTCCACATCGTGGGGGGCGGGGTCGATGATCGCGGCGGTACGCCGGCAGGGCACCAGACCCAGCGGCGCCAGCCCGGCAAGCCGCGCCACCTCATCGCCCCAGGCGCCGGCGGCATTCACCACCAGCGGCGCGGTGATCACCAGCCCACCAGAGGTCTCGACCTCCCAAACGTCACCCTTGCGCTCGATCCGCCCGGCACGGTTGCGCAGCAGCATCTCGCCGCCGCCCTGGCGGGCCCGGCGCAGAAAGAATTGATGCAGTCCGGCCACATCCATATCGAATGCATCCGGCTCAAAACCCGCACGGGTGGCGTAACCCTCGATCAGGGCCGGGACTTTCGCCTTGGCCTCGGCCAGGGAAATTTCGTGGATGCCAAGCTTCTGGGCGATCAGCGCATCCAAAGCCCCGCCTTGGTCCGGCGGGGCGAGGTAGAGCACCGCGCGGTCCACGGCGAGCCGCGCGGTGCCGATATCCTCCGGCGGGTTCTTGAAAAAATCACGCGACAGACCGGTGAGCACACGCACATCCGGCGGGCCGTAATTATGCACCCAGATCGCGGCTGAGCGGCCGGTGGTGTGGTAACCTGCCTGCTCCTCGGCCTCCACCAGCGCGACCTTATGCGTTGACCCCAACCGGGCCGCGATTCCAGCGCCGACAATCCCGGCCCCGATGATGATGACATCGAACGCCCCGCTCATGGCGCGAAAAATTCCTTGAGGGCGGCGGCCACTTCCCCAGGTTTATCGGCATGCAGCCAGTGCGCCGCCCCCTCGATCCGCTGCAATTGCGCATGGGGAAAAAGCTTGTGGATCGGCGCCTGCGCCGCGGGACCGACATAATCGGACAAGGCGCCGCTCAAAAACAAGGCCGGACCGGTGAAGGGGCTGCCATGGGGCGGATCTTGCCAATCCAGCAGGTCGGGCATGGCGGCGGCAATTTCCGCCAGCCCCACGCGCCAGCCCGGCATCTCGCCCAGGAACAGATTATTGAGCAAAAAAGCGCGCATGGGGGCGGCCTTGATGGTGGCCGCCAGCGCCTGGTCGGCGGCGGCGCGCGTCAGGCCGGGATGCAGCGGGATCGACCGCAGAGCCGCCACGTAATCATCGTAATCATGATTGTACGGGATGGGGGCGATATCGAGCACCGCCAGCCGCGCCACCATATCCGGCCGGGTAAGGGCGAGCGCCATGGCCGTTTTGCCGCCCAGCGAGTGGCCCGCCACATCCGCCCGCGCCAGCCCCAACGCGTCCAAGGTCTGCGCCACATCCGCCGCCATGGTGGGAAAATCCATGGGCAGGCCGCGCGGACTCTCTCCGTGGTTGCGCAAATCCATGGCGATGACACGGTGCGTCGCATTCAAGGCGCGGGCAAGCGCGCCGAGATTGCGCGCCGCCCCAAACAGCCCATGCAGCAGGACCAGGGGAGGCCCTTCGCCCGAAATTGACGCGTTTAAAATCATAGACATACATACCTTCGTCCCGTCGCAAAAATATCGCAAGCGCACCGCCCCGAATCAAGGTAAGAACAGCCATGCTGCCCGCTCTGGTTGTTGTTTTCTTGGCTTGTGTCCTGGGGTTGAGCCTTCTCTTTCCCCGCGCCGCGCTCATCGTCTGGATCGTGGCACTGGAAACCTCGCCCGATGACTGGCTGGCCCAGCTGATTGGCAGGCATGAAACAATCGTCGCCGTGATAAAAGGCTACGGGCTGGTGCTGCTCGCGGTGCTGGCGCTACGCCACGGGCTGCGGCGCGACCGTTACAACCCGGCCTTCGCTTTTGGCGCCATGTATCTTACCGGGTTGATCCACGGGCTGTATCCGGGACTCACCCTACTGGCCAGCACGCGCTCGCTTATCGGCTCGGCCGCCCCGTTCCTGTTCGCCTTTATCCGGCTGCCGCCGCACATCATCCGCGCCATCATCCGCGCCGCCCTTTGGGGGCCGCTGGTTAGCGTGGCGTTTGGCGGGCTGCTCGCCGCCCTTGGCCTGCACGCGATGTACATGGTCGAACAAGGCGTGCTGCGGCTGGGCGCTGCCGGCGAGCCGCCGTTTCTCGCCGGGTTCGCGCTGGTGGGGCTGTATGCTGGGCTCATGGAATTTCTGGCGTCGCCCCGCCTTGGCACGGCCGGGCTGGTGCTGGCCAATTTCATCATCATCCTGCTCACCGGCGCGCGCGCGCCGCTGGCCCTGGCGGTTGGGATCATTCTGGTGCTGCTGGTGTTGCAATACAGGCTGTTCCTGCTTGCCTTCGCCGGGCTTCTGGCCAGCGCGGCGGTGCTGTTTTCGGGCGCGCTCAGCTTTATCCGCATCATCGGCCTCGCCCGGCTGGGCGAGGCCGCCAATCTCTCCCACCGCAATCTCGTCTGGCCTTATTTCGAGCATGCATTTCTTGCATCCCCGTTCTTTGGCTGGGGCGTGGGTGCGGGCAAGGTGGTGATCCCGTATAACGCCACCCTGGCCACCCTGCTTGGCACCAACGCGGCACACGATGAATACTTGCGAATTGGCACCGAAGGCGGGGCTTTTGGGCTGATTTTGCTCATTCTTCTGCTGGGTCTGTGGGGCTATCGCGGCTCTGCCCACCTACCCGTGGCGCAACGCCTGTTCATGCGACTGATTTTCATTGGCTTTGCGATTCAGTCAGCCACCGATAACACGCTCATCGCCACCACCAGTTCCGTATTGTTTCTGTGGTGCAGCGGTATCTTCGCAAGCTCTGAAAAACCGCCTAAAGCGGCGGCATGATCACACGCCGCACCGCGCTGTCGCTGCCTTTAGCCCTTGCCGCGGCCCCCGCCGCGGCACAAACAATGCTGGCGGCCCCCGCCGCGGCGCCAGCACCCGCCCCTATCGCCCTGGTGATGAATTCGGGCGGCGCATCGGTCTCGGTCATCGACATGACCAGCCGCCAGGTCATCAACACCCTGCCCACCTATCGCGAGCCGAGCCATTGGGCGCTGACCCCCGATAAACGCGAAATCCTGATCTCGGATGCCAGCGGCAACGCGCTATTCGCCTTCAACCCGCATACCGCCAAGCCGCTCGGCCATGTGCGCATCGCCGATCCCTACCAGCTTGGCTACACACCAGACCATCGCTATCTCGCCGTTAACGCGCTGCGGCTCGACCATGTCGATTTTTACGACGCCACCACGCTGAAACTGGTCAAGCGCTTCAACCCCGGCAAAAAACCAAGCCATCTGGATTTTTCACCCAATAGCCGCTGGAGCTTCCATTCCCTGCAGGGCAGCAACGCGCTCGCCTCGTTCGACCTGACCAGCCTTAAAATGCGCTGGCGCGTGCCCATTGGTAATACGCCAGCCGGGGTGCTGTGGCACCGGGGCCGGCTTCTGGTCTGCATCATGGGCGGCAACGGCATTGTCGAGGTCGATCCGCGCAATGGCCGCATCCTGCGCGGCCAGGCCACTGGGCGCGGCGCGCATAATATTTTCTACGACGAGGCGGGCCAGCGCCTCTACGTCTCCAACCGGCTGGGCGGCACGCTCTCGGCGCTGGACCCTGTGACCCTGCAGGTACAGCGCAATTACCGCATCCCCGGCGGCCCGGATGATATCGGCATCGATCCCGCGGGGCGGATCTGGATCGCGCGGCGCTTTGCCGAGGAAGTCGCGGTGATGGACCCGGCCACGGGCGATTATGACACCATCCCCGTCGGGCGCTCGCCGCACGGCATTTTCCTCAGCACCTGCTTACGGCAAACGGGTGAGATCACGGCGGAGCGCTTGTAAAACACCTCGCGCGCGAGCGGCGTTTCGCGCTAATCAAGGGCACAGGACAGGAACGGGAAACATGGGTCTGGACCGCTGCTTCTCCATCATCGCCGGCGCGATCGACCAGCATCTCATCCTACCCGTGCTCTACCGGTTCGGCTGGATGGAATGGGGCGATTTATCCTTTAACTGGGCCTTGGTCTGCGTGTACGGGCTGTTTGCCGTCATCCTCACCTATGCCGTCTGCTGGCCGCTGGAGGCATGGCGCCCGGTGGAACATTGGCCCAGCCGCAAGGCCGTGCTGGTGGATATATTCTACACGCTGCTCAACCGGGTGGGCGTGATCCCCGTGGTCACCTTCCTGCTCTTCTATCAGGTGCAGACCGATTTTACCGGCCAGCTGGTGGATATGGGCTTTATTCCGCCCACGCTGGAAACACTGATCCCCGGCTTATTCGGCCACCCGCTCATCACCTTTGGCCTTTATGCGCTGATCCTGGATTTCGCCGATTACTGGCGCCACCGGCTCTCCCATTCCTTCCGTGCCTGGTATGCGCTGCACGCGCTGCACCATGCGCAGCGGCAAATGAGCTTCTGGTCCGACGACCGCAACCATATTCTGGACGATTTCATCTCCTTCCTCTGGTTCTTCGCGGTCGGGCTCGCCATTGGCATTCCTCCACTGCAATTCCCACTGCTCATTCTGGGGCTGCGGTTCATGGAAAGCCTGTCTCATGCCAATATCCGCCTCTCTTTTGGCCCATTCGAGCGGCTTTTGGTCTCACCGCGTTTTCACCGGCTGCACCATGCCAAGCGGGCCGCCGGGCGGCATAGCTGCAATTATGGTGCCGTGTTCCCATTCTGGGACATGATCTTCCGCACCGCCGATTTCTCGGCCGTCTGGCTGCCCACGGGCGATGCCAAGGCGCCAGAAGCCCTGGCCACGGGCAGCTACCTGGCCCAGCAGCTCACCGGCGCCAAAATGTTCGCCGCCGCGCTTGCCCGGCGCCGGCACACGTAATACGGAGCGCTTCCATGGAGCAGAAAATCAAAAAAGTCGTCCTCGCCTATTCGGGCGGGTTGGACACTTCCGTCATTCTTCGCTGGCTGCAGAACCGCTATGGCTGCGAGGTCGTCACCTTCACCGCCGATCTTGGCCAGGGCGAGGAGCTGGAGCCGGCGCGCAAGAAGGCCGAGATGTTCGGCATCAAGGAAATCTTCATCGAGGATCTGCGCGAGACCTTCGTGAAGGATTTCGTCTTCCCCATGTTCCGCGCCAACGCGCTGTATGAGGGGCAGTATCTGCTGGGCACCTCCATCGCGCGCCCGCTCATCGCGCAGCGGCAGATCGAGATCGCCGAAGCGGTGGGGGCCGATGCGGTCGCCCATGGCGCCACCGGCAAGGGCAACGACCAGGTCCGCTTTGAACTCGGCTATTACGCGCTGAACCCCAATATCCGCGTGATCGCCCCCTGGCGCGAATGGGAGCTGACCTCGCGCACCAAGCTGATCGAATATGCCGAGGCCAACCAGATCCCCATCACCAAGGATAAGCGCGGCGAGGCCCCGTTCTCGGTCGATGCGAATCTTCTGCACTCCTCCTCCGAAGGCAAAATCCTCGAAGATCCCGCCCTGGCGCCGGATGAGATCGTGTATCAGCGCACCATCTCGCCCGAGGCCGCGCCCGATGTGGCGACCGAAATCTCCATCGATTTCCTGCGCGGCGACGCGGTGGGGCTGAATGGCGAGGCGCTCTCGCCCGCCACCCTCCTCACGCGGCTGAACGAATATGGCAAGATGAACGGCATCGGCCGGCTGGATCTGGTGGAAAACCGCTTTGTCGGCATGAAGTCCCGCGGCGTGTACGAAACCCCGGGCGGCACCATCCTGCTCGCCGCCCACCGGGGCATTGAGAGCATCACGCTGGACCGCGAGGCGGGGCATCTGAAGGACAGCCTGATGCCGCGCTATGCCGAGCTGATCTATAACGGCTTCTGGTTCGCGCCTGAACGCCGGATGCTCCAGGCGCTGATCGACACGTCGCAAGCGTCCGTGACCGGCACGGTGCGGCTGAAGCTGTATAAGGGCAATGTCATCGTCACCGGCCGGGAGAGCCCGCATTCGCTCTACAATACCCGCATGGTCACGTTCGAGGATGATGAAGGCGCCTATAACCAGCAGGATGCGGCGGGCTTCATCAAGCTCAACGCCCTTCGTCTGCGGCTGGGGGCCTCCATCGGGCGGCGCGGCGGTGGACTGTAAGGGCTGGCATTGGGGATAAAGCCGCTCTTTGTTGAAAAGAGCGGCCCCAAATATTTATCCGCGCGCAGGATGTCTCATGCCCCCCTTGCCCGAACCGCCCGCGCGGCTGACAGAACCCGAGATCCGCCGGCTCGTCGCGCTGTTTTATGCCCGCATCCGCCAAGACCCAGAGCTTGGCCCCATTTTCAACCGCGCCATTCATGACTGGCCGGACCATCTGGCCAAACTCACCGATTTCTGGAGCGCCATGATGCTTGGCACGGGGCGCTATCAGGGCAACCCGATGCAGGCTCACGCCCGGCAAAGAGCGCATCTCTCCCCGGCCCTGTTCAACCGCTGGCTGGCCCTTTGGCGCGAGACGAGCGCGGAAATACTCAGCCCCGCGGCGGCGGCGGCGGTGCAGGAGCGGGCCGCGCGCATGGCGTCGAGCTTGCAGCGCGGCCTGGCGCTGTAAAATTTTCAGCCCGGGCTTCGAATAATAAAGGGGAAAACCGCCTTGGAACAAAAAACGAACAAATAGTTAACAAGGATGTTGTTGTTTTGTTCTTTTCGTGCCAGCATAAGCTTAATAAATCCCTCTGGCATCGGAAAGAAAACACGCTATGGTTGCGCAGGCAGCAAACAGAAAACCGCGTTTGACAGATCCCGAGTCGATGTTGGACGCTCTGGAGGCAACAGACATGGCGAATGTGACGGCAATGGCAAAACCCGATCTGGAAAGAAACAAGGCGCTGGACGCCGCGATGGCGCAGATCGAGCGCGCTTTTGGCAAGGGCTCGATCATGCGCATGGGCGCCAAGGGCGGCACCGAAGCCATTGAGACCATCCCGTCCGGCTCGCTCGGGCTGGATCTGGCGCTGGGCATTGGCGGCCTGCCGCGCGGCCGTGTGATCGAGATTTACGGGCCAGAAAGCTCGGGCAAGACCACGCTCGCCCTGCATGCCATTGCCGAGGCGCAAAAGCGCGGCGGCACCTGCGCCTTTATCGATGCCGAGCATGCGCTCGACCCCGTTTATGCTCGCAAGCTCGGCGTGGATGTGGATAATCTGCTGATCTCTCAGCCCGATACGGGCGAGCAGGGGCTTGAGATCGCCGATACGCTGGTCCGCTCCGGCTCGATCGACGTGCTAGTGATCGATTCCGTCGCCGCCCTGGTGCCGCGCGCCGAGCTGGAAGGCGAGATGGGCGATAGCCATGTCGGCCTGCATGCCCGCCTGATGAGCCAGGCCCTGCGCAAGATCACCGGCTCGGTCTCGCGCAGCAACACCATGCTGATCTTCCTCAACCAGATCCGGCTGAAGATCGGCGTGATGTTCGGCAACCCCGAAACCACCACCGGCGGCAATGCGCTCAAATTCTACGCCTCCATCCGCATGGAAATCCGCCGTACCGGCTCGATCAAGGACCGAGAGGACGTAACCGGCAACCATACCCGCGTGAAAGTGGTGAAAAACAAGCTCGCTCCGCCCTTCCGGCAGGTTGAGTTCGACATCATGTTCGGCGAGGGCATCAGTAAAATGGGCGAGCTGATCGATTTGGGCGTGAAGGCGGGTGTTGTTGAAAAATCCGGCGCCTGGTTCTCCCATGACAGCCAGCGCATCGGCCAAGGGCGCGAGAACGCCAAGCAATTCCTGCGCGACAACCCCAAGATCGCCGAAACCATCGAGAAAAAAATCCGCGAGCAATCCTCCACCATCGCCGAGGCGCTGATGACCGCGGAAAATGAGGAGCCCGGCGACGACGATTAGCGCCATGCCGCCAAATTACGCTTGACCACGTCCCTGGAATAAACGCAGTTTAATGGCCTGGCCATTCAGGGGTAATTTTGTGCGGCTGTTCATCACGTTGCTTCGTATCCGTGAACGAACTTGGCTGCGCTATAGTCTACCATTGCCGTTATGCATGCTGGCGCTCGCCGCCCGCATGGCCCTGGGCCAGGCCGTTACCGCCCCCTTCGTGACCTTTATCCCCGCCATCTTGATCTCAACCCTGGCCGGGGGCATCGGGCCGGGGTTGCTCTCGGTCGCCATTACCGCGGCCATGGCAAATTATTTCTTTCTGCCCAACCAAAATATCGGCCTGCTTTACGCCAAAAGCTGGTTCATCGACCTGGTGTTTCTGGCCATCACCACCGCCATGGTGGTGCTCACCAATATCGCGATGGTCAATAGCATAAGGCTGGGGCGGGTCAGCGCCGAATTGCACGCGGCCAACGAGAAGCTCACGGCCCGCATGGCCGCGCGCACCAGTGCCCTGATACAGGCCGAGGAACAGCTGCGCCAGAGCCAGAAGATGGAAGCGGTGGGCCAGCTTACCGGCGGCATCGCGCATGATTTCAACAATCTGCTCACCGGCATCACCGGCAGTCTGGACATGCTGCAAACCAGGCTGATCCAGGGCCGGACACAAGATTTCCGCCGCTATATCGAGGCCGCGCAGGACAGTGCCAACCGCGCCGCCACTCTTATCAACCGCCTGCTCGCTTTCTCGCGCCCGCAGCCGCTCAAACCCATCCGGACCGATATAAACCAGCTCGTGGCAGGCATGCGCGACCTCATCGCCCGTACCATTCCCTCCGGAATTTCGCTGGATGTGCGTTATATGCCGCATCTTCCCGCCACACTGGTGGACCCCAACCAGCTCGAACACGCGTTGCTCAATCTGTGCATCAACGCCGCCGATGCCATGCCCCAAGGCGGCAGCCTGACCATCAGCACCGGCCATGTTATTTTGAACGCCCGCCAAGCCAGCGCCCATGGCTTACAGCCCGGCGATTATGACACACTGATCGTGCAGGATACAGGCGTGGGGATGCCCCCCGATGTACAGGCCCGCGCGTTCGATCCGTTCTTTACCACCAAGTCCGTCGGACAAGGTACCGGGCTTGGCCTGTCCATGATTTACGGCTTCGCGCGGCAATCCGGTGGCCATGTCAGCCTTATGTCTACCCCAGGTCATGGCACCATGGTCACGCTATATTTGCCCTGCCAAGCCGGCGAGTCCCCGTCCCAGCCCGGCGTGCTGCCCGCAGAGACCCCGCCAGCCCGCGCCACAAAAGGCGCGGGACGCCCCATTCTCATCGTCGATGACGAGCCCAATATCCGCATGCTCCTGGCCGATATTCTGCAAGATGAGGGCTACCACATCCACCAGGAAGCCGATGCCGCCGCGGCGATGCGCTGCCTGCGGCACCTGCCCGCGCTCGATCTGCTGATCACCGATATCGGCCTGCCGGGCATGAACGGCGCAAAACTCGCCAATGCCGCGCGTGAACTGCACCCTAACCTGAGGTTTCTCTTCATCACCGGCTATGCCGATGACACCACGGCGTCATCGGCCCCCGTAGGCGCCCCTATTTTAAGAAAACCCTTCAACATGACCTCCATCCCCCCCCTGGTGCAGGCCTTGTTGGCCGAATAATGCGGGGGATACTTGGCGAAAGCCTGTCCGCCCTGTAATCCAGCCAGCATGGTCACCAGCAACGATATCCGCGCCACCTTCCTCAACTATTTCGCCCGTAACGGGCACCAGATCGTGCCCTCGGCACCGCTGGTGCCGCGTAACGACCCCACCCTGCTTTTCACCAATGCAGGCATGGTGCCGTTCAAGAATGTCTTCACCGGGCAGGAGAAGCGCGCCTACACCCGCGCCACCTCGGCGCAGAAATGCGTGCGCGCCGGCGGCAAGCATAACGATCTCGACAATGTCGGCTACACCGCCCGGCACCATACCTTCTTCGAGATGCTGGGGAATTTCTCCTTCGGCGATTATTTCAAGGAAGAGGCCATTTTCCATGCCTGGACGCTGCTGACCAAGGATTTCGGCCTGAGTCCGGAGAAGCTGCTCGTCACCGTCTACCATACGGACGAGGACGCGGCCGCCTTGTGGAAAAAAATCGCCGGCCTGCCGGATGAGCGCATCATCCGTATCCCCACCGACGATAATTTCTGGCGGATGGGCGATACCGGCCCCTGCGGCCCCTGCTCTGAAATTTTCTACGATCATGGCCCGGCCATTGCCGGTGGGCCTCCCGGCAGCCCGGATGAGGATGGCGACCGGTTCATCGAGATCTGGAACCTCGTCTTCATGCAGTACGAGGAAGGCCCGCCCGGCACGCGCAGCGATCTGCCGCGCCCTTCCATCGATACCGGCATGGGGCTGGAGCGTTTTGCCGCCATTTTGCAGGGCCAGCACGATAATTACGACACGGACACGCTGCGCGCGCTCATCCTCGCCTCGGCCGAGGAAACCGGCCAGACGCCGGATGGCGCCTTTAAAATCAGCCATCGCGTGGTGGCCGACCATTTGCGCTCCTCCGCCTTCCTGATGGCCGATGGCGTGCTGCCCTCGAATGAGGGGCGCGGCTATGTGCTGCGCCGGATCATGCGCCGCGCCATGCGCCATGCGCACATGATGGGTGCGAAAGAGCCGCTGATGCACCGGCTGGTGCCCGCCCTCACCCGGCAGATGGGCCAGGCCTATCCGGAACTCTCCGCCGCGGAAGGGCTGATTACCGAGACGCTGGAGCTGGAGGAAAAACGCTTCCGCTCCCTGCTCGAGCGCGGGATTTTGCTGCTGCGCGACGAGGCGCGGGATATCCCCGCAGGCGGGGCCCTGCCCGGCGCCGTGGCGTTCAAACTCTACGACACTTATGGCTTCCCGCTGGATTTAACCCAGGATGCGCTGCGCGAGCAGGGCAAGGGCGTGGATGTAGCCGGGTTCGAGGCCGCCATGGCCGAGCAGAAGGCGCGCGCCCGCGCGGCCTGGGCCGGCTCGGGCGAGGCGGCGACCGAGACCCTCTGGTTCGAGCTGAACGAGGAGCTGGGGGCCAGCGAATTCCTTGGCTACAGCACCGAAGCGGCGCAAGGCACCATCACCGCCCTGATCGTGGATGGCGCGCGGGCGCAAACGGCCCTGCCCGAACAAACCGTGCATCTGCTTCTCAACCAAACCCCGTTTTATGCCGAAAGCGGCGGCCAGGTGGGCGATACCGGCTTTATCACCGGGCCTGACAATTTGCGCATCCGCATCACCGATACGCAGAAAAAGCTGGGCGGGCTGTTCGTCCATAGCGGCATCGTGGAGGCGGGAAGTGCGCGCGTGGGCCAGCCCGTCATCGCCACGGTGGACCATACGCGCCGCACCCGCATCCGCGCGCATCATTCCGCCACGCATTTGCTGCACGAGGCCCTGCGCCGCGCGCTTGGGGCCCATGTCGCGCAAAAAGGCTCGCTCAACGCGCCGGACCGGCTGCGCTTCGATATTTCCCAGCCCCGGCCGATCACGCCCGAGGAGTTGGCCATGGTCGAGCGCGACGTGAATGCCCGCATCCGCGAGAATACGGATGTGACGACCAGGCTGATGACACCGGAAGAGGCGGTGAAGCTGGGCGCCATGGCCTTGTTTGGCGAAAAATATGGCGATGAGGTGCGCGTTGTCTCGATGGGCGCGCCTGAGGCGGAAAAATCCGCATGGTCGATCGAGCTGTGCGGCGGCACCCATGTGGCGCGCACCGGCGATATTGGGCTGTTCCGCATCGTCTCCGAAGGGGCGGTCTCGGCCGGAGTGCGGCGCATAGAGGCGCTGGCCGGCGAAGCGGCGGTAGCCGCGATCGAGGATGAATCCCGCCTGCTGGCGCAAGCCGCCGCCAGCATCAAGGCCCCGGCGGCGGAATTACCCGCGCGCATCACCCAGCTGCAAGACGATAAAAAACGCCTGGAACGCCAGGTGGCGGAGCTGCAGAAAAAGCTGGTGCTCGCCACCGCCACGCAGTTTGAGGATGTGGGCGGCACCAAAGCCATTTTGCGCAATGTGGGCGAGATCTCACCCAAGGAGCTGCGGCCTATCGCCACCGAGCTGCTGAAATCGCTGGGCGAGGGGGTTGTCGCGCTTGTCTCCACGGCGGAGCAAAAGGCGGCCATCGTCGTCGCGGTGGCCGATGCCCTGCCCCATAGCGCGGTGGAGCTGGTGCGCGCGGCAGCCGCTGCGGCTGGCGGCCAAGGGGGCGGTGGTAACAAGGCCATGGCACAGGCAGGCGGGCCCAATGCGGCCCAGGCCAGTGCCGCACTCGCCGCCATTCGCGCGGCCCTTTAAGGCGCGCCAAGCGTTAGAGCAATGTGCGTTTAGATTGACCCGCAAGGGACAAGCTAACCGCATATTGCTCGTTCAAACATAAAGCTAGTGTGATAGTTCTGAAATTCGCGACATGAAATATCGTGAATTTCAGAAGCTGAATCACACTAGGTTATTGATTTTTCTAGCAGCATAGTTAGTCGGCGTCGAAATCGGGCGCGGCCACCACGCGGAAAATCACCGCCACGGTTACCGTGTAGGTGCGCCCGGCAAAACCCGAAGGCGGGGGCGGATAATGCGCGATGCGCGCGGCTCGCAGCGCTGCCCGGTCCAACAACGGAAAACCGCTGGATTTGGCCAGCGCGATATTGGTGACCGCACCGTTGAGATAGGTGAAGGTGACTTCCGGCGCGCCCATTTCATGCGCCATCTGCGCGGCCTGGGGGTAAACCTCACTGGCCACGGCTTGCACGGCCGCGCGCATCGCCAGGCGGAATTTATCCACCTGCCCGGCTGAAGGCGCGGGCGGCAATTTGGGGGCGGGCGGTGTTTGCGGCACGGGTTTGGGCGGCGGCGGGGGCTGCGGCTTGGGCGGTGGCGGCACATGCCGCACAATATGATGCTCAGCCGGGCGTGGCGGCGGCGGGGGCGGCGTTGGCATGGGCTGTGTTACCGGCTTGGGCGGCGGCACCGGTTTGGGTGGTGGCGGCTTTGGCGCGGGCGGGGGCGGTTTGGGCGCTGGTGGTGGCGCCTCGATCGAAATCTTGATCACCGATGGATGGCGCGCCGGGGGTTTGGGGTGCGCCAGCACGGGCAGCAAAATCGCCAGCACCGTTGCTTCCAGCAGCAGGCCAAAACCAATGGCCATGAAAAAACGGCGATTCTCCGCACCCGGGCTCAGCCAATCATCTGGCATATTCATCGTCATGCAATCCAAAGCGTGAAATCTCTTAAAGGCGGGCTTGTAACGCATTGGGGCCCAGCATGCGCCGGGCCCCAAGCTTGTTTCATGCAACTGTCACGTAATCCGCGACGGATCAGAATTTCAGCGGCACGGACACGGTCACGAACGCCGACACGCCGGGCAGAACCTGATACCAGATCTGGTTGGCGGCATCGGTGCCGTAATCGAAAATCACCTGGTGCTGGTTGGTGATATTGTCCACGTTCAGCTTCACCTTCACCTGAGTCAGGTGCGGGTTGTTGTGATTGAACGTATAGGCCGCTGCCAAGTTGACGACATTGTACGGATCGTACCAGCCGCCGGGCGACTTGCCAGACGCCGGGCTATTGGAATAGGCGCCGATCCCGCCGGTGGTGCCGGAATATTCACCGCCGGTCCACTGGTCGATCACCGAGGCATAAATGCCATTCTTATCGTACAGCACACCAAGGTTTGCCGTGCCCTGCGGCGCGTTGGTGATGTTGAGCTCGCTACCCGTCTGGAAGGCCTCATTATACCCCCCATTGGCGAACAGGCTGATGCCATTATCGAACGTATAGGTGGCCTCGGCCTCGATGCCGCGATAGATCACGCCGCCCGAATTATAGTAAACCAGATATTTGACGTTGGTGACCGGGTCGGCGACCTTCTTGTGGTTGACGTAGTTCTGGAAGTGGATGTTGTAGATATCCCCGCCCAGCGCCAGATGCCGCGACTGATAGGCAAAGCCGGTCTGCAGGTTCAGCGTGGATTCAGGCTTCAGGCTCTGGTTATTCACATTATTTACGGATGTGAAATAAGTATTCAGGTTGGGCGCAAGGAACCCTTCCGCCGCCTGGAAATAGGCCGATAAAGTGGGCGAGAAATTATACTTCGCCTCGAAGCTCGGCAGCAGCTTGTCGTAATTATGCTGATAACCCAGCGCCTCGCCGGTCTTCTGGTTCACCGGCGCATTCAGCTGGCGGCGGAAGAAGGCATATTTCGCGCCGGCCGTCAGCGTCAGCCCGTTAATCGGTTTCCAGTCAAACTGCGCATAAGGCTGGAAGGTATAGAGCTGGTCGTGCATCAACCGGTCGATCGGCTGCGAACCGGAAATATAGTTCGGCACATTCCCCGCATTCAGGATTACTTCTTCCTGGAAGCGTGTGTTGACCTGATGATCGAACCAGAAGCCGGTCTTGATATCGCCGAAGGAGAAATTCTTCTGCAGGCGCTGAATGGTGCCAACAGAGCGCTCATCCATCCTCATGATCTGGCCGGGAACACCCGCAACAGGCGTGCCCGTCGGGCTGTATTGCACCAGATTGGGCACAGCGCCCGCGGGCAGCGGCTGGCCGGGCAGGCCCTGGCCGTTCACGTCCGCGCCATTCATGCCATGATGGTAATAGGCATAGGTGTAGATCTTGCCGTCATACAGGAAGCCGTCGCCCAAATTGGAGCGCAGATCCGCATACTCCATGTCACTTTGGATCTGATCGCTATTATATTTGTAGAAAGCCTGGCTGTAGGGGTCGCTGTTATTCGCGTAATTCCAGCCATAATAGGCGAGCTGATCGGATGTCGTGCCGGTCACGAAATTCTGATAGATATTGTTATAGTCGCTCATCAACGTCAGCGTGGTGCTGGCGCTGAGCGGAATAACGATCTTACCAAAGAAATTCTCGCGCTCCTGGCCCGTATGGGTCAGCCCGCCATTGCTCTGGATATGCTCACCCTGGACCACGGCGGTGGTGCCGTTAAGCGCGCGGATCGACCCCGTATCGTAACGCAAGCCGGCGATGGAGGTACCAAACGAGCCCCAGGTGCCGGTTGGTGTCAGGGTTTGCGTGGCCGCCGGGTCGATGGTGCGCAGCGAGATGGTGCCGCCGAATGTGGCGTCGCCCACCGTCTCCGCCGTGCCGGGACCACGATCGACGATCGTCTGGCCGATATCGGAGGCGGTGAAGAACGAGGTGGAGTGATGCGTGAAATCGTTGGCATCGCCAAAGGGAATGCCATCGAAGGTAATGTTGTACTGGCCGTCCTGGAAGCCGCGGATCACGGGGCCCGAGGCTTCCTGCAGGCCAGGCCCGTTCGGGCTGATGGAGGAAACTGACGGGGTGAGCTTGGCGATATCGGCATAGCTCGCCGTAGTGGTGAACTGATTCTCAATCGTCTTTTGGCTGACGACGGAGGTGGGCTGCGTCGCATTCACCGGGGTGAGCGAGGGCGCCACATTCGGCGCGGTGCCCGGCGTGGCCAGCAGCTGCTCACTGGTGGTGGTGCCAGTGGCCAGCACCGAACCGAGATCGAGATTAACCGGCGCATCGTTGCTGCTTTGCGCGAGCGCCGGGGCGGCACCGGCGGAAATGGCAAGCGCGAACGCCAATGTGCGCGGCGAGCAAGCGCGCGAAAGCGCCCGCCGCAGCGTATTGTGGTAACCCATGTAAAGCTCCCTCTTCATCTTCCCAGACCGCGCCACACCGGCAAGATTTGCCGCAGCGCAATAGCGGAGCCTCTAACTTACTTTTTTGTAAAACTCGATTTCAGTTCTGGTAAGTTTTGTTGACCGTTTCATGAACAGTTAAGTTTTTTCTGCATGCGTCCAAAACAAAAACGCCCGCCGGAAATGGCGGGCGCTGATGTAAGCTTTATTAAACAGAACGTTAGTTGGATGATTGCGGCTGCGCGGCGATGCCGATATCGGTGACGTTGGCTTTGCGGGCCGCGTCAATCACGGTCATGAAATGCTGAAACGCCGTGCTTTTATCCGCCGCGATCGTCACCTCGGTTTTATCCGGATTGCCGTCATTGGCGAACAAGGCGGTGAGCTGGTCGGGTGTCATCACCTGATCCTTCACTTTAATCGTGCCGTTGGACAGCACGTTCACGGTGAATTTTGGATGTGGCAGCTGATCCGTCTGGCTGGACACCGGCAATTGCAGGCTCACCCCCGCATCGGGGATCATCTGCAAGGTAACAATGATGAAGAATACGAGCAGGAACAGCATCACGTCGATCATCGGAATGATCTCGATGCGCGCCCGCTTATGCTCGAAATAACGCATGTTCATGGATGTTATGCGTCCGCGAGCTGGGCCACGCCCTGCGGCGTGGCGGCGGGTTGGCCGCGTGCAGGCACCATGGGCTGACCATCCGTGCGGTTGACGATCATCATCTTTAGCGAGTCGAGCTGATGTACGATGACACGCACCTGATTAGTGAGCGCGTTATATCCGGCAAGCCCAAGCATGGCGATGAAAATACCAAAGGCGGTGGCCACCAGCGCATCAGCCACACCGCCGGTCACTTCGGCCGGGGCATGGCCGGGCTGCGCCAGAACGTTAAAAGCATGGAACATACCGATAATAGTGCCAAACAGCCCAAGCAGGGGGGCCAGGGTCACCACCGTATCCAGCACCCACAGGCGGCGGTCCAGCTTGGGCGCGATCAGCATGATCGATTCATCCAGCCGGTTTGCCATCGCATCCGTTGCGGCGGTGTCCAAATGGCGCAGCGCAGTATCGAGCAAAATGGCCTCCGGCAGGCCGCCCGCCTGGCGCAGCAAGCCCGACAGATCGCCCTGCTTTAAGGCCGGCATTCCAGCCGTGGCGCGGATAACGGACTGCCCGCGCAAGATGGTGCTGCGCAGCGACCAGAAGCGGTCGATAATCACGGCCAGCGCCACCACCAGCAGCGCCGCCAGCACATACAGCACGCCATCCGAATAATTGGCAAGATAGACAATATAAGCGTAATTCAACTCTCAAAGCTCCCTTCCGCGCCCGGCCCGCCCGACGGCGCCGCCTGGATAAGCCAAAACACGCCAACCGGCCGGCCCTGGCCGTTGCCCGCCAGACCTGACCCGCGCATTCCCATTCCGCCAGCCGATACAGCAAATCATCCAGCCCGCGTGTGATAGATTTGTGTCACTCTTACCCCCCTCGGGCTTGGCGGCGGGCAGCACACCCGGCATATGCGTTGCATGGTTTTCCGCTTTGGCGCTCTTCATCATCGCAGCCGGCGGGTTCTGCTCAGCGGCGGGGCCGGTATTGCGCAACGTTTCCTGCAGCTGGGCGCCAGCCTCATCATTCTGCCGCTGGCCCTGCATACGCTGGGGGTTAATGGCTTTGGCGTGTGGGGGGCGGCAACCTCCCTGGCCTGGGCCGCGGGCATGCTGGACCTTGGCCTGGGCGGCGCGTTGGTGACCTTGCTGCCCAGCGTGCGCCAGCAAGGCACGGTCGCGCGCGACTATGTTTCCGCCTGCCTGTTCAGCGGCGCCGCCTTTGGACTGGCGCTGCTGGCGGGCGGCGGTTTGTGCCTTTTATTATGGCCCAACCTCACACCGGCGTCATCTTTTCTCATCGCCGGCGCCTGCCTGGTCTTGAATATTCCGCTGGGGCTCTCCGGCGCGCTGTGGTTCGGGCTGCAAAAAGGCCATGCGGCGGGCTTGTGGGCCATGGCGCAAACCGGGCTCATGCTGCTTTTTGTCATCGCCGCGGCCTGGGCCCATACCGGGCCGGCCGCCATGACCCTGGCCGTGTTCGGGGCCGGGCTGCTCGCCAATGCCGGTAGCATGGCGCACGCGCTGTTCACCCAGCCCGCCATAAGGCCGCGCCTGCGGCCCAATTTCAGCGTGCTGCGCCAGGCGCTGCGCCATGGCGGCGTGCTGGCGCTCATCGCCATCGCCGAGGCCAGCGCCTTTGTGTTCGACAATGTGCTGACCCTGCATTGGCTGGGCCCTGTGGCGGCCGCGCAAATGGCGGTCGCGCTGCGCATCTGCATTACCGCGAGCGGCATGCTGCAGGTCTCCATCCAGGCCATCTGGCCGGAATTCGTCGCCGCCGTGGCGCAGAACGACCATGGCTGGGTCCGCCGGACCCTGCTGCGCGGCACGCTCACCGTGCTGGTTCTGGGGGTGGGCGGCACGGCGCTTATTGTGCTGGGCGGCAACCGGTTGCTCACCTTCTGGCTGCATGAGAATCTGCACATCCCCCCTGCCCTGTTCCTGGCCGTAGCGGGCTGGGTGGTGGCACTGAACCTGCCGCGCGTGGCTGGCATGCTGCTGAACGCGCTGCGCGCCTATCGCGGCCAGCTTCTGGCCCAGGCTTCCGCCGCCGCCGCCGCCCTGGCGGCCAAACCGGCCCTGGCGGCGGCCTTTGGCGTGGCGGGCATTCTTGCCTCCACCCCGCTTGCCACATTACTCATACTCTGCCCCGCCTTTGGCTGGCTGGCCTGGCGCCAGCTGGCTGCACCGTCTTTCAGGAAACCCGCTGCATGAGCTTCGTGAGCATCATCACCCCCTGCTATAACGAGGAAGCCAATGTGGCGGAGCTGCATGCACGGGTTGCCGCCGCCATGGCCCAGGTGCCGGACTGCGCCTACGAGCATATTTTTATCGATAATGCCTCAACCGATGCCACCGTGGACCGGCTGAAGGCCCTGCGCGCCGCCGATGAGCGGGTGAAGATCATCGTGAATGCCCGCAATTTCGGCCATATACGCTCGCCCATGCATGCGTTTTTGCAGGCGCGCGGCGAGGCGGTGATCAGCATCGTCGCCGACCTGCAAGACCCGCCGGAGCTGCTCCCCCAGCTGATCGAGACGTGGCGGGCGGGCTATGCCACGGTGCTGTGCGTCAAGCGCTCCTCGGCGGAGACGCCGGCCATGTTCCTGCTGCGCCGGGCCTATTACGCGCTGGTCGAGCGCATGGCCGAAATCGCGACGATCCAGAATTTCACCGGTTTTGGGCTGTATGACCGCAAGGTGGTGGAGGCGGTGCGCGATATGGGCGACCCCTACCCGTTCTTTCGCGGCATGATCGCCGAAATCGGCCTGGGCATTCACAAAATCCCCTACGACCAGCCGGTGCGCAAGCGCGGGATCACCAAGAATAATTTCTACGCGCTCTATGATATCGCGATGCTCGGCATCACCAACCTCTCCAAGGTGCCGCTTCGGCTGGTCACCGCGCTGGGCTTTGTCTGCGCCTGCATCTCCTTCCTCGCGGGTCTCGCCTATTTTGTTTATAAGCTCATTTTCTGGTCGCACTTCACGGTCGGCATCGCGCCGCTGGTCATCGGGCTGTTCTTTCTGGGCTCCGTACAGCTCGTCTCTCTGGGGATCATCGGCGAATATGTGGGCGCCATCCATACCCAGGTGCAAAAACGCCCCTATGTGATCGAAAAAGAGCGGATCGGCTTCTGACCTCTTCTCGCCAAGGTTGTACGCCCCGCCGCGGGCCGGAAAATTGACGCTGCCTGCCCAAGCCCATAAATTACGGCCTATTCATAGCGGAGTTTTCCCTTCATGCGCGCCTCGATTTTCGACAATCTGTTCGTCCTGGAAATGGCGAACAACCATTGGGGCCGGGTTGAGCGGGGCCTTAAGATCATCGCCGATTACGCGAAGGTGGTGCGCTACAACAATGTCCGCGCCGCGATGAAATTCCAGTTCCGCGATGTGGACAGCTTCATCCACAAGGATTTCCGCGCCCGCACCGACATACGCTACATCAAGAAAACGCTGGATACCCAGCTCTCCTGGGCCGATTACCAGAAAATGGTCACGGCCGTGCGTAATGCCTCCATGATCTCGATGGCGACCCCGTTCGATGAAACATCGGTGGAAAAATGCGTGGAACTTGGCATCCAGATCATCAAGATCGCCAGCTCCGACATCAAGGACTGGTTCCTGATCGAGAAAATCGCGACGACGAAAAAGCCGGTCATCATCTCCACCGGCGGCTCCTCTCTGCGCGATCTGGATGACATTGTCTCCTTCTTCGCCAAGCGCAACATACCGCTCGCCATCAACCATTGCGTCTCCATCTACCCGTCCGAGGATCATGAGCTGGAGATGAACCAGATTGATTTCCTGCGGGCGCGCTATCCAGATAATGTCATCGGCTTCTCCACGCATGAATATCGCGACTGGCATGATTCCATGCTGATCGCCTATGCCAAGGGTGCCCGCACGTTTGAGCGGCATATCGACATCGCGGCGGATGACATTCCCGTCTCGCCCTATTGCTCCCTGCCCGAGCAGGTGGATGGCTGGTTCAAGGCTTTCCAGAAGGCCGAGGAAATGTGCGGCGGCTCGGCCACCTCCAAGCGCATTCCACCAGAGAAGGAAGTGCGCTATCTGGATGGGCTGGTGCGCGGCGTATATGCCAAGCACGATCTGCCGGCTGGGCATATTTTAACCGATGAGGATGTGTACCTCGCCGTGCCACTGCAAAAAGGCCAGATTTCCTGCCGGGAG